>CBDTYM010000013.1:0-39000 GCA_965364605.1 uncultured Muriicola sp.
CACTTGCAGCAGGACCCAAAGGGCGGCGATCTCGATCAGGTTCTTATTGACGAACCAGTAACTGCCCTCTACATTCCTCTGTTCGAGCCAGGGAAACGGAGGGTGTGCAAAGTAGTACATCACCAGGAGGGCTATCCCCGCGATCACTCCCCATTTTTCAAAAATTCCGAGGACCAAAGTAATGCCCACGAAAATAAGGGTAAGGGTGTTGAGTGTATCTACCCATCCGATGGTAGCATCACCTGTTAGGGAAATAAAAATCGACTTGAAGGGACCCTGGGCGGTGGCCAGGTATCCAAAGGCCGTCCAATCCGGGTTGAACAACTTGATCACGCCTTCATACAGAAAATGCCAGCCAATGAGAATACGCAAAAAAACCACACTTCTCATCAGGGATTCTTTTTGGAGAAAATCAGTCATGAATACAATTTTAGGTTATTGATTATTATGCAAAATGCGTTGCCCCTGAGGTAAGTACAGGAGGAAAAAACATCCAAATCTAAGCTCTAAGCACTTAATCAACTATGATTATTGTCAGTTTTACCCCTGTCTCAGGGCGAGGTTCTTCATCGCTTTGATAAATTCGTCCAATTCTGCTGTTGTGGTATAGACATTAGGGGTAATCCTGCATCCCTTTACGTTTTCCTGATCTATGGCCACAGTAAATATTCCGAATTCATCGAACAGTGTTTTTGCAAGATCCGATGGCTTCATATGACTAATACCCACATTCGCGATTCCACAGCTCCTGTGGCTTTCCACAGGGGTATTTACAACGATATTCTCCGTATCTCTAAGGGCATCACTCCAGTATCGCTGCAGGAATCTGAGACGGTTCTCTTTCCGCTCGCTCCCAATCAGTTCCAGATAGTCCATGGCATCGTTTATGGTAAGGTCTGTATGCACCGGATGGGTCCCTATGTGGTTGAGCCGGCCGATGTCATCCGCCTCCCTTCGATGTTCGGCCAGGAGGGGCCAGATCTTGGATATATTTTTTTTGGAAACGTACAAAATGCCGGCGCCCAGGGGGGTGCTCAGCCATTTATGCAGGCTGGATCCGTAGTAGTCGCAATTGAGCTCTCGTATGTTCACGTCAATGTGGCCTACGCAATGGGCTCCGTCTACCATGACTTCAACTCCATGGGAATGGGCCATATCGCAAATTTTCCTGATCGGCAAAATCTGCCCGGTGATATTTACCATATGGCAGACCATCAAGAGCCTTGTCTTTGGAGTGATGCGCGACTCGTACAGGGATACGATCTCCTCATCCGACGCCGGGTGGTTGGGAAGGGAAACCGTCCTGTTCACTATCCCATACCGATCGGCCATAAGGGCAAAATGGTCCCTCATCGCCCCGTAGTCCTGAACCGCAAATACAGCCTCATCCCCTTTTTTCCAGGGATATCCCCCGATGATCATGTCCAGGGATTCCGTGGTGTTTCGCGTGATGATGAGCTCATCAGATGAACAACCCACGAGGTTGGCCAGTCGGGCCGCGATCCGCTTTTTATTGTCCCACTGCACAGTGCGCATGTAATAGGAGCCCTCGTAATTGACCTGTTCTATATGCCTGTGGAATTTTTGGATGGTCGGGATGGGAGCGATGTTGTAATACCCATTCTCCAGATTGATATAGTCCGGTTTCAAAGCGTAATCCAGTCGGATCCGCTGCCAGAATTCGTCCTCGTCCTCCAGGTCGTATGTCCCTCTGTCTACTGTCTCCCGGGAATACAGTCCCAGGGGCAGAAAAGGCGTGACAAGGGCGGCCTGACCCATTTTCTTTAGAAACGATCGTTTATCCATCTCATACGGATTGAACTACAAGATAAAAAATTGATCCTTTTTAGTTCTGATCAAAATGGTATATTTAGGACTTTAACACAGGCAGCACAATTTCAACACCTCCCCTATGCCCTTGTTCATCGTAATACTAGGCATCCTCATTCTTTTCTTGCTGATTGCCTGGTGGAAACTAAACCCGTTTATCGCATTTATCCTGGTCTCCCTTTTTGTGGGGATCACTCAGGGTATGGATCTGGTGACGGTGGTAAATTCCATTCAAGAAGGGATCGGGAACACCTTGGGATTCCTTGTCATCATACTCGGTCTGGGGGCCATGCTGGGCAAATTGGTCGCGGACAGTGGGGCTGCACAACGGATCACTTCCAAACTGATCTCGAGGTTTGGTATCAGGAACATCCAGTGGGCAGTAGTTCTCACGGGCTTTATTGTGGGAATACCCATGTTCTACACCGTTGGGTTTGTGATCCTGGTCCCGCTGGTATTCACCGTGGCGGCTGCCACAGGACTTCCCCTTCTGTATGTAGGGATGCCTATGCTCGCCTCTTTGTCTGTGACCCATGGTTATCTGCCGCCACACCCGGCACCAACAGCCATATCAGCCATGTTCGGGGCGGACCTTGGAAAGACTCTGGTCTATGGCCTGATCGTAGCGGTACCCGCCATCATACTGGGAGGTCCTTTCTTTTCAAGAACTTTAAAGAACATACACGCTACTCCTTTGAAGGAGTTCGTCAACCCTACCCCCATCCCCGAGGATGAAATGCCCGGTACCTTTATCAGTATCCTCACGGCCCTGATGCCAGTGATCCTCATCTCCCTGGCGACCCTGGCAGAACTCTTCCTTCCCGATGACCTTTGGGGCATCAGCCTTATCCTGTTCCTGGGCAATCCCGTGATCGCCATGTTGGTCTCAGTGCTCTTTGCTATTTTCTCCCTTGGCCTTTTAAGGGGCAGGAAGATGAAAGAGCTGATGGACTCTGTGGGAAATTCTATAGCCGGGATCACGATGGTTCTTTTGATCATTGCAGGTGCCGGAGCCCTCAAGGAAGTACTGACAGACAGTGGTGTTAGCGAGTATATCGCAGACCTTCTTAAAGATTCCTCCGTCTCCCCCCTTTTACTGGCATGGATGATCGCCACAGTGATAAGGGTTTGTGTAGGGTCAGCGACCGTTGCCGGATTAACAGCGGCAGGAATCGTCCTGCCCATGATCGAGACCACAGGGATTTCTCCCGAGCTCATGGTCCTGGCCATTGGTTCCGGTAGCCTGATGCTCTCTCATGTCAACGATAGCGGATTTTGGCTATTCAAAGAATATTTTAACCTATCTGTCAGGGATACCCTAAGGAGCTGGACACTTATGGAAACTACCGTTGGTGTTACCGGGCTGATGGGAGTACTGATCTTGAATCAATTCATTTAAGAATACACATATGAGCAATCTCCCTTCACAACGCATCAAAGACCTGGGTCTGGTGTTGCCACCCGCACCACCTCCAGCAGGACTTTACAAGCCCGTACTGGTCGTAGACGGCTTCCTCTATGTTTCAGGACAGGGGCCCATGAAAACTGACGGGTCCTATATCACCGGAAAGGTTGGCGAGGACATGACCCTTGGAGAAGCCAAGCTGGCTGCCGAACAGGTAGGGCTGACCATGCTGGCTACCATTACCACCCATTTCGGGTCTGTCGACCGAATCAAAAGGCTTGTCAAGACCCTGGGAATGGTCAATTCCACCCCCGAGTTCGACCAGCACCCACTGGTGATCAACGGGTTTAGTGAGCTGATGGCAGACATCTTTGGCACAGAAAACGGTGTGGGGGTGAGAAGCGCAGTGGGGATGACACTACCGGGACAAGTGGCCGTGGAGATCGAAGCCATGTTTCAATTGCGAGAATAACATGGAAAAAAGACCGTGGTACAAGATCGATGATGAGGACCAGGTTCCGAGTCCCTCCCTCCTGGTCTATCCGGACCGGATCGAAAAGAACATAGAAACCATGATCCGGATGACCGGGGAACCTGCCAAACTTCGCCCCCACGTTAAGACCCATAAGATGGCGGAGGTGATCCGACTTCAAATGAAGTATGGGATCGAAAAATACAAATGTGCTACGCTGGCCGAAGCCGACTTGCTCGGAAAATGCGGTGCCCCCGATGTGCTACTGGCCATGCAACCCGTGGGACCGAATATAGGGAGGTTCCTCGACCTGTATGAACGCTATCCAAATACCATATTTTCTACTCTGGTGGATTGTGATACCGCCATAAGGGAGATCGGATCTCAGGCAGAAAACAAAAAGGTTACCGTCTCCCTGTATCTCGATCTCAACCTGGGAATGAACAGGACGGGTATAGCACCCTCGGAAGATGCTATCGATTTGTACAGACAAATTGTGAAACACGACGCACTGAGAGCATCTGGCCTGCATGCGTATGACGGGCATATCCGGAATTCCGTCTTTGAAAGAAGAAAAGAGGAATGCGACAAGGCGTTTGAAGCGGTGACCCAAATGAAGCACAAACTCCAAAAGCAACATCTCCCCGTTGAAGAGATCATCGCCGGAGGCTCTCCCACGTTTCCCATTCACGCGAAAAGGGAAGGAGTGATCGCGAGTCCGGGAACAACCTTATTGTGGGATGCCCGATATGGGGAGTCCTTCCCGGAAATGGATTTCCTGGTAGCTGCCGTACTGCTGACCCGGGTGGTTAGTAAACCGGCAAAGGGTATTATCTGTCTGGATCTGGGTCACAAATCTGTCGCCCCGGAAATGGATTTCCCCAGGGTGTGGCTCCCTGAACTGGAAAACTCAGAACAGATAGGACAAAGCGAGGAACATCTGGTGGTCAGAACCGGGAAGGCCCATGAGATTTCCGTCGGAACGGTCCTCTATGCAATCCCCATGCACATCTGTCCGACGGTAGCCAAGTATCCGCAGGTAATGACCGTCTCGGACAAAAAGGTCACGGGAGACTGGGAAGTAGCTGCCAGGGACCATCACGTCAAAATATGACGGTCCCAGGTTCAGCTTTTTTCATACGATCAATGAATCACCTTTTCCTTTCTCAGGAAGGTATCCAGCCTGTTGGCGATCTCAAAGCACCTGCTCACCTTCTCAACGCCGGCACAATACCTGGACTTCATATCGTCTGCCTGGCAGTTGAAGCCCGTCAGGTTGACTTCTTTGAAATTGCGGTTGAGCTCTATACACTGATCATATAGTGAGTCCAGACTATCTTCTTTTTTCGTCTCGATCCCGCTGCGGAGCAGATACCCTCTGAGGTAGTTCTGAACAGCCATCTGCGCATTCTTGCAGACCAGGAAAGAAACGACATCTTCCTCCGGCCTGTACAATTCCCGGTTGGCTTCCTTCATTTTCGCTACGGCAATCTCAAAAAAGGGGTTTGCTAAAGTTTCCATGATGTCTGTTTTAATTCGTTATAAAAGCTTCTAAGAGCAACCCCCGGCGAACCGGGGGATTCGCTTTACATATTTCTAAAGAGTTCAAGTCGTTCCCATTTGGTTTCAACCTCTTCCTGTGCCTCTTTGAGAAGGGCTTCACCCAATTCCGGATTTTCCTTGACCACCCTTGTAAATCGGGTCTCCCTGTACATAAAATCTTCCAGGGGCCTGCTGGGTTCTTTGGAATCGAGTTTGAACTTCTTGCCTTTGGGTTTGGAAGGATCGAAGCGGAACAGCGGCCAGTAGCCGGTTTCAACAGCCCTCTCCTGATGGAGAGCACCCTCTTTCAGGTCGTATCCGTGTTCTCCGCAGTGGGAGTAGGCGACGATAAGGGAAGGGCCGGGATAGGCAGCTGCTTCCTCAATGGCACGGAGTGTCTGCATGTCCTTGGCCCCAAGGGCCACCTGTGCCACATAGACATTTCCATAGGATATGGCCTGCAGGGCAAGGCTCTTCTTCCCTGTTCGTTTACCGGAAACCGAGAACTTGGCACTCGCGCCCAGAGGTGTTGCCTTGGAGGTCTGACCTCCCGTATTGGAATACACTTCGGTGTCGAGGACCATGATATTGATGTCTTCCCCGGAAGCCAGCACGTGGTCTACACCGCCGTAGCCGATGTCGTAAGCCCAGCCATCACCTCCCAGGATCCAAACGGCTTTCTTCCGCAGGTACTCGGTAAGGTGCAATAATTTATTGGCCTCGGGAATATCCTTGTGCTTGTTTAGGACAGCTTTCAGTTCATCGAGATGCTTGAACTTCTCTTTCCTTTGCGCCTCGTCCTCTTCAGGGTTGTCGAGAATAGCATTGACCAAATCAGAGCCTACGGTCTCCTCAAGGGATTTCAAGAGGTCTACGGCGATCTCCTGTTTTTTGGAGAGGGCCAGTTTCATACCGAAACCGAACTCTGCATTATCTTCAAACAAAGAGTTGGCCCAGGCAGGACCCCGGCCTTCCTTGTTGGTCTTATAGGGTGTGGTAGGCAGGTTTCCTCCGTAAATAGAGGAGCAGCCCGTAGCGTTAGCGATCATGATACTGTCCCCGTACAATTGGGTAAGCATTTTGATATAAGGAGTTTCCCCACAACCCGAACAGGCCCCTGAGAATTCGAACAGGGGTTCCAGGAACTGAGACCCTTTCACATTGGTGATCTGAAGGGCAGACCGGTCATAGTCGGGCAACTGGGTGAAATAATTCCAATGCTCGTTTTCAACGGTATCCACATCCAGTTTCCTGTGCATGTTGATCGCCTTGAAATCAGGTATTTCCTTGCTTTCAGCAGGACATACAGCCACACAAAGGTCGCATCCCGTACAATCCTCAGGCGATACCTGCAGGATATAGGATTCCGTTTCTGCGTTAAAAGGCCTGCCCTTGGCGGGAACGTATTTTAGGGTGTCAGGCGCTTTGCTGAGATCTTCATTGGGGACGACTTTAGCCCGGATAGCTGCATGCGGACAGATAGCCACACACTTATTGCACTGGGTACAGATATCTTCCCCGTCCCAGATAGGGATAAAGTCTGCTATCCCCCTTTTCTCGTACTGAGTGGTTCCTGTAGGGAACGTTCCGTCAATTGGGAAATAGCTCACAGGGAGTTCATCACCCCTTCCGGCCAGGATCTTACCCAGAACCTCTTTTACAAACGGATCGGGTTCCCCGCTCATGATGGATTTCAAACCACGCGTGTTCGTGGTTTCCCGAGGGTAGTCTACCTTTTCGAGGTGTTTCAAAGCTGTATCCACGGCTTTGAAGTTCATCTTCACCACCTTGTCCCCTTTGTGGGAGTAGGACTTGACGATGGCATTCTTGATCTTTTCGATCGCTTCTTCCCTCGGCAAAATTCCGGAGATCGCAAAGAAACAGGTTTGGAGAACGGTATTGGTGCGTTTCCCCAGTTTGGCCTCATGGGCCACCTTCGTGGCATCGACCACGTAAAAATTCAGTTGGTTATCGATAATCTCCCGCTGCATGGTACTGGGCAGTTCATTCCATATCTCATCTTTGTCATAGGGGGAATTCAAGAGGAAGGTACCTCCTTTTTTGATGTGGCTGAGGACATCGTATTTCTCTATGAAATTAAACTGGTGGCAGGCGATAAAATCGGCTGTGTTGATCAGGTAGGAAGAGTAAACAGGATCTGGTCCAAACCGCAGGTGCGAAATGGTCTGTGCTCCTGCTTTCTTGGAATCATAGACAAAATAGCCCTGCACATAATTATCTGTGGTCTCCCCAATGATCTTGATAGAGTTCTTGTTGGCACCTACGGTACCGTCAGATCCCAGGCCGTAGAACATACAGTTGAATGTCGATTTCTTTGTTTTGAAAACAGGGTTGTACTCCAGGCTGGTGTGCCCCAAATCGTCCTTGATCCCTATGGTAAAATGGTTCTTGGGTTCTTCCTTGAGCAATTCATCGTAGATCCCTTTGACCATTGCCGGATTGAACTCCTTGGAAGAAAGGCCATATCGGCCACCGACGACTACCGGCATTTTTCTGTGACTCTCCACAAAGGCGGTCACCACGTCGAGATAGAGGGGCTCGCCTATACTTCCCGGTTCTTTGGTCCTGTCGAGTACGGCGATCTTCTGTGCTGTCTCAGGTAACAGGTCGATAAAATGTGAAACAGAGAAGGGTCTGTACAGCCTGACAAAGAGAGCTCCTACTTTTTCTCCTTTTTCCACCAGGGTATCTACTGTTTCGCGAACAGCACCTTCGCCGGAACCCATGATCACGATCACCCGCTCTGCTTGGGGATGACCTACATAGTCGAACAGGTTGTAACGCCTTCCTGTATGAGAATAGAACTCGTCCATCACTTCCTGAACCACTCCGGGGACCTTGGCGTACTGCAGATTGGCAGCTTCCCTGGCCTGGAAGAAAACATCAGGGTTCTGGGAGGTTCCCCTCACCACGGGGTGATCGGGATCCAAAGACCGCTCTTTGTGGGCCGAGATCTGGTCTTCGGGCATCATGGCCTTAATCACTTCATCCGGGATGGAGTCGATCTTGGAGATCTCATGGGAGGTACGGAAGCCGTCGAAAATATTCAGGAAGGGTACCCTGGTCTTCAGGGTAGCCACCTGGGAGATCAGGGCGAAATCCATCGCTTCCTGTACTGACCCCCCGAACATCATGGAAAAACCGGTCTGGCGGGTGGCCATGACATCCGAGTGGTCTCCGAAGATGGAGAGGGCATGGGTGGCTACCGTACGTGCAGCTACATGGATCACCGCTGGCAGTAGTTCCCCCGCTATTTTATACATATTGGGTATCATCAGCAGCAATCCCTGGGAAGCTGTAAATGTGGTGGTAAGGGCTCCGGCCTGTAGCGAACCGTGTACGGCACCTGCAGCACCTCCTTCACTCTGCATTTCCACGATCCTGGGGACGTTTCCCCAGATGTTCTTCTGCCCTTCGGCACTGAAGACATCCACGTGTTCTCCCATGGGAGAAGCCGGAGTGATCGGGTAAATCGCACAGACCTCATTTGTCTTGTGGGCTATTCTGGCAACCGCCTCATTGGCGTCGCAGATAAGCTTTGGAAATTCTTTTTTCATGGTGTACTATTTACATTAAAAGACATGAACCAAATCGGGCTGAGGTGCTCAGGTGTTGGTGTGACCCTCGCCTGAGATCCGGGTGCGGAATTTTCACAGCCCTGGAATCCTCTAAAAGTACCATTATACAGAAGGGGAAACTATGACATTTATCAGGTGGAGGAACCTCATTTCCTGCCACTTATCACAGCGTGTACTCATTGATGGAAAGTCGGAGGGACTCACTTTGCGCAAGCCAAAAAATGAGGTTGTGTCCTCAGAATGAAAAACCCCTTTGCCAGTCATTGGCAAAGGGGTCTTCTTCCAATTCAGGAAGGTTTGGTTTGATCTCTGATCCGGACTTTATTCTGCGCTACGGCTATTTTGCAAAGCACGTTATTCCCCGTGGAGCCAGGCTTTTTTCTGCAGCAACTGGTCTTCAGATTCTACGTGGTTGTCATCGGGTACACAGCAATCTACCGGACAGACCGAAGCGCACTGAGGCTCATCGTGGAAGCCCTTACACTCGGTACACTTATCAGGGACGATGAAATAGAATTCATCGGAAATCGGCTCGTTCTCAGCGTCGGCATCCACCTCAGCTCCTCCGGGCGTCTTAATCATACCCGATAATGCGGTTTCATCCGAATAGGACCATTCCTGATCAGGCTCGTATATAGCATTGTTCGGACATTCTGATATACAGGCATCGCAGTTAATGCATTCGTCAGTGATGATAATCGCCATAATTACAGATTTAATGATACAAAGGCTAAAGTAAAATTCCTTTTCCGGGCGTGTAATGATAATTGTCATATTTCATAAGACATACTAAACATATATTTAAGAACTTTAAGAGGAATGCTCTTAAGGGAAAGCAGTATGTGGAATTTTAAAAGTCAGGAACCATGACCATGACCTCAGCGAAAAAATCTGAATTGGCGCTTGAAGCTGTCGTAGTGCGCTTCGCCGGAGACTCCGGAGATGGTATGCAGCTAACGGGCACACAGTTTACCGATACCTCGGCCATGTTTGGAAATGATGTCGCCACTTTCCCAAATTATCCATCTGAAATACGAGCTCCCCAGGGAAGCCTGTACGGGGTTTCGGGCTTCCAGGTGCACATAGGAAGTGTGGAAGTCAGTACTCCCGGCGATCATGTAGACCTGCTCGTAGCCATGAATCCGGCCGGTTTGAAGACCAATCTCCACGCCGTAAAGCCGGGTTTCGGTATCATCGTGGACACGGATTCCTTTACCAAAAAAAACCTCGAAAAGGCACAATACGACTCCAATCCGCTGGAAGACGGGAGCCTGAATGAATACCAGGTCATCGAAGTCCCCATGACCACCCTGACCAAAGAAGCCCTCAAGGATGTGGACGGATTGGACAACAAGACCATTACCCGGACCAAGAACATGTTTGCCCTTGGAATGGTATACTGGATGTACCACAGGTCGCGGCAGCATACCATTGAATTTTTCGAAAATAAATTCAAATCGAGACCCGAACTGGTAGAAGCCAACACCAAGGTGCTCAATGCGGGGTACTACTATTCGGAGACTCTGGAACTGATCCCCAATTCTTATACGGTAGCACCGGCCAAAATGCCCCCTGGAACATACCGTATCATCATGGGTAATACAGCTACTGCCTGGGGCTTTTTGGCTGCAGCCGAAAAATCCGGCCTGGAACTGTTCCTGGGATCATATCCGATCACCCCGGCTTCGGAGATCCTTCACGAACTGGTAAAACACAAGCACTTCGGAGTAAAGTCCCTGCAGGCTGAAGATGAAATTGCCGGCATCAGTTCCGCCATCGGTGCGGCATTTGCCGGGGACCTCGCTATCACCACAACCTCGGGCCCCGGTCTGGCCTTAAAAGGGGAAGCCCTTGGCCTGGCGGTCATGCTCGAATTGCCACTTGTCATTGTCAACGTCCAGAGAGGAGGTCCTTCCACCGGGCTTCCCACCAAGACGGAACAATCAGACCTGCTTCAGGCCATGTACGGCAGAAACGGCGAAAGTCCGGCCGTTGTCCTCGCAGCAAGTACCCCTGCCAACTGTTTCAATTATGCCTATGAAGCATCCAAGCTTGCCTTAGAACACATGACACCCGTCATCCTGCTTACCGACGGGTATATCGCCAATGGTTCAGCACCCTGGAAGATCCAGACCGTAGCCGAAATGCCCGATATCAAACCCCTGACCCTGGGGAAATCCGATGAAAACTGGCAACCCTACAAGCGGGACAAGGACACTCTGGCCCGTGACTGGGCGATCCCGGGCATTCCTGGTCTTGAACACCGCGTGGGCGGACTGGAAAAGGATCAACTTACCGGGGAGGTATCCTACGTCCCCGAAAACCACCAGTATATGACTGAAATCAGGGCGGAAAAGATCCGACGCGTACAGAATTACATACCTGAATTGCAGACTAAATTTGCCGAGGAAGGCGACTTACTGGTCGTCGGGTGGGGTGGTACTTTCGGAACGCTTTATGCCGCCGTTAAAGAGATGACTCTGCTGGGATACAAAGGAATAGGTCTCGCCCACTTTAATCACATCAACCCCCTTCCGAAAAACACGGAAGAGGTTCTGAAACGATTTAAGAAAATCGTTGTCTGTGAACTGAACTCGGGTCAGTTCGCCTCCCTGCTGCGGATGAATTTCAACGGATTGGATTTACTGCAATTCAACAAAGTGCAGGGACTGCCCTTTGGGAATGTGGAATTAATAGAGAGATTTAAAGAATTGATGAAGTGACCATGGAAAAAGCCGAATGCAAATATACGTACAAGGATTTTGTCAGTGACCAGGAGGTTCGCTGGTGCCCGGGATGTGATGATTATGTCATCCTCAGGTCTATGCAAAATGCCCTCCCCCAGATCGGGGTAAAAAAGGAAAATATCGTCTTCATCTCAGGAATCGGTTGTTCTTCCCGATTTCCCTATTATATGGACACCTACGGGATGCACGGTATCCATGGCAGGGCACCTGCCATTGCTTCCGGTGTAAAGATGGCCAATCCCGATCTCAGCGTATGGGTCATCACCGGTGATGGGGATGCCATGGCGATAGGGGGAAACCATTTTATCCACGTCCTCAGGCGAAACCTCGACCTGAATATCGTCCTTTTCAACAACGAGATTTACGGCCTCACTAAAGGCCAGTTCTCCCCCACCTCTCTGGTGGGGCAGAAGACAAAATCATCTCCCTACGGGAATATACAACCTCCCTTTCTTCCCGGGGAACTCGCTTTGGGAGCCCAGGCCAGATTTTTCGCTCGTGTGGCTGGAAATACACCCAAGGAAATGACCGAGGTGTTTGTGGAAGCTGCTAAGTTTAAGGGTACTGCCCTTATTGAGGTACTCCAGAATTGCGTGATCTTCAACAATGGAGCCTTTTCAAAATACACGGATAAAACCGTCAGGGCAGACAAACAATTATTTGTGGAACACGGTAAACCCATGATCTTTGGTGCTGAGCGTAACAAAGGCCTTGTTCTCAACGGCCTGAAACTGGAAGTGGTAACCCTGGGAGAAGGAGGTGTCACGGAGGAAGACATCCTCGTCCACGATGCGGAGGCTGAGGATCCCACCCTGCAGCAAATGCTCGTCAGGAGCGAATATCCCATGGTGACAGGTATTATCCGAAGATTCCCGGATACCACCTTTGAAGAGAGGGTGGATCACCTCATCGCCCAGGTGAAGGCCGATTCCAATTTTACCAATACGGACTCTCTCTTCTTCTCGGGTGAGACATATCAAATGGAATAAATAAAGCTTCTAAAATCAGAAATCTTACGCCAGTCCGGCAAAGCCCAGAAATGCGAGGGAAAGAAGTCCTGCAATCAGCAAATTGATGGGTACCCCTTTCATGCCTTCAGGGAGATCTGCAAGTTCCAGAAATTCCCGGATACTCGCAAAAACAAGGAGTGCAAGGGCAAAACCAATAGCACTGGAAAAGGAAAAGAATACCGCCTTGAGCAGGGAGGCATCCTGCAGCCCCAAAGCGAGAATAGCTACCCCGAGGACAGCACAGTTTGTTGTAATCAGGGGCAGGAATACCCCCAGAGCCTGGTAAAGGGGAGGACTTACCTTCCGGATAATGATCTCGACCATTTGCACCAGGGCGGCGATGACCAGGATAAAGGTAATGGTTCGCAAATAGCTAAGGCCGAAAGGGACGAGGATGTATTCGTGCAACAGATATGTTACCGTTGTTGCAATGGTCATGACGAACATCACGGCACCCGCCATACCTGCCGAAGTGGAAACCTTGCCCGAAACACCCAAGAACGGACAGATCCCCAGAAACTGGGAAAGTACGATGTTGTTGACGAATACGGCACTGATCAGAATTAGGAAATACTCCATATCACGCAACTTTGCGGGTTAGACGATTAAAAAGAAACGCCAGGTAAGCCAGAGCGATGAAAGCTCCCGGTGGCAGGATGAACAATATGAGGGTATTGGCCTCTTCAGGGATAAACCTGAACTCAAATATACTCCCATTACCGAGGATCTCCCGCGTAGCTCCCAGGACCGTTAGGGCGAGAACAAAGCCGGTGCCCATGCCCAGGGCGTCTACGATCGAGGCTTTTGGATTGTTCTTAGAGGCAAAGGTCTCCGCCCTTCCAAGGATCAGGCAATTCACCACGATCAGGGGGATAAAGATGCCGAGCTGTTCGTATAAAAATGGGATATAGGCCTCGAGGACCATTTCCACTATCGTGACAAAAGAGGCGATGATAACGATGAAGGCGGGGATCCTGACCTTGCTGGGTATCTGCGACTTGATCAGGGAGACCACGATGTTTGACATCAACAGTACGAAAAGGGTAGCCACGCCCATGCCCAACCCGTTAAAGGCAGAGGAAGTGACCCCGAGGGTGGGGCACATTCCCAGGAGCATTACAAAGACCGGATTTTCCCTGATCAGGCCTTTGAGAAAATTCTGTTTTAATGTTGATTTTTCTGCCATGTTCTCAATCCTCGGTATCAATACTTTTTCCTTTAAATTCACGGAAAGCCTCATGCGCCTGTGTCGCTGCTTCCGCAAATGCGCGGGTGCTGATGGTGGCTCCTGCCAGGGCATCGACCTCCCCTCCATCTTTCTTCACTTTCAGGTTAAATGAGGAGGGGTTCTTTCCCCTGAACTGCCTTAAAAAAGCCTCTCCTTTCATCTTGGTGCCCAGGCCCGGAGTCTCCTTTTGTTCCAGGACAACGATATCCACTATACTTTCATCAGGTGCGAATCCGACCATGATCTTTACAAGCCCACTGTATCCTTTATCCGACTGACCTGTCACTGCAGCGCCGGCAAACCTGTCTTCCTTAAATGCCGGGTAGATCTCCAGGCTGTCCGATACAGGCTCTGACGCTATCTTTACTACGTCACTGACGGGATCGTTGTCATAGCCGGGCAAGACGGTATTCAGAGCTCTGACCTTCTTGGCCAGGCGGGCCTTGGCCTTGGGTTCCAGGGTCAGGTCATTGACGTACCCCAGGGAGAGGCCGGAAACCAGGGTGATGATCAGGAGTACGACCACCATATTGACCAATGTTGATTCCTTTTTTTTCACGTTCAAATCATTTTTGCTTTGATCCTCGAACCGAATCGCCTCGGTTTAAAATAACTGTTGATCAACGGTACAAAGGCGTTCATGATCAGGATGGCAAAGGAGATACCCTCCGGATAAGACCCGAAGAGCCGGATGACGGCGGTGATGACCCCGATCCCGATAGCGAAGACGACCATGCCCTTTTTGGTTACCGGACTCGTCACCAGGTCGGTAGCCATATAGAAGGCTCCGAGTATGGCCCCTCCGGAAAGCAAATGGATGAGGGGATTGGCATAATGCGACGGATCGAACCACCAGAAAATTCCAGTCACCACTGCAAGGGATACCAATACCATAACAGGGATATGCCATGAGATCACCTTCCTGACCAGGAGGTAGATACCCCCGAGCAGGAGGGCCACAGCAGACATTTCACCTAGGGAACCGGAGGTCAGGCCGAGGAACATATCCATTTCTGAAGGGATCCTTGCAGAGATCTCTGTCATCGTCTGTCCGTATTGCACCCCTTCCTTAATGATTCCCAGAGGAGTGGCCCCAGTTATGGCATCTACTACCGTTGTATTGTTTTCCACCGGGGTGGGCCAAAGGGTCATTTCTACCGGAAAGGAAACCAGGAGGAATACCCGGCCTACAAGGGCGGGATTAAAAACGTTATACCCCAGACCCCCGAAAGAGAGCTTGGCAACGCCTATGGCGATCAGGCTCCCGATTACGATCATCCAAAGAGGAATTCCCGCAGGCAGGTTAAAGGCCAGGAGGATACCCGTGATCAGGGCTGAGCCATCGGTAATGGTGATATCCGTTTTTAAGAGGTGTTTTTGAATGAGGTATTCGAAGAGCAGGCAGGATATCACTGCCACCCCGGTAGCGATCAGGGAATTGATCCCAAAGACATAGAGGGAGACCAGGAAAACGGGGACCAGGGCTATGATCACGTCATACATCAGGCGCTCCGTGGAACGGGCCGAGTGCACATGGGGAGAGGCGGAAACGATGACGTTCTGGTCACTCATTCAGGAAGCTCTTTTGGTTTCTAATTCTTTTGCGATGGATTTGCCGAAGCGGATATAATCCAATAGTGGACGGTGAGAAGGGCATACGTAGCTGCAGGAACCGCATTCGATACAGGTCTGGATATCTTCGGTAACGGCCTTTTCAAACATGCCTTTTTCAGTGAGGTTCATCAACAGATGGGGTTCGAGGCCCATAGGGCAAACATCGACACATTCACCGCACCGGATACAGCTTTTTGGTTTACCCCGGCTCGCCTCTCCTTCAGGGATGACCAGGATACCCGAGGTGCCCTTGGTAACCGGAACGTCCGTACTTTTGAGAGCCTTACCCATCATGGGACCCCCGCTGACGATCTTCCGGGTATCTTCCGGAACACCACCCGCAGCCTCGAGCAGGTCGCTGACCGGCGTACCAATCCTAACCCAGAAATTGGAAGGGTCCTCCAGTTTTTTCCCCGTTACCGTCACCACGCGTTCCATGAGTGGCCTGTTGTGCTGTACGGCCTGGTAGATGGCGAATACCGTACCTACGTTGTGAACAACGACCCCGACGTCCATCGGAAGTCCGTTTTTGGGTACCTCCCGATTGAGCAAGGCCCGGATCAGTTGTTTTTCACCGCCCTGGGGATACTTGACCTGAAGGGCCGCGATGCGTATCCCAGGGTCCGAGACCGTGAGTTCACGGAACAGGTCTATGGCGTCCTTTTTGTTATTTTCGATCCCGATGATGGCCTTTTCCACGTGTAGAGCGTGCATCAGGATACGAATACCTACGAGGATCTCCCTCGGCTTCTCCAGCATCAGACGATGGTCTGCGGTCAGGTAGGGCTCGCATTCCACTCCGTTGATGATGAGGCAGTCTATTTTCTTGTCTTCCTTTACCTGTAGCTTCACGTGAGAGGGAAAGGTGGCGCCTCCCAGGCCCACGATCCCATAATCCGATATCCTTTTCAGGATCTCTTGGGGCCCGAGGGATATCTGATCCAGCAATGGAAGATCTTCTTCCCGGAGATTCGATTCATCCTTTTGGTCGGAGCGAATGACAATACACTGTTGTTTATAGCCTCTTGTATCGACGATCTTGTCCAGTTTGGTGACCGTCCCAGCCACTGGTGAATGGATATTCGAGGAAACGAAACCTCCTGACCTGGCGATTACCTGCCCTACTTCTACCTTGTCCTTTCTGTCTACCACAATCTCCGCCGGGATTCCTATATGTTGTGAAATGGGGACATAAACCACCTTGGGGAGAGACATTCTCCTGATGGATTTGGAAGAGGTCAGCTTGTTTTCTGGGGGATGGATCCCACCTTTTGGGAAGGTCTTAAGCATGGTCTCCAGAGGTATCAGGTTCGACATTCAGTTGGGGCGTTTTCTCTACCTTTTTTTCTTTTCTCGGCGGGAAGTTGGTCTCGATGATGGAATTAGTGGGACAGACGGGCACGCATTTCCTGCACAACGTACAGTATTCCGGATCAATATAAGCCAGGTTGTTCTCTATGATGATGGCCTCCTTCGGACAGGCATCCACGCACTTGGAGCACCCTATACAAGCTACGGAGCAGGCCCTTTTAGCAATGCCGCCCTTCTCTTCATTCAAACATCCCACAAATACCTTGAGATCCCTTTTGTTTTTCGGGCGCATTTCGATGATGTCCCTGGGGCAGGCTTCCACACACATGCCACAGGAGGTACACTTGTCTGTGATCACCACGGGCAATCCGGTTTCTTCGTCCATGTACATGGCGTCGAATTTGCAAACGGCAACACAATCTCCTTCTCCCAGACAACCGAACTGGCAATCTGTTTCCCCGCTGTAGATCAGGGAGGATATGGCGCAAGATCTGGGACCCTGATATTCCGAAGTTTTGGGTCGGACCTCACAACTCCCCTGACATCTCACCACGGCGACTGTAGGATCTTTTTCCGCCACCTCTTTTCCCAGGGTTTCCGAGACGAGTTTCATCACATCATTCCCTCCCACCGGGCAGAAGAGATCCGATATATCCTCAGTACTGACCAGCTGTTCGGCAAAGGCCCGGCAACCTGGAAAGCCACATCCGGCGCAGTTTGCTGCAGGGAGGAGCTCCTCCACTTCTGCGATAAGGGGATCTTCGTACACATAGAACTTCTTGGAGACCACGTAGAGGACCACTGAGGCGACGCCTCCCAGGAAGACGAGCAAAATAGCACTGTAAAGGATGGACTCAGACATGGTATTTTACGTTTTCAGGATCGAGATCCTGAAGGTTTTCTGAAAATAATTTCTCTGCATATAAAGAATGCCGTAGTAGGGAATCAGGATGAGGAGGGACAAGAGTCCCGCTACCCATTCTTCATAAGCCAGGGAAGCTACGCCCAAGGTGAGTAACATGAGGAAAAAGGGAAAGATATAGGCCCAAAAGACAGCTTTTTGGCCCAACCCCTTTTTCAGGGTCACCTGCACTTCCTCATTGAGGTTGAAATTCCTGTCGGGATCGTAAACCTCCACTTCTCGTTTGCCTGTATCTGCAATACCACAACCTCCTCTGGCGCTGCAGGATTCACAATGAATGTTTTGGTCGAGGGAAACGATCACGGACCTGCCGCGTATGGCCGAAACCACTCCGGAGTGGATATACATATCCGTTTTCTCAGATTTAAGATCCATGACACGATCCATTTTTTGAGAATTGCACCAAAGGCCAGCAATTCACGAAATAAAACTAGGACTATTACCCGGGCTATTATATGATATATGTCAGTATCCTGAATACTTACCTCTACTCTGTTTGGCAGCAAAAACTTCCCCAATATACCTGTGAATGAACTAATTATAAATGTTACAGGGAGTTCGGTTAACCAAAAAGGAGCCTTGGGCGGGAGATCGGATTACGTCGAATTTAACAGCAATTTTATATCCCCATGGCAAGGTATTTGCTACTTTTATTACTCGAAGAAATTGCGATGAAAGAGGTTTTTGGCTTTTTACTGATCTGTTTTCTGGCAGGAAATACCTATGCCCAGACAGACCTTCCTACCACTAAGCCCCTAAAAATAGGGCCTAAACCCACCTTGGACATCAAAGTCTCCCCTACTCCCAATGCCACCCTGCGCATCCCATCCGTGATCGATATGGGGAAGGCTCCTAATATCAAAGATTCCATGAACCCGAACGTCAAGATGCTTCCAGACAGGGAGCTGAGGCAAGCGGGATACGATATGGATATAGACCCCAAAGTAGGTGAACGGGAAAAGGCCAACAGCAAGGAACATTACGGGGATATGTACCTGGGAGATGTAAAGACATCATCCAAATTCGTGGGTGTGGTCTGCAGGGATCACGAATACGTGGATGGGGACCGGGTGAAGATTTACGCCAATGGGGAAGTTGTAGACCCTAATATCCTGCTTACCGGATCTTTCAAAGGGATTAACCTCAACCTGGATAAAGGATTCAATCGTCTCGATTTTGAGGCACTGAACCAGGGTTCTTCAGGCCCTAACACCGCCCAGGTAGATGTCTATGACGACATGGGTAAGCTAATCTACTCCAATAAGTGGCTGCTATCTACAGGATCCAAGGCATCACTGATCATAGTTCAGGAATAGCGATCACCTTTTACCGGGCTGGTAGGACTCCTCAGCCTCCCTCATCACGTCCTCCTTGTAATAAAGCACATCCTTAAACTGAACATCGGCGTACATCTGTGCCTGATCATCAAAATGGGGTGAATCAGGATCCCCGCTTTGTCCACCTGCCAGTATGCTTTTTGCCTTCACTTTCTCCCCGAATTCCACCACGGCCACAAAGCTGTTCCCCCGGGTCCCGTAAATCTTTTTGGTGTTGTTGTCATAGCGGGCACCGTAGGCCGCCAGGGCGCCCCACCGACCTGAGGCAAAACCGATAGGGATGCTCGATTTGCTATCGTCAAAGGGCTGGCGGATGTCTCCATTGAGCCTTTGATAGCGGTTCACCTCCCCCCAGGGCATTTGCCACGTACCAAAGTCTTCTTTAAGCTGATCCAGGACCTTCCTCAGGACCTGAAGCCTTTCTACTCCGGCAGATCGGGTGCCGAAATACTTCATGGCCTCCATATCGCTCATGGGATAAGGAAGGCTTCCTTCTCTGCCATATATCGTCCCGTAATAATGTGCCAGTGTCATGGCTACGGATTCCTTGGAGGTTCTAAAATCCCATTGACGCAATACCTCAATGGCTTCCTTTATCTCAGGATCCAAACCTCCTGCTTCCTCAGCCGCCTCCACGAGACCCGGGATCAGGGCTTTAAATGCCGGTAAATACGGATCATAGGCCAGCTCGATCAAACTGTCCAGGGTATAGCCGCTTCGTCCCTTCAGCAATTCGATGGCGTGCACCCCCCGGAAGTTCTCACGGTCAATAGACATATAGGAGGGATATTCTCCTCGTTTCGGGCTGTATTCCAGGGCAGCAGTAAAAGGGGTGGAGTTGCAGTTCTGAATCCAGCCGTTGGGCGGATTGAGAAGTGTGATGTGCTCTTCAACCGGGTGCAGGCCCTTCCAGTCCGTATTCGGGTCCTTTCCTTCAACAGGTCGTGTATAATCGAAAACCGTGTCCCTGACGGGGATAAAATTCCCGTGGAAATAGGCGATGTTCCCGTCAGTATCGGCATAGACCGTGTTATTGGAGGAATTGGTGCGTATATCCATCATCTTTCTGAAACCGTCATAATTCGATTGCTTTGTCCTGATATAGGACTGCTCCAGGGCTTTCACCGGTTCCCACATCATGGCGGAGGCCACAACCCGGTCTCCCTCCATGTGGGTGACAGGCCCGTGATGGGTCCTGTAATAGGGGAAGGTCTTTTCCCTGACCTGATCCCCCTCCTTGTATTTAAGGCTCACTTCAGAAACCTCTACAGGCCGGAGTTCTTGCCCGTATTGATACAGGAGCTTTCCGTCCATCTCCACTATGGTTTCCACAAACTCATCGATCACATCGGTGTAGGTGGAGGTGTGCATCCATCCTGTCTTTTCATTAAATCCCTGGTAGATAAAGAATTGCCCCCAGGTCACCGCCCCATAGGCATTCAGCCCTTCCTCACTCACAGCGTGTACTTCCCCCCTGAAGTAGAAGGAAGTATGGGGATTGATCAGCAACATGGGGTTACCCGATTTGGTAAGAGCCCCCGAAATAGCAATCCCGTTAGACCCCTGGGGTTCCAGCTCTCTTTCCTTTTGTTCTTCTTTCATTTCCAGGGATTTTGGAAAGGATATCCCTTTCTCGTACATCGCCTTTATTTTCCGGGTACTGATGCGCTCAATATCCCCCCCTATGGAGCCTTCGCTGAAGTACATGGGCATCCAGGGCTCGAAACGTGTCAGCAATTTGGGGACAACCTCGGGATGGGTGTGAAGATAGTAATTGATGCCATCGGCAAAGGCCTGACAAAGTTCCTTGAGCCACTCCGGACTTCCTTCATAAAGTGCTATTGCTTCTTCCCGACTCATGAACATCCGTGCCCTGAGATCACTGTAAAGCGCTTCTTCCCCTTCTACCTCGGCCAGCCGTCCGATGGCCCAAATATAGTTTTGTTCCACCCGGTTGAAATCATCCTCACACTGGGCGTATAACAGGCCAAAAACCGCATCGGCGTCGGACTTGCCATAAATATGGGGAACCCCAAAGGAATCTCTGTAAATCGTCGTGTTCTCAGCGTGGTTTACCCACCGCTCCTCTTCAGATAGTTCTCCTTGAGTCCCGCAAGAAACCCAAGACAGGGCCAGCAAGAAGGCAAAAAGATAGAATCCGGCTTTTTTCATGTAGCGAAATTGAAGTTGCGTGAATTTAATTGACTTCCTCGGGAAAAACTAATTTTCTTTCCCGTCAGCATATTCTCTCACCCATCGTACTCCTAAATAATAAGTATCTTGCGCCCCAATCTGCTAGTCCTCCCATCCCATGTCCGGTAAAAAAGTCAGCATCCTCAAAGCCTTCAAGACCATCATTTGGCCCAGACGCAATTTAGTCTTCATCGGACTGGTACTCATCGTAATCAGCAAGGCCGCCAGTTTTGTAGCTCCGATGTCCTTGAAATACCTCATGGACGATATCATCCCCAATAAGGACATCCCCTTCCTGAAGGTCCTTATCGGGGTGGTCATCCTGGCAATCTTGGTTCAGGCCATTACCTCCTTTATGCTGACCAAGATCCTCAGCATACAGGCCCAATATATGATTTCCGAGCTCAGGGCCCAGGTACAGCACAAGATCCTGGCCCTGCCTATCCGGTTCTTTGACAATACCAAATCCGGGGAGCTGGTCTCCAGGATCATGACGGATGTGGAAGGGGTGCGGAACCTCATAGGTACCGGGCTGGTACAGCTGGTCGGAGGTTCTATCACAGCAGTTGTAGCGCTCATCCTCTTACTCAATATTAGCGTTTCCATGACCCTCTTTGCCCTGATACCCCTGGCTATCTTTGCCGTGGTGGCCCTTAAGGCATTCAAGATCATCCGTCCGATTTTCCGCAACAGGGGTAAGATCAATGCCGAGGTCACAGGTCGGCTTACGGAAACTCTGGGGGGAATACGGGTTATCAAAGGTTTTAATGCGGAAGAACAGGAGCACCATATTTTTAAGGACGGGGTTCACAGGCTCTACCTGAATGTAAAGAAGAGCCTGACAGCTACTGCTGTGATGACCAGTTCCTCCACCTTCCTTTTGGGGGTGGCGACCACAGGTATCATGGGAATTGGGGGTTACAAGATCATGACTGATGCACTTACCCTGGGGGAGTTCCTGGAATTTACCTTTCTGCTGGGGCTTATGATCGCTCCAATCGTACAGATGAGTAATATCGGAAGCCAACTCAGTGAGGCCCTAGCTGGTCTAGACCGGACTGAAGAATTGATGAATCTCCCCGAGGAAGAAGAAACGGGCCAACGCACCCTGACCCCGGAAAGCATTCAGGGACATATCGTCTTTGACAAAGTCTCCTTTGCCTACGAGGAGGAAAAGGAGGTCCTTCACGATGTCAGTTTTGAGGTCCTCCCGGGTACGGTGGTAGCCCTCGTTGGCAGTTCAGGGTCTGGAAAAAGTACCATAGCCGGACTGGCAGCCAGTTTTCTCAATCCACAGAGCGGAGTGATCACTGTTGACGGAAATGATCTTTCAAGGATCGTGTTGAAATACTACAGAAAACACCTGGGGGTTGTGCTGCAGGACGATTTCCTATTCGAAGGGACCATACGGGAAAACATCCTATTTCCCAGGCCGAATGCCAGTGAAGAAGAATTACAGCATGCAGTGGCCTCTGCCTATGTCGATGAATTTACGGACCGATTCGATGAGGGCCTTGACACTTTGATCGGGGAAAGGGGCATCAAACTCTCAGGAGGTCAGCGGCAGAGGATCGCGATCGCCAGAGCAATACTGGCCGACCCCAGGATCCTGATCCTGGACGAAGCCACCTCCAACCTGGACACGGAAAGCGAAAGTCTTATACAGCAAAGTCTCTCAGCCCTCACCAAAGGCAGGACCACCCTGGTGATCGCACACAGGCTTAGTACCATCCGTAAAGCTGATCAGATCCTGGTCATTGAGAACGGTCGTATTGCAGAGACGGGTACACACGAAGAGCTCATCGCATTGGAAGGCAGGTATTACAACCTGTTCACCTACCAGGCGAGGATTTGATCATCAACTCTCAGGGGCGAGGGTCACCTCCAGGTCGTGCAGGTCTTTTTCGAGAAAGATCTGGCATCCGAGTCTGCTGTTGTGTTTGACATAAAAAGCCTCAGACAGCATAGCTTCCTCTTCTTCTGATTTTTCAGGGAGTTCGTGCATGGAATCAACGTATACCTGGCAAGAAGCACACATGGCCATACCCCCGCATACCCCTATCGACCCCTCAGGGGCAAGTTCGATAGATCTCACCAATTCCATCAGGTTCATATTCATATCCGTAGGGGCAGATACCCTGTGGATCCTGCCCTCCCTGTCCGCTATGGTGATCTGGATATCGCTCATGGCCTACTCAATTGCTTTTACAACGGCCTTTGGAGCCTCTTTCTTGGTGCCGTCAAATCCGTGTACACCCCCAACGGTAGTGTACTTCAGGACATATCTCTTACCGGGATTGATCCTCTGATAGGCGCTCTGGCACATAAGGGTAGCCTCGTGAAAACCGCAAAGAATGAGTTTGAGCTTGCCCGGATAGGTATTTACATCCCCGATGGCATAGATCCCGGGAATATTGGTTTGGTAGTCGAGTGTATTGTCTACCTTGATAGCATTTTTTTCGATCTCCAGGCCCCAGTCGGCTATGGGTCCTAATTTAGGGGAAAGACCGAATAGCGGGATAAAGGCATCGATGAAAATCTTGGTTTCCTCTTCCTCCCCGGTCCCGGCATTTTTCCGTACGCTAGCCCATTCGAGACCCTCCTTTCCACCTATGGCAGTGATCTCAGCCGGGGTGATCAGGTTTACTTTGCCCAGGTTTTTGAGTTCCTGCACCTTTTCCACGGAATCCAGGGCTCCCCTGAATTCATTCCTGCGGTGTACCAGGGTAACCTCCCGGGCCACATCCGCCAAGAAAATCGTCCAGTCCAGGGCGGAATCTCCCCCTCCGGCCAGGAGTACCTTTTTATCCCTGAATTTTTCAGGATCCTTGATCATGTATTCCACCCCTTTATCCTCGTACTCAGACAGGTTCTGCAAGAGGGGTTTTCTGGGTTCAAAGCTCCCCAGGCCTCCGGCTATAGCCACAACAGGTGCATGGTGTTGGGTGCCTGCATTGGTAGTGACCACGAAGGTGCCGTCTTCCTGTTTCTCGATGGTCGTGGCCTGTTCTCCGAGGGTAAAACCTGGTTGAAACGGCTTTATCTGTTCCATAAGGTTGGTCACCAGATCTCCTGCGAGTATCTCAGGGAACCCGGGGATATCATAAATGGGTTTCTTGGGGTAGATCTCGGCGCATTGCCCTCCGGGCTGGGGCAGGGCATCTATGATGTGGCATTTCATCTTCAGCAGACCTGCCTCAAAAACGGCAAACAACCCCGTAGGCCCTGCTCCTATGATCAGGATATCTGTCTTAATCATTCTTGTATTCAACGTTTAAATAAGGGAAGATTACACACGGTCATCATCTCAATCTATCATATTCACGACCTGCTCTATTTGGGGGGCGTGCTTTTTGATGGTCATTTCTACACCGCTCTTGAGCGTCATTTGATTAACGCTACATCCCACACAGTTCCCTTCGAGTCGCACTTTTACAAGATTTCCATTCTCAATGGAGATCAGCGTGATATCGCCACCGTCGCTTTGTAAAAAGGGGCGGATCTCATCCAGTGCGGTTTCAACTTTTATTTTCAATTCGTCAGGCGTCATCATCCTTTCTTTTTAACGGCAGAACAACCGGCCATTGTCGTTATCTTGATCGCTTCGGTAGGAGGCAGATCGGTATTTCTCCGAACAACTTCCTGGACCGTGTTCCTGGTGATTTCCTCAAAGGAGGTCTCCAGGGGGGTGGCGGTTTGCAGGGCAGCAGGCCTTCCCGCATCGCTGGCTTCCCGTATACTCTGCACAAGCGGGATTGCTCCGAGGAAGGGCACTTCCATATCCTCTGCCAGATTCTTGGCCCCGTCTTTTCCAAAAATGTAATACTTATTCTCCGGGAGTTCAGCAGGCGTAAAATAGGCCATGTTTTCTACGATACCGAGTACCGGAACATTGATGGCCTCCTGCTGGAACATGGCGACCCCTTTTCGGGCATCGGCTAGGGCGATTTCCTGAGGTGTACTCACCACTACGGCCCCTGTGACGGGCAGAGCCTGCATAATGCTCAGATGGATGTCTCCCGTACCGGGAGGAAGATCGATCAGCAGGAAATCAAGTTCCCCCCAATGGGCGTCAAAGATCATCTGATTCAAGGCCTTGGCTGCCATAGGTCCTCTCCAGATCACAGCCTGGTTGGGCTGTGTAAAGAAGCCAATAGACAGGATTTTTACCCCGTAATTCTCTATAGGCTTCATTTTTGATTTGCCGTTGACATCTACCGCCAGCGGTTTCTGTGAGGCTACGTCAAACATGATGGGGATGGAAGGACCATAGATATCGGCGTCCAGTATTCCCACCTTGAAGCCCATTTTTGAGAGGGTAGCCCCCAAATTAGCCGTAACAGTGGATTTGCCTACCCCTCCTTTTCCGGAAGCTACCGCGATGATATTTTGTATCCCTGGGATGGGAGTGCCCTTGATCTCATTGGTTTTCGGCTTGGCAGCCGCCTCTACATTGAGATTGACGGTGATCTTTGCCTTTTCATATACTTCCCGGTGTATTGCCTGGAGGATGGACACTTCGGTCTTTTTCTTAGCCTGAAGACTTGGATTTTTGATCGTCACATCCACTACCACTTCGTCTCCGAAGGTCTGGATATTCCTGACGGCACCGCTCTCCACCATATTCTGTCCCTCTCCGGGTACAGTGATGGTTTCCAGGGCTTTGAGTATTGCTTTTTTATCGAGTTTCATCCAGACGTGCCGTTTACTAATGTATAATCATTCTAAACAGCAAAGATACGGCATAGGGGTGAGATAAGGAAGTAACTGAATGGAAATGACTTATAGGGTCATACCGCTTTACTATAGTTGATATTCAGGGGGATGACCCCGATTTCATTCTGGTTCTCCCAATTCTTTCAGGGGGTCCCAGAAGTGCTTTTCAAAATCTTGAATCCTGTCGTCGACAATGACGAGTCCTTCGTTCTCCAGCAACTGCTGCATAAGGTTGGTCCCTCCGAAATGATGTTTCCCGGTGAGTAGTCCCACCCGGTTCACCACGCGATGAGCGGGCACCTCTTCGCGGTCTGGTACATTGTTCATCGCCCATCCCACCATCCTGGCACCGCGGGTCGCACCGAGATAGCGGGCAATGGCACCGTAGGAGGTCACCCGGCCAAAAGGAACTTGTTTGACCAGATCGTAAACACGCTTAAAAAAATCTGTTTCCTGTTTAGCCATGATCTCTGTAAAATAGGCGTATAAGGGTGATGATAAGCAAGATCAGCATCAGAGCACTGAGAATATAATTGGAATTCCTGGAAAAGGCTTTGTCCTTCAGATCGAGCTTGTTGAAATAAAAGGTATAGAGGTACAGCACGGTAAAGGTCCCCAGGCCTGCCGCCAGGATAAAGGTGGCGATGTCCCAGAGTTCGAACTTGATCCACCCAGAGGCATTCCACATTACGTTGAGCCCGCTGTAGTAGGGAATGGTCAGCAGGTTTAAGGCTGCCAGCAGCATTCCTTTAAAAAAGCTGTTCTTCTTGCTGAACTTCCCGATCCTCAGTTCCTTGGGTTTGAAGCGCTTGGCCAGGACAAAGAAATAAATGGCAAAAAAACCGAAGATACCGAGAGCGATCTTCATCAACAGATCGATCACTTCCGGGTTGTTGTAGAGGTATTTCGAGATCAGCACAGCGATATAGGCCTGCATCATGATCACGGTGGATACGCCCAGACTGAAGATGATCCCATTGCTCTTCCCCTTTTCCACGCTGGCTTTGGCCGCATTCATATTCAGCAATCCGGGAGGGACGGTAGCCATAAAGGCGGCCGAATAGGTCACAAAGAAGAGGATGATGAGGTGGGTCATATGGCAGACAACCTGAATTTTACATAGGTGATGGCTTTTCCCATCTCAAGATACTGATTTTCATAGAAGGTTTGTATATCCAGTACCTCCCTGGGGCTCCCTTCATTCCTGTATATGTCGTGGTTGCTGTAGATGACCTCATGCCCCCGGGCATGGAGTATTCCCAGGGTGTAGCCGTGCATGAACTCGCTGTCAGTCTTCAGGTGAACGAAACCTTCCTTCCTGAGGACGGAAGTGTATTTTTCCAGGAATTCCATGTTGGTAAGCCTGTGCTTGGTCCGCTTGTATTTGATCTGGGGGTCTGGAAAAGTGATCCAGATCTCGGATACTTCCCCCGGTGCGAAAAGCCCATCAATAAGGCCGATCTGCGAACGCACGAAGGCGACATTGGTCATGGCATCTTCTATGGCAGTCTTGGCACCTCTCCACAATCTGGCACCCTTTATGTCGATACCGATATAATTTTTTTCAGGGTGCATTCTCGCGAGGCCGAGCGTATATTCTCCTTTACCGCAGCCCAGTTCCAGTATTAGGGGACGCTCATTGCCGAAAAACTCGGACCACCGCCCTTTGTGCGGAAAAAGACCGGAAAGGACCTCCTCCCGCTTGGGTTGCAAAACATTGGGGAAGGATTCATTTTCCCGGAAGCGTTTTAGTTTATTCTTGCTGCCCAATAGGTTCAGGTGTTGGTTGAGGCAAAGCTAAGGATTTCAGGAAAAGGAAGGCAGAATTAGGCCGGAGGCTTCTGTGCCTTCTCCAGGGTAAAAGAGAACTCAGAGCCTACATCGACGGCACTTTCCACATAGATCTTTTCTCCGTGGGCTTCAATGATGTGCTTGACGATCGCCAGTCCCAGACCCGACCCTCCTTCCTTCCGGCTGCCGCTTTTGTCAATGCGGTAAAAACGCTCGAAGATCCTCGGCAGATGCGCCTCGGGTATGCCCTCTCCATTATCGGTCACCCGAACAATGACCTTGTTCTTGATCAGGTTTTCCACACTGACCTCCGTGGTGCCGTCCGGATGGCCGTACTTGATGGAATTGACGACGAGGTTGGTGATGACCTGCTGTATCTTTTCCCGGTCTCCCTTCACATAGATGGGATCCCTGTAATCCATGTCAAAAGTAAGGGTGATCTTCTTACGTGCCGCTTTCATCTCCAGGAGTTCGAAGACGCTCTTGATCAGATCGATAATATCAAAAGTTGTAATGTCCAGGCTGAGATCACCTACCTCCAGCTTAGTGATCAGGTCGAGATCCTTGACAATGTAGATGAGTCGTTCCACTCCCTTATTTGCGCGTTGCAGGTATTTCTTCCGAACCTTTTTGTCCTCCATGGCACCGTCAAGCAAGGTAAGGATGTACCCCTGCACGGTAAAAAGCGGGGTCTTGAGTTCATGAGACACATTGCCCAAAAAATCTTTGCGGTATTCCTCGCGTATTTTGAGGGTGTCGATCTCGATGCGTTTGTCCTTGGCGAACTTCTCTATCTCCTCGGTAAGCGTAGCCATATCGGTGGTTATAGGTCCTGAGGTAAATGAGGTGGATTCCAGAAGGGAGACGTCATCATAGATCTTCTTGATCCTGCGGTAGATAAACTTTTCCACGCGGAACTGGATCACCAGAAATGAAACCCCGAATACAAGTACTATGGAAACAGCCAGAACAGGCCAGTAATCCCAAAGAGAAAAATTAGCAAAGAGCAGGAGGGAAAACAGCAGCAGTAAAAAAGAAATGTACAGGGAAGACCTCAGCGCAAACTTGTAGGATTTCCTGAGTTTTATGGCCATTACAATACAAACTTATACCCTACGCCTTTGACGGTTTTAAAATGATGGTCCCCGATCTTTTCACGAAGTTTCCGGATATGGACATCGATGGTCCTGCCTCCTACAACTACTTCCTGTCCCCAGACCTTATCCAGGATGACCTCCCTTTTGAAGACCTTGTCGGGCTTGGAAGTGAGCAGGGAAAGCAATTCGAATTCTTTTCTGGGAAGAACGATCTCCTCCCCGTTATTCACCACCTTGTATTCTTCCCTATTGATGACGATATTCCCCACCTTTTTGATCTCCGGGGTCGTGTCTTCCTCCTCCTTCAATCTCCTTAGAAGTGCCTTGACCTTGCTGACGAGCACTTTGGGTTTCACCGGTTTGGTAATATAGTCATCGGCTCCGGCGTCGAAGCCTGCAACCTGGGAATAATCTTCTCCCCTGGCTGTAAGGAAGGTGATAATGGTGTCCTGCAGGCCATCAGTGTTCCTGATCTTCTCACAGGCCTCGATCCCGTCCATTTCCGGCATCATAACATCCAGGATGATCAGATGAGGTTTCTTCTTCTTGGCCTTTTGAATCCCTTCAACCCCGTTCTTGGCGGTGGAGACCTGATAGCCTTCCGAAGAGAGGTTGTATTTCAGGATCTCCAGGATGTCCGGTTCGTCATCTACAAGGAGGATTCGAATGTCCTGTTTCTTCATCAGTTTACGCTTTTCTGATCCTATCAAAAATAGGAATTAATAACAGAATCCCGGTTGCCTGGAAGTGGAAATCACGAACATAACAATTTGATAACACTCTTATTTCTCAATGTCCTTTAGGGCCTTGTAGGATATGGCATAAAATTCAGGAAGGTTGGCGAAAAAATGGTACGATTCGTGATTCAAATTACCACATGTGTGCATTTCATCGAATTTCTTAATGAGAACAGTACCTAAGAGCCCGCTGGAGTGACAAAATGGCTATATTTGTTTTGTGATCTACCCAATCCCCTCTGTATGAAGCACTTTTACCTGCTGTTTTTCTTATTGGTTTTTACTTCAGGGCTCGCTCAGGATAAGCCTGCTACCCGAGGTGAGATCGAGGGGTTTAATCTCTACCCCAATCCCGTGACCACGGGTAAGGTGTACATAGAAACCAAGGCCAACGCCCCAAAAAAAATCCTGATTTTTGACGTACTGGGTACCAAGGTTGTTGAGACAACCATCATTGGAAGGGAACTCAACCTATCTGACCTCGATGCAGGAGTTTATGTGCTCAGGGTCATGGAAAAGGACAAAACAGCCACACGCAAATTAATTATAAAGTAGACACGGAGAACCTGAAATTCTCTCTTTTTGCTGCCACTAAAAATGCGTTCTGAGATCGGTAAAATGTTCATTTTTGTCGACGAAATACACTCCCCTTTAAATTCACCTACATTTTCCCGGTATTCACAACAATAAATAGTCCTGTCAAAGGTCATTAAGTACCTTTCAGTGTTGATCCCAAATCAATCTTGATGAAAATTCTGTACTTAACCGCCTTCTTGCTAGTTTCTCTATGGGGCCACGGACAGGAAAAAGATCCGCCCGACCCGATTCGGACACAGGAGATACCCAATTTTAAGCTATATCCCAACCCCGCTTACAACGACGTGGTCTATATCACTTCGGATTACAACGATACCAAGATCATCACGATCTATGATGTTCTCGGCGAGGTCGTCCTTACGGACAGAATCTCTGCGAACACCCTGAACATCTCCAGACTGGTACCCGGGGTTTACGTGCTGCAGGTCACAGAGCGCCAAAAGACCATTACCCGCAAACTCGTGGTAAAATAAGCCCTTATCCGGGTCATACAGCGTCTGTAGCAGGGGTAAATTTTAGTATTTTTGGGGACTATTGCAGCCCATGGACCCCAACAGAATATTCGCGATCAAAGACCAGAAGGACTTCAGGGCCATGGCGGTAGAGACCTTTCGGTTCCAATACAAACACAACTCTGTTTACCGCCAATTCTGCGACCTTCTCGAGACCGATCCCCAGCAGGTCAGCAATCCAGAGCAGATCCCTTTTCTTCCCATAGAATTCTTCAAGACAAAACGGGTGAGTTGTTCAGAGAACAAAGGGGATATCGTTTTCAGTAGCAGCGGGACCACCTCGAAACTGACCAGCAAGCATTACGTTCAGGATCTCACCCTCTACGAGCGAAGTTTCCGAATGTCATTTGATCTCTTCTACGGCAAACCCCGGACCTATTGTATCCTGGCCTTACTTCCCTCCTATCTGGAGCGCGAGGGTTCTTCCCTAGTGTACATGGTCAATGATCTCATCAATGCCAGTGACCACCCTGACAGCGGATTTTACCTCTCAGACCTGCCCGCCCTTGTAAAAAAGCTGCAAACGCTGGAAAAGAATAAGATCCCCACCCTGCTTATCGGTGTAAGCTATGCCTTGCTCGATCTCGTTGAAGCGTATCCCATGACCCTGAAAAACACGATTGTCATGGAGACAGGGGGAATGAAGGGCAAGAGAAAAGAACTGGTACGGGAAGATCTGCACCGGAGGTTATGTGATGGGTTCGGCCTGGGATCCGTCCACTCTGAATACGGGATGACAGAACTCCTTTCGCAGGCGTATTCCCGGGGATATGGGCTCTTCAAAACCCCTCCCTGGATGAAGGTCCTGATCCGTCATACGGAGGATCCTTTAAGCCTGGAGAAAAGCGGAAGATCCGGTGGCATCAACGTCATCGACCTGGCCAATCTCTACTCCTGCTCCTTTATCGCGACCCAGGATCTGGGCCGCTTATCCCCCGATGGCAGCTTTGAGGTACTTGGCAGGTTCGACAATGCCGATATTCGCGGATGCAACCTGATGGTGGGTTAACCCGGGAAGCAGGGGCTATCCCTCTGCAACAGAGAGGATGAAATAATTCTTCTTCCCCCGCTGGAGCAACACATAGCGATCGCGAATCAGGTCATCTTCGGTGATGGTATATCCTTCAGACACTTTTTCTTTGTTCACCGAGATGGAATTCTGCTTGAGTTCCCTCCGTGCTTCCCCATTGGAATTTAAAAATCCCGTCCTGGCAGCCAGAGCCCCGATCATGTCCAAGCCGTTGCGGAGATCCTCTCTCGGGATCTCTGCATTTGGCACACCCTCAAAGACTTCCAGGAAGGTATGGGCGTCCAGCGATTTCAGGTCGGCCGAAGTAGAATTCCCAAAGAGGATCGCACTTGCCCTTACGGCATTTTCCAGGTCATTTTCTGAGTGCACCATGACGGTGACCTCTTCGGCCAGTCTTTTTTGAAGTACCCTGAGATGGGGAGCTTCCTGGTGTTCGCTGACCAGTTTTTCGATTTCTTCTCGTTTGAGGAAAGTAAAGATCTTGATATACTTTTCAGCGTCTTCATCTGAGGTATTGATCCAGTACTGATAAAACTTGTAGGGGGAGGTACGATGTGCATCCAGCCAAATGTTGCCACCCTCTGTCTTTCCAAATTTGGTGCCGTCGGCCTTGGTGATAAGAGGACAGGTAAGGGCATATCCCTTTCCACCGCCGATTCGTCGGATCAGTTCGGTTCCTGTGGTAATGTTCCCCCATTGGTCGCTTCCTCCCATCTGCAGCGTACAATTACAGTGCTGGTACAGGTATAGGAAATCGTACCCCTGCACCAACTGATAGGTAAACTCCGTAAAGGACATCCCTTCTTTGGCTTCAGGATCGAGCCTCTTTTTTACCGAGTCCTTGGCCATCATATAATTGACGGTGATGTGCTTGCCTACATCCCTGATGAAGTCGAGGAAGGTAAAATCTTTCATCCAGTCGTAATTATTGACCAGGACTGCACTGTTATCAGATTTCGAATCAAAATCCAAAAAGCGCGACAGCTGTTCCCGAATGGCTTCCTGATTGAGCCTCAGCGTGGTCTCGTCAAGGAGGTTGCGCTCGGCAGACTTACCCGAGGGGTCACCGATCATGCCCGTAGCTCCTCCGATCAAGGCGTAGGGTTTATGCCCGGCCAGCTGGAAATGCCTGAGCATCATGACCCCCACCAGGTGTCCGATATGCAATGAATCCGCCGTTGGGTCGATCCCTACATATGCCGATTGCATCCCGGATAAAAGGTGTTCTTCCGTTCCGGGCATGGCATCGTGCAGCATGCCCCTCCATTTCAATTCCTCAACAAAATTCGATTTCATCGGGTATCCGTTTTCTAAGAATGATGCAAAGATAACAGAAATCCCATGGAGCCAGACCTGTGAGATTTGCAAATATATCCGGTGGATTTGACTACTTTAGGACCATGGTTTTAGTTACCGGCGGCACCGGATTGTTGGGCTCCCATTTGCTCTTTCGCCTTGCGCAGGAAAATGTGGCGGTCCGGGCCATCTACAGGACCAGAGCCTCCCTTGAAGAGGTGAGGACCCTCTTCGCACTTTATTCAGAGAACGCCAGCATCCTGTTTGAGAAGATACAATGGATAGAAGCCGATATCACGGATATTCCGGCCATGGAAAAAGCGTTTTCGGGAGTCACCGGGGTCTACCATGCAGCGGCGATGATCTCTTTTAACCCGGCAGCCTGGGAAGCCCTCAAGAAAACCAACGTGGAAGGGACGGCTAATATCGTCAATCTATGCCTGGCGTATGGGGTCAGGAAACTCTGTTATGCCAGTTCCATCGCCGCAATCGGAAAAGGAACGTCGGGAAAGATCGTTACGGAAGTCAACGAATGGGCAGAGACAGAAACCAGTGTCTATGCCAGGTCCAAACACCTGGCAGAGATGGAGGTATGGAGGGGATCCCAGGAAGGTCTGGAGGTGGTGATCGTAAATCCCGGTGTAATCCTGGGGCCCGGGAGCTGGCATCAGGGGAGCCTGCGCTTCTTTAAGAATGCTGCAGGGGGGATGAAGTGGTACTTCCCGGGGGGTACGGGTTTTGTCGATGTCCGCGACGTGGCTGCCTGTATGCACCAGCTGATGCATTCCGGGGTCCGCAATGAGCGCTTTATTACTGTGGGGCATAATCTGTCCTACAAAACCGTATTTGGAATGATCAGCGATTCTTTCGGTCAGTCCCGACCTTCCCGAAAAGTACCCTTATGGCTGCTGGAGGTTGGCTGGAGGGTCGACTGGTTCAGTCATTATTTTTTGAGGACCCGACGCAGACTGACCAGGGATATCGTGAGTTCCCTGAAGAACCCTTCCGAATACTCTTCCGAAAAGCTGGAAAAGTCCCTGAAATTTACCTTCACTGAGCTCGAAGAATGTATTCGATTTGCCTGCGTTTATTTCCAAAATCGCTACAAAGATTCCTTTTAAAGCCTACTGAGTCTTGAGAGAATCCCTCAGCTTTCTGCTTCTGTTGATCAGGCTGTCGTTTCGGAGCTTCATCTCCTCTTCTAACTGTTCTTTCTGAAATTCAAGCCTGGCCGCAACCTCCTTGTAGATCCCTTCATAAACCAGGGGTTGGGAGGCATAATAGAGGTCGCTTTTGACAAATTGCAGGCTGTCTATCCCATACTGATTGAAAAGGAAAGTTGTGGGACTGTCAAAATGCTCTTCCAATAGCGCCTTATTAGTGCCCTTGGCCGAATTCAGGATTGCAAGTTCATAGAGAATATCCGTCATCTGTTCCCTGGGAATCAAGTTTTCAGGTTTCTGCACGACCTCATCCGCGCAGGAGAGCGCGGTTAAAAAAACGAGAAAGATCAGGATACATGTTTTCATTACCTGTTAAATGTTAAGCGTTTGGCGTGTCGTTCCTGAGAAAATTCCCCCATAGCATAAGCCATGTGACCATTGACAAAGGTATGGGTGACCTGCGACCTGAATCCCGTCCCTTCAAAAGGAGACCAGCCGCATTTGTAGTAGATGTTTTCTTTGGATACCTTCCAGGGATCATCGGGGTCTACCACTACCAGGTCGGCGTAGTATCCCTCCCTCAAATATCCTCTGTCCTGCAGTTGAAACAACACGGCTGGATTGTGGCACATTTTGGTGACCATGGTTTCCCGGGAGATTGTTCCATCCAGTACTCTCTCCATCATTGCAGGCAGCAGGTGCTGAACCAAAGGTCCTCCCGAAGGTGCATGAACATAATCCCTGTCTTTTTCCTCCAGGGTATGGGGGGCGTGGTCGGTAGCAACTATATCGATTCGATCGTCCAGTAAGGCTTGCCAGAGAGCTTCCCGGTCTGAAGCTTTTTTGACGGCGGGATTCCACTTGATATGGGTCCCCTTGGTTTCGTAGTCCTCCTCAGAGAACCAGAGGTGGTGCAGACACACTTCGGCTGTGATCTTCTTCTCACTCAACGGAATGTCATTGGTAAACAATTCCATTTCCCGGGCGGTTGAAAGATGGAATACATGCAGTCTGGCACCGGTCTTTTTAGCCAGGGCCACTGCCTTTGAGGAGGACAGGTAACAGGCCTCCTCACTGCGGATCAGGGGATGGTATTTGATGGGTATATCATCTCCGTACTTTTCCTTGTAACGCTCGAGATTTCTCCTAATGGTGGTCTCGTCTTCGCAATGGGCAGAGATGACCATTTCCGTATTGCTGAAGATCGCTTCCAGTACCCGCTCGTCATCCACGAGCATATTTCCGGTTGAAGATCCAAGAAAGAGCTTGACCCCTGAACAGGCATTCCTGTCGAGTTTCTTCAGTTCTTCCAGGTTGTCATTGGTACCCCCAAAGAGGAAAGAGTAGTTGGCATAAGAGGCCTGGTCACCCATGCGAAATTTCTCTTCCAGCTTGTCCAGGGTGGTCGTCTGAGGGTTGGTATTGGGCTGTTCCATAAAGGAAGTGATGCCTCCGGCTACTGCTGCCCTGCTTTCCGTGGCTATCGTCCCCTTGTGGGTGAGTCCGGGCTCCCTGAAATGTACCTGGTCATCAATAATACCCGGAAATAGATACTTCCCTTTCAAATCGATGACCTTGGCAGTATCAGAAGATATGGAGGGTGCTATACGGGAGATCCGTTCCCCTTCTATAAGGAGGTCCCCCTCCTGAGTCTTCCCTTCATTAACCATCAGGGCATTCTTGATTAACGTACTCCCCATAACTTAAAATCCATTTCTTTTGAACAAACTCCTGACCTTCATGCTGATCACTCCGAAAACAGCTTCCCAGATGATGGAGGTGCTCATTTTTGACTTTCCTTTTTCCCGGTCCGTAAATATAATAGAGACCTCTTCAATGATGAATTTTTTGAGGTAAGCCCTGTACTTCATCTCTATCTGGAAGGCGTACCCCACAAACTTTACAGCATCCAGGTCGAGAGCCTCCAGTACTTTTCTTTTGTAGCAGACAAATCCAGCTGTGGGATCGTGTACGCGCATACCCGTGATCAGCTTTACATAAAATGAGGCCCCATACGACAGCAGTATCCGGTAAAGCGGCCAGTTCACGACGTTCACACCTTTTTTGTATCTGGAACCCACTACCACGTCGGCCCCGTTGACACACGCCCTGTAAAGTCTTGGCAGGTCTGAGGGCCTGTGAGAAAAATCGGCATCCATCTCAAAAATGAATTCATACTCCCTCTTGAGCGCCCATTTGAAGCCGTGGATGTAAGCGGTGCCCAAACCTGACTTACCTTTGCGCTCTTCGAGGAAAAGCCTCCCCTTGTATTCCTCCTGCATGGCCCTGACCGCGTCCCCGGTACCATCGGGTGAATTATCGTCCACCACAAGCACATGAAAAGGCTTAGGAAGATCGAAAACGGCTTTGACAATAGCCTCAATATTCTCGATCTCATTATAGGAAGGGATGATTACCAAACTATCTGTCATCGGCTGCGAAGATTAGGGCAAAAATAAAGGTTTCAGGTGACTGTTCTTAAGATTGTCTCATATTCTTGTCTGCCAGCTTAAGACATAGCTGTGATTATTTGTAATTTTGAACCGTAGCAGATACGGTATGACAAAAAAATTCCCTCCCCTGTTCCTGTACATTCTAGCCGCTATTCTGATCCTCAACCTCGTGCAGGCCGCTTCTACCCAATTGATCTTTGACGAGGCCTATTACTGGTATTATGCAAAAGAGCTGAGTTGGGGGTATTTTGACCATCCGCCCATGGTAGCCTTCCTGATCGCAATGGGGAAGACCCTGGTTGAGGGAGAACTTGGGATCCGACTTATGAGTTGCTTTCTGGGAATTGGGACCTTTGTTATAATCTGGCTGCTTGTAGACCACCCACGGAAGAAAGAATACATCCCGCATTTCTTTGTCCTGATGGGATCCATGACCCTGGTCCATGCCTATGGGTTTCTCATGCTGCCAGATACTCCTTTGCTCTTTTTTACCGCTCTTTTCTTTCTGGCATATAGGGAATTCCTCAGGAAACCGGGACTGGCGACAGCTTTTATACTTGGCCTGGTAATGGCTGCCCTGATGTATAGCAAATACCACGCCTTCCTGGTTATCTTCTTTGTTTTCCTTTCTAATATCTCGCTCATCAGGAACCCCTATGCCTGGGTAGCTGTGGTCTTTTCCCTGGTGGGGTACGCTCCCCACTTGCTCTGGCTATTCGAAAACGACTTCGTCTCCGTAAAGTACCACCTTTTTGAGAGGCCAAACAGGCCTTATGAATTCTTAGATTTCACAGCGGGTTTCCTGATCAATCTCATCGCTATTTTCGGACTCACTTTCTTCTGGATATACAAAGCGCTTTTCAAGACCCGCGGAAAGGATCTCTTAACCCGGGCATTGCTGTTTGTAAGTTTGGGTATCCTCTTGTTCTTTTTTATCTCCAGCTTCCAGCGCCGGGTACAGACCCAGTGGATCATTGTCATTTGTGTCCCCGCGGCTGTTATTGCATTCCGGTATATGCTCGACCACCCGGGAACCCGGAAATGGATCTTCAGGATGGGGCTTGTCAATATAGTTCTCCTGATATTCCTGCGTATCGGCCTGGTCTATCAACCCTTTTTTCCGATGGTCTACGAGACCCATGGCAACCGCACCTGGGTGAAGTCGATCACTGACCAGGTGGGCGACACACCCGTGGTTTTCGAAAACTCCTACCGGATGGCCCCCATGTTTGAATATTACTCTGGAAACACGTCCTTTTCCCTGAACAATGCCTGGTACAGGGAAAATCAGTACTCCATGGACAACACGGAAGAGAAGGTGAGAAACAAAAGGGTGTTGTATGTCTCAAAATATTTGTCTGGAGGGGACATATCCTTTACCATGCCGGACGGCACCTTGTTTCATGGCATCTACATAGACCCTTTCCGTTCTTATCGCAAATTGAGGACCGAAATCACTGAACTCTCGAGGCCTGAAGAGGGAAGTGAATTCACTTTCGAGCTCAGGAACCCGTATGATTTTGCAGTTCCTCTGGAAGAATTGACCTATGGACTTGAATTACTGGACGGGTACAAACAGATCATCCGGGTAATACCGATCAAAGGAATATCCTACCCGGAAGGGATATCTGAACTGGCAGCCGGAGGGAATCTGGCCATCAGGGCTGAATTCCCGGAAGATCCGGTGGAGGACGCTACCTATGTAAAGGTGGTCATTTCAGAAAACGACCTGAGGTGGGGACTCAATGGCCAAAGAAAAGCGATCGACTGATGGAACCTACGCTAAGACAGATCGGACAGACAGACTGGATTACCCTTGTCATCTTTGGGAGTGCTGTCTTTCTGGTACTTGCTAAAGGTTTATTTTACACTCGGGCCATGAATTTTGTCATCCTGCCCTTCAACAATAAATACATCTTTCTATACAATAAAAAAGACCGTCTGATGAACGGATTTCACGTGTTGTGCTCTCTCTTCATGCTACTCAACGTATCTCTGTTCATCTATCACGGGATATCGCTTTACCGCCCCGAGGGACTCCTGGCCCCATTCCTGCTCTTTGCCGTGATCTTTGGATTCCTGTTCCTCTTCATACTGTTAAAAATTCTGGCTCAGTTAGGTAGTGGCGCCATCTTTAATTCGCAGGCCGCCATTTCCGAGATCCTCTTTAAAAAACTCTCTTACCTCAATTACAGCGCCCTGGTGATGTTTCTTTTCAACCTCTTGTTAACCTATGTTTTTCCGGGGTCTTCAGGAGTTTTTTATCTAGGAGCCGCCCTGGTCCTGGTCATTCTGATTCTCGGTTGGACCACGATTATCAAAACGCATCTTAAGTTCGTTACTTCTTACTTTTTCTATTTTATTTTGTACCTTTGCGCACTTGAAATTGCCCCTTTGA
>CBDTYM010000014.1:0-37953 GCA_965364605.1 uncultured Muriicola sp.
GGTTTTTTTTGTGTGTGTTCTATCTAGTCGAAAATCCATATTTTTCTCATTATTATATGACTATGTTTATTTTTTTGTGTTCTAACTAGTCTGGTCCACATTTTTCTCATTATTTCTTTTTGCTGGCAGGCTTTACTGACCTTCCGGAGAAGGACTCATTTTCTTGAGAGTCCTGCGACCCCGATCGCGGGGCCAAGGGCTAGGAGCATAAACAACCAGAGTGGGGAGAATTGATCCCTCAGGGCATCCAGGGTTTGTATGCTTACAATCGTGATCCCAAAACCAATGCAATTGACCAGGGTGAGTGCCGATCCTTTCAAAGCTCCGTCTGCATTTTGAGCCACAAGGGTTGAAAACAAGGGAGAATCTGCGATCACGGTCATTCCCCACAGAAGTAAAAAGCCCAGGAACAGGTAATCAAATGGTTGGAAGATCAAGAGAGGAGAAAGCAGGCAGCAAAGTCCGGATAGGAGCAGGGCACCAAAAGCCGTTATTTTAACACCCCTGGCTTCGGAGATGAATCCGCCCAGGACACAGCCCAGGAAGCCAACCCCGATGATGGCAAAAGACCATAGGGAGATGGACAGGGATACTTCATGTAACTCCCGATAATAGTTTAGCATGACGGGAACAAAGGCCCAGAAGGCATAGAGTTCCCACATATGTCCAAAATAGCCTATGGCCGCACTTCTCAGCTTCTTATTCCCAAACACGGTAAATACGGCATGCCACTTAAAGCCGGTTGCCGCCTTTCTGAAAGGGCCGTCAGGTATCAGTGTCCTGACGATGATCCCCCCTCCAAACGCAAGAACACTTGTTATTGCCACTGCGTATTTCCAGTCAGCCGGTTGAAGATTTCCCTTCAGAATGTGGGGCAGAGCCGTACCCAGGACCAAGGCCCCGACCAGAAAGGAAAGGGATCTGCCAAGGCCTTTTTCAAAATAGTCCGCCGCTATCTTCATCCCTACCGGGTAGATGCCTGCCAGGAAGAAACCCGTGAGCAAGCGGGAGGCAATAAGGGTGTACAGGGTATTGCCCTCCCAAAGAAGACCGAGGTTGCAGCAACCCGCTGCCAGGGCCGAAAAGAAGAACACCGTAGAAGGGGAGTAGCGATCGGCGAGCGTAAAAATAGCATAGATCAGGGTCCCTGTGATGAATCCCAGCTGTACAGAGGAAGTGAGGTACCCCAGTGCCCGATAGCTGAGATCATATTCCGCGATGAGATTGTCCAGTACCCCATTCCCTGCAAACCAGAGGGAGGTACAGAAGAACTGGGAGATCACGATGAACAACAGGATGTTCTTTTGTGGCATGGCAGGGAAGGGAATTTAGGCCGTGAGGTAGTTCCGGAGGTTGCCACGGAGGAAAAAGTCCCATCCTTCGATGCAACTCTTCCTTGTGAATTCGGGGATATCATCCGGAAAATCTGATTCTACCTCTATCGTCAACTTGAGCGAAGCGCGGTGTTCGTCTCCGGATACTTCAAAGATCGAAATCGAGGCGCCGGGGTATTCGGCAAAGGTCCATCGGTAAGCGATCCTGTTTCCGGGTATCACTTCCAGCACTTCCCATTGGTGTGTAAAGGTCCGGCTTTCAGACTGTACCTGAAATGATGTTCGAAATCCCACCCTGGCCCGAAAATCCGGGAGCATTTCAAAATACCACTTCTTCATTTCCGGCAGAAGGGTGAGGGCGTTCCACAAACGGACTTCACTGATCGGGTATGTCACCTCTATCACTATGGGAGGATCGGATCTTTTCATCGGTATGACCTGGGTTACAAACGCTGAGGGTGTTAAATAAATCCAAAAAAATTACCAAAAACCAAACCCCTGGAAGATGCTTTCCGTAGGTAGGGTGAATTCTAAAAGTAAATAAATAATTATGAAGTACGCTAAATCAATTCGAACCATCGCAATTGCTGTGGTTCTTCTTTCCGCTACCTCTCTGATAGCACAGGGATCTTCCATGGAGAAAGACATCAAAATGGTTGGGGGAGCCGCCATGTACCCGAGCAAGGATATCGTGTCCAATGCTGTCAATTCCAAGGACCACACCACCCTCGTTGCTGCTGTTAAGGCAGCAGGACTTGTAGAGACCTTGCAGGGAAAAGGACCGTTTACGGTTTTTGCTCCTACAAACAAGGCTTTTGACAAACTTCCTGAAGGGACGGTTGCTACCCTCCTGAAACCGGAGAACAAGTCGAAGCTACAGTCGGTACTGACCTATCATGTCCTTGCCGGGGAATTCGACGCAGAAGACATTGTCATGGCTATCCGTAAAGGAGATGGCAAGGCGAATTTTACGACGGTGAACGGGGCCACCCTCACCGCTGTGCTCAAGGGTGAGAAAGTACAGTTAAAAGATGCAGCGGGGACCGTTTCTACGGTATCTATCAGTGACGTGCGCCAGTCCAACGGTGTGATCCACGTGATCGACAGGGTGGTTTTGCCTGCTAGGTAATTTCATTTTCAGTATAGTTAGTTGTTTGGTTGGTTTTTTAGTGGAACCGTCGGTGCTCCGTGCATCGGCGGTTTTTTTTTGAATTCATCTAACTATGCGTTATTTCGCGGTTTTGTTCTAAGAATCAGAGCCACTTATTCTTTTTAAAATAGATCAGCATACCCAGGGCGATCAGTACCATGACCCCCAGCATGATAAAATAGCTGTACTGGTAGTGCAGTTCCGGTAATACTTCAAAGTTGGTCCCGTAGATCCCGGCAATGAAGGTGAGCGGGATAAAGATCACCGAAAAGATGGTCAGTACCTTCATCACATCGTTGAGCTTACTGCTGATGGTAGTGTGGTATATGTTCAGCTGATCAGAGAGGATGTCCCTATAACTGTCCGATACTTCGCTGGCCTGACTGATATTGTCTTCCAGCTCTTTGAAATGCACATAGGTAGAATCATCGACGAATTCCGATTCCATTTTCCCGAGGGAAAAGATCATCTCCTTAGCCGGTTTGATACTCTTTCTCAAGAAATTCAATTCCCTTTTGTATTTGTTGATCTCATTGATGACCACTTCATTGGGATTGACGACCAGGGTATCCTCGAGGGCCTCGATCTTTTCACCCAGCACGCTCAGGACATACAGGTAGTTGTCTATGACGATATCGAGCAGTGCAAAGGCCAAATAATCTGTTCCACCGTTCCGGATGCGCTTTTTCTGTTTTCGGATACGTTCGCGTACCGGTTCAAAGACGTCCCCTTTACGTTCCTGGAAGGAGATAAGCATATCCTCTGTCAGGATCAGGCTGAGATTCTCCACGATGATCTGATGAGAATCCTCCCGCTGTTGCATCATTTTGATAGTGATCAGAATGCAGTTGTCATATTCGATTACCCTTGGCCGCGCCTGAGTATGCATCACCTCGGCCAGGACCAGGGTATCCAGGTCCAGGGTTTCTGCGATCTCCTTCATGATGGCCGCATTGTGCAAGCCATCGACATTTAGCCAGGTCACCGTGTCTTTTTCCTTGTACTTCAGGACGTCACGGACCATTTTTATCGCATCTTCCTCCAGGGTATTCTCGTCAAAGTCGATAATGCGAAGAAGGACATCATTGAGCTTTTTCTTTCCCCGAAACAACAGGTCGTCCGGTGCCAGGCCGATCTCCTGTTTTCCTTTGTTGATAAATCTAGCCATACGGATTCTTTTAGCCATTCAAGTTTATTAAGATTCTCAAGAGAGTGAATCGCCCTAAAAAGCTACGAATTTTTGTCTTTTATTCCTTCTAACCGCCTAAAGTATTCCTTTCATACCGCCACTCCGAAGAGATGCCCGATGTAGGCGGTAATACCCATGGCTACCGTTCCCCAAAAAGTGATCCTCAGTATGGCTTTCTTCACGCTTGAGCCTCCCGCTTTGGCAGCGAAGGCACCTAAGATGATCAGGAAGACAATGGCCAGGATGTACTGCCAGTAGATCATAGATCCTACAGGAATCAGCAGGGCAGCGATCACCGGAAGGATACCTCCAAAAACAAAGGAGGCTCCTGAGGCCAGCGCAGCCTCAAGGGGCTTGGCACGGGTCATGCTGTGTATCCCGAGTTCATCCCTGGCATGGGCCCCCAGGGCGTCGTAGTCAGTGAGTTGCTGGGCTACCTTCATGGCCAGGTCTGGACTCAGGCCCCTCAGACGGTATATGTTGGCGAGTTCTTTCAATTCCTCTTCAGGCATATCCCGGAGTTCCCGTCTTTCCCGGGCCAGGTCTGAAGTTTCGATGTCGGTCTGGGAGCTGACGGAGACGTATTCCCCGGCCGCCATCGAAAGGGCCCCGGCTACAAGTCCGGCCACCCCTGCGAGGACAATAGGATCCCGTGTCGTGGATGCTGCAGCAACTCCTATGATGATACTGGCTGTGGAAAGGATGCCGTCATTGGCGCCCAAAATGGAAGCTCTCAGCCAATTACTGCGGCCCAGGTAATGGTCTTCTTTTTTCAGTGTCTTGTCCATAGCCTTATTTCGTTTCTCAATTCGATGATCCCCCAGACTTCAGGATGAAAATACCTATTTAGGAGATAAGTTTTGGTTTGATACCCCCTATTTTCTCTGTCAGCAGGATCCAGAAAGGACTGATACCTATAGTCAGGGAAATGAGGGAGATCGTAAAATCGTAAGCGTACTGGGTGAGCATGTTGAGGTTGAAGGCCGTAATACAGATCAGGAAGCTGAGTTCTCCGATCTGGGCGAGCATGGCACCTCCAAAAAGGGCTTCTTTCCAGGTGTTGTTATACGCTCTCAGGATGACGGCATTGATGGCGTGGTTCAATACAAAAACAGAAAGCAGTGACAGCCCCAGAGGCAGGAGGTTGGCCGTAAGGAAGGCAATGTTGATCTGGGCCCCTATACTGATAAAAAACACCGCCACAAAAAGGATGCGGAAGGAATGGATGGCGTCGTGTATCCAACGTGTGGCTTTTCCTGCATGCATCACCAACCCCCCGACAAAGGCACCCAGGGCTTCTGATATTCCGAACAAACCGGCTATTACCGCTCCTGCGAAACAAAAGAAAAGCGCTAAAAAGACCTGAAGTTCGTGGTCCCTCATGATGGATTTTCGAAATGGAAGCCAGTTGATCTCCTTCTTGACATAGATATACAGGATAGTCGCGAAGATCAGGACACCCCCGATGATCTTTAACAGTATGGATTCCAGGGAAGTGTCTTCTCCCCCAAAGATAGAAATGAGTATCAGGATAGGGGCAATAGCGATATCCTGGGCCAACAGGATACTCGAAACGTTACGGCCTATTTTTTTGTCCAGGATCTTCTTGTCCTCCAGGAGTTTAAAGATGACAGCTGAACTGGAAAGGGCAATGACAAATCCCATGACGATGATTCGGGTATTGTTCCAGCGGAAGACCAACCCTATGGCCCCCATGGCTCCTATGCTAAGCAGGATCTGTCCAAGGGTCCCGAAGACGGCAAGCTTCCAGTTGCCTATAAAGGAATAGAGGTCGATTTCCATCCCGATAAAGAAGAACAGCAGGATAATCCCCAATTCCCCTATGTGCATCATGGTTTCGGGATTCCCGATGAGGTCGAAACCGTATTGTCCGATCAACACTCCGATCAGGATATAAGCGATCAAGGTAGGCTGTTTGATCTTGCTTAACAGGAAGCCCGATATGACCACACCCAATCCGACGATACAGATCAGGGTGATGGAAGTGTGAAAGGAGGTAAGGAAGATCAGATCCATTATGGCGAATTTAGAGATTTGATATAATTAGCGGATCCATGTGTGTAATCGTCTTATCCTATTCTTCATACCTTCTCAATTTATTGGTCAGCCTGAGCAGTTCCGACTCCAGCTCCTCCTGCCTTCTCAGCATGTGCATCACCACGTCTATCCCCTCCAAATTGACATGCAGGTCCCGATGGATGCGGATCACCTTTTCCACACGGTATAACTCGTCTCCATAAACACCTTCCTCACCCTGGTACGAGACGAATTCAATAAGTCCGACCTCATCCATCTCCCGGAAAAAGGTCATTTCCAGGTTGTAGAGCTCACAGAGTTTTCCAATCGGAAAAAAGTTTCTCGTTCCCATATCTATCTCAGTTTTGCCAATTCTTCAAAAAGCTGTTTTTCCCTGGGAGAAAGCTTTTTTGGCAGTTCTATTTCGTAAGTGATGTACAGGTCGCCATACTGCCCTTCCTTTTTGTAAACCGGAAAGCCTTTTCCCTTCAGTTTTACCTGAGATCCGTTGGGGGTTTCCGGTTTGACGTTTAATTTTACCTGTCCGTCAAAAGTATCCACGATGATCTCACCACCCAGCAGGGCTTTGTAGAGATCGAGTTTTACTGTGGTATATAAGTTGTCCTCATCCCGCCTGAACCGGGTGTTGTTAACGATGGAAAAGCGGATGTGCAGGTCGCCCCTCGGGCCCCCGTTGATCCCCTCAGCTCCGTGATTCTTGATCTTGATCACCTGTCCGTTTCGGATACCGGCCGGGATGGTCAGGCGGATATTCCTGCCGTTCACATTGAGCGTTCGCTTGTGGGTGCGGTAAACCTCCTCTAGGGGCAATTCCAGTTCAGCCTGAACATCCTGTCCTCTGAACTGCATGCCGCGCCCGCTGCTTCTGGTCCTTCCTCCAAACATGGAACTGAAGAAATCGGAAAAGTCGTCCTCCGAAAAAGCTCCTCCACCTGTGCTTCTCTGTCGCCGGTATTGGGCTTGTTCCTTCTTTGCCTTCTCAAAGGCCTCCGCGTGCTGCCAGTCCTTGCCGTATTCGTCGTATTTTGCGCGATTTTCAGGATTGCTGAGAACCTCGTTGGCCTCGTTGATCTCCTTAAATTTCTTCTCAGCGGCAGTATCCCCCGGATTGATATCTGGATGATATTTTCTGGCCAATTTGCGGTAGGCCTTTTTGATGTCCTGCTGGCTGGCGCTTTTGGGGACTCCCAGTATCTTGTAGTAATCGATGAATTTCATAGCTCCCTATTTCCGCAGTGAACTTCCGTCAATAGAAATTATGGCCGGGATCATTTTTCTTCTTTGTAGATGACCTTGCAATGTTCACATACCTGCCCCTCCTGATGAGGTTTCAGACTGATATTGATCAGGTGTTTATTCACGTAATCCCGTATCCAGCCTATATCGATGTTTTTGGTATCGACATCGGCATCCCAGTTTCTCACTGCCTCGTAGAATTTACCTTCGTATTCCTGTGTTCCCCAACAGTTGGGACACAATCCCTCAGGTGATTCTCCTTCCTTTTCGTGTTCGTGTTTTTCGATGAAGTTTTTTAGTGATTGTTCTAATTTCATGAGGTCAGGTTTTTGTATTTAACGCGTCTTTTTCCGAGAATTTTCAACGATCCGGCCCGGGATAATTGGTATGTTGAAGTTCGTAATTTATCGGCAATTATCAAACGAAGACGGTTGGTTTTCCGGGATTCAATGAGGTTTTCTGCTACCCTGGAATGCAGATTGAATATGGGATGGTACAGCTAAAATTCCGCCCGCCCCTTTTTGACATCTGCCGGAGGACTGCTACATTTGACAGATGCAGCTAGACCTCTTCACCATCACCGCTATTTTGGTATGCCTGTCGGCAATCTTCGGTTACATCAATGTGCGTTTCCTGAAAATGCCGAATACGATAGGGCTAATGTTCATCACCATTCTGCTGACCCTGGCTGTCTTTGCCTGGAGCTATGTTGATCCCACATTACTGAACGTGGAGCGCTATATCATCTCCCAGATCGATTTTAAGACGGTCCTCCTCGATATCATGTTGAGCTTCCTGCTCTTTGCCGGAGCTCTTCACACCGATTTTGAGCAGCTCAAAAAGCACAGGTGGCCGATCATCAGTTTTTCCACCCTGGGAGTTATGACATCCACCTTCCTGGTTGGAACAGTGATGTATTACCTGTTAATGGCCCTGTCCTTTGAAGTACCTTTTATTCATTGCCTCCTGTTCGGTGCCCTGATTTCACCCACCGATCCTATCGCCGTTTTGGGGATTCTCAAACAGGTAGGGGTACCTGCAAAACTCGAGACCAAGATCGTCGGCGAATCTCTCTTCAATGACGGGGTAGGGGTAGTGGTCTTCCTCACCCTCTTTGAGATCGCTTCCCCATCTGAAGAAGCGGTCACCGCCTGGAGCGTGATCGAACTTTTCGGGGTGGAAGTATTCGGAGGTATTGCCCTCGGCCTTTTGTTGGGTTGGATCACTTACCGCCTTTTGCGCACCATAGATGACTACGACATTGAGGTGATCACTACTCTGGCCACTGTAATGGTAGGGACTGTGATCGCCCAGAAATTGCATGTGTCAGCTCCTCTTGCCATGGTGGTCGCCGGCCTGATGATCGGGAACGATAAACTCAGGGAGAGCAGTATGTCCAAGAATACCATGCTGTATGTGGACAAATTCTGGGAACTGATTGACATCCTCCTCAATACCCTTCTCTTTGTCCTTCTCGGAATGGAGATCTTGGTGCTGACCTACGATGCCGATTATCTCCTTGCAGGTATCATCACCATCCCCGTCGTTTTGATATGTCGCTATTTGTCCCTGCTACTGCCTATCAATTTTTTCAGAAAAAAACTGGAGTTTGTACCTCGCACAGGCCTGATCATGACATGGGGTGGGCTCAGGGGTGCCATTTCCATCGCCCTCGCACTGGGGCTCACAGCTGAGATGAATCGGGAGCTATTTTTGCTGATCACTTATGTCGTGGTGGTTTTCTCCATCCTTGTCCAGGGCCTCACCGTAGGCCGGCTGGTGAAACGGGCGACACGCGTAGGCAGTGACCCGTCCTGACCTTTCCCGTAAGGAATTTATTTTTGGAGTAATCTCAGAGCTTCTTTTTTGCTGAGAGGCTGCAATGGGGTAGTTTCTGCAAACTTCTTTACCCAGTCCCCATCCGTTTTGCTGTATTCCCTGAGGATCCAGCCGATGGCCTTGTTGATAAAGAATTCTTTGGAACCCAGGAGTTGGCCAACAGTCATTGCCAGGAATTCGGTATCCAGATCTTTTTTGTATTTCAACTGGAACAGCAGCACACTGCGCTGCAACCAAATGTTGCCGGAATCCATCCATCTTTCGGTAACCGGGTCCCTTTTTTCGGGAAATTCCCTGAAGTAAGGACCCACCAGGTTGATCGCGATGAAATCGACCGTATCCCACCAGGATTTGTGAGTGATCATATACTCATAGAGGAGAATATCATCGGGTACTGGCATCCTGATGAATTTTTTCGCCAGTTCCTGGGCGATGTACTGGTTTTCCCTTTCTTCTTTTTGCCAGAGCCTTTTGATCACTTCAGGCAGGTCTTCTCTGGAAGGCAGGAAACCCTTTCGGAAAAGTACTTTCTGAATCCCTTTCCGAACCGGTGTTTTTATCCCGTAAAAGTCGAACTGGTGCCGCATATAGGCTTTTTGCCCATCAGCTGTGCTGGCATCGGCTGCCTGAGTGCAGAGATCTTCCAGCGTTCTTAAAAATCGTGTTACACCATCGGGGTTCATTCGTCTGATAAGTGGGTCGTATGATCAAATATACGCCGAACAGGGCAAAGTCATCGATAGATCGGTTTCCTCCCTGTTCACATAGTGTAGGATACTGTGATCTATCTTGACATCAAACTTTTTTCTACTTTTATAGTAAAAATCAACCTATGGCCGAAACCAACCGCTGTAAGAACTGTGACACTCCACTGGATCCCTCCTACGAGTACTGCCCCAAATGCGGGCAGGAGGTGACGGACAGTCTGACCTTTGGCGTACTGTTCAGCAAGACCATCAGCGATTACTTTTCGGTAGATGCGCGGTTCTTCCGGAGTTTTTTCCCCCTGTTGTTTAAGCCCGGTATCCTGGCCAGGAGGTTTGTCGATGGAAAGAGGCTGTATTACCTTCACCCTGCCCAGTTCTATCTCTTTATTTCGGTAGTCTTCTTTTTCCTGTTTTCCTTCAGTATCCGAAAGGCGGATTCGGAAATGACCAAGGCTTTCCAGAAGGGGATCGACCAGGATTCTATGAAGATCGCCCCAGATTCGGTCAAACTGAGTCCCAACGATTCCATCCAGTTGGAAAAGACACGGGAGATGATTCACAAGAACAAAGATAAATGGGGCATTTCCGATGAGGATATGAGCGATATCGATTCGGTCATGACGGAAGTATCAGAGACTCCGTCTAATGTGAACAAGGGAATTAACTTAGACCTTAGCAAGAGCAAGAAGGTCCTTGATTCCCTGATCGCTGCCGAAGCCCCTTTGGAAGAGAAACTCAAGGCCTTGGGGATGGAAGACAACGCCTCAGCAATGAACCGCCGGATCTATGAGCAGCTTTACAAACTATACGTTCAGAGGGGCGGTGGGATCCTCCAAACCTTCTACGATACTATTCCGATCGCCATGTTCCTGCTGATGCCGATCTTCGCCCTTTTACTGAAGGTTTTCTACTGGAGGAGGGGAAACTTTGCCCACCATATGGTGTTCAGCTTCTATTTTTTCACCTTTTTATTCACGTCCTTCTGTATCATCATCCTGGCCAATAAAGTCATTGATGTGCCCATCTGGCTGGAGGTACTCATCACCCTGTCTTATGTGATCTACCTGATGATTGCCCTACGGAACTTTTACCGCAGTAGCTGGTTTGGAGCCTTTCTCAAAGCCAATATTATCTCCTTCATCTACATGCTGGTTATTCTGCCTGTGGCCTTCGTCGGTATCGTTTTTATGGCGTTTATGCTTTACTAAGTCCGAAAGCTATTTTTCGAAATAGAGGTAGATATAGAGAGCAGCTCCGAATTGGGCAGTGTCGGTAGACACCAGCTTCCAGCGGTCGGCGGCATACTGGTCCAGTTTTTCCTGTATCTCTTTTTTCGATGCTTCAGCGATATGGTTGCGGTTAGCAAAGACCTTGGTGTAGTAGATGAGGGTTTCAACCTTGTAGTGTGTCATATAGCAGTTTTTTTATTCCAGCATGAAAAGGGCGTTGACAAAGAACAGCTTGCCATTTTCCCAAAAACCCCTGAAAAGGGGATTGTCGATCATATAGACTACCTGGCCCCTTCCTGACCTTTCCACTCCAAATACCAGGGATTCGGAGATAGTCTTCCGGGCCTCACTTCCCGCAAAACCGGCTACCGGACTGGGGGTTCCTTCGATATAGGCTACTGAGCCCCGATCCAGAAACTGGTAGCTGTCCTCGCCCAGTTTCAGACTAAAATATGTATCCCCATAGCCGAAGGCAAGTGGATGGGAAGGATCCACCTTTGTTTTGAATATCGCCCCGGTGATTTGCTGTTTCATGCGTTCACGCTGGGATTCTTCGTATCGTTCGGGTGTTTCTTCCCCTTCCTCCTTTTCGTCCTCCCCTTTATTCCGGGCTATCGAAAATCCATCTTTGCCTTCCAGGGCAGACAAAGCTCTCCCCATTGCTATCAGGTGGCCACCGCCCCGTACCCATTCCCTGATCTCCTCCAGGCGGGAATCAGTGAGAAAGGACCGGTACCCGTATCCGTCCGGGAGGACGAGCACGTCGTACTCTGAAAGGTCGACCCGCCCAAAGTATTCGGAATCCAGCACGGTAAGGGGGTAATGCAACTGCTGTTCAAAAAAATGCCAGATCTCCCCGAATCGGAGAGTGGAAGTGGGTTCGCCTGAGAGGACGGCGACCTTCACCGGTTTGATCATAAAAACGTCGTTAGACCCAAAATCCTTACCCTGGTCCACATATCCGGTAGATACGGGAAATACTTTTTTGCCTGGATATTTTTTAAAAACTTCTGAAAGCTCGTTTTGTTTTTCTTCCCCGGGGTTATCAGACCTGGTAATGATGAGGCTACCCCTGCCGAAGCGCTCACCTTCCAATGAAAAAGGGTAATTGGCGGTCCGGACCTTTATCCCTGCTTTGAGCAGATCCGCCAGGAAACGGGCGTCTTCCATACTGCTCCAGTCAGTGACATATGCAAAGGCGTTTTTCGCAGGAATGGTATTGGTCAGGTTTTGCTCAATGGGGGAGGCGCTGACCAGTCCGGTTGAGGCCAGGGCGTCAAGCCCATAGGCATATGGCAGGGACCATGCCGTGATATCGTAGGTAAGGGAGTCACTCAGACGGGCATCCGGTTCAAAAAGTACTTTGACGAGGGTGCCCTTGGCCTGGTTTGTGGAAACGATAAGGCTCTCTTCGTTTGTGGCCTTGGTTCCATTCCTCCCCGTCTGATAGTCGAAGCCCTTGGCCTGCCCGCGACTTGCTTTGCCGTATTCAATGCCGTGCTGATCCAGCAGCTTCATCAGGGCCTGTTTCTTGTCTGCATCCCCGTTGAGTACATAGCTCTTGTACCTGTAATCCCGGGATTGATAGAATTTCCTGAATTCCTCGTTGAGCTTATCGGAGTTCTTCGAGGCAACTTCCACTGTGGAGATACCCGTGGTGTAATGATGGGCGATACGGTCCTTCAGGGTCAGCGTATCACCTATGCCGGTTATTACTCCAAGTCCGGCACGGCCACTGCCTCCTTGTTCGTAGGTCATTCCTATGGCACCATTGTAGGTGGGATAGGTGTCACCATAACTCGGATAAAAGAGATCGAAACGCTCCTTGGTGAAATAGAACCAGCCATTGGCATCAAAATACCGGGCGTGGTTCCTGCCCAGGGTCTCCTGGAAAGAACGCTGGAAGGGGGTGATCACTTCGTGGAAGGGTTCTGCAGAAGGGGCGAAAAAATAAGGATTGTCTACCCCCTGTTCGTGAAAGTCAACATGGATATGGGGCATCCACTGGTTGTAAACTGCGAGACGTTGCTGGCTTTCCACCTGGGTGAGCCAGGCCCAATCCCTGTTCAGGTCGAACATATAGTGGTTGGCCCGTCCGCTAAGCCATCCCTCGTGATGCTCTTTGCTGTCAGGATTCACCTGGTAGGGCGAATTTTTATACTGATTGTACCAGTTCACGTAACGGTCGCGGCCGTCTGGGTTGATACAGGGGTCAATGATGACTACCGTGTTCTTCAGGTATTCCTTTTTTTCGGTCAGGAGGGCAAAGATCGTCTGCATGGAGGCTTCCGTGCTCACACTTTCGTTCCCGTGTACGTTGTAACTCAGCCAGACGACGGCTTTAGAAGCATTACCCCTGCCTGAGGTACTTTCCAGGTGGGCTGTACGTATGGCTTCCAGATTCTCCAGGTTTTCTGCAGAACTCACGGTGGCGATCAAAAGCGGCCTCCTTTCATTCGTCCTGCCGTATTCCTGCAGGAGAACCCTATCAGGAGCAGCGCTGGCCAGATATTTGTAATAGTCGACCACCTGATGGTGACGTGTAAATTCCGTTCCGAGCTCGTACCCCAGGAATTCGGAAGGCGATTGCAGTGCCTGGGCTGCCGCCAGCAATGGTAAAAGCCATACGGCGAAAACAATGAATTTTTTCATAAGGCAAATACTGAAGTGAAAGCTTCAAATCTAAGCATAAAATACCTTTGTTCTAAAAGCTTTCTCATCGGTTGTTTTAAATCTAAGCAGACGCATCGGATCAGTTCGGTCGAGGCTGTCGATAAGTGCAAGGACTCCCTTCTAATTTGCCCAACTTAACGTATTTTTAGGAATCGACTAAGCCCAGAAGCTTATCTTTGGGGCGTTAATGAATCTACATGCAGTCAGATAAGATCCCATTCAGAGAAACAGGGTATTTTTCCGGCATGATCTGCGATTATCTGGATCAGGCACCCGCCCTTAGGGATTTTTATCACCGTTTTCCTTCTATGTTATCTTTCGGGGCCCAGATCAAGGAAAAAGAGGCCTCTTTCCCTCAACAGCAACGCGATGTACTGGCAGATGCCCTCCGGCGTCAGTACGACCACCTGGAGGTCTCCCCTGAAGTTCAGACCAATATTGAGAGCCTGAAGGACCGGAATACCTTTACCGTAGTCACCGGACACCAGCTCAATATTTTTACCGGTCCCCTGTATTTTCTTTACAAGATCGTCAGTACGATCAAGCTTACCGGGGAACTCAAGAAGAAATATCCCGAAAATAATTTTGTTCCGGTCTACTGGATGGCGACGGAGGACCACGATTTCGAGGAGATCAATTACTTCAATTTCAAGGGAAAGAAACTGCAGTGGAACCGGGAAGCCACAGGTCCCGTTGGACGATTGTCCACAGAAGGACTGGAGGCTGTACTGGAGCTGTTTTCCATGGAAATGGGGCCTGGCAACTCTGCAGTTGAGCTCAAGGAATTGTTCTCCAGGGCCTATCTGGAACACGATAATCTCACCCAGGCCACCCGATATTTAGTAGACCAGCTCTTTGGATCTTACGGCTTGGTCATTGTAGACGGGGACGATAGGGTCCTCAAAAGCACCCTCGTACCCTACGTAAAAGATGAGGTGTTCAGGAATACCACCTTTGCCGAGGTCAGCAAAACGGTGGACGCCCTGAGGTCCGTATCCCAGGATTATCCCATACAGGTGAACCCCAGGGAGATCAACTATTTCTATATCAGGGATGGTCTGAGAGAGCGCCTGATCGAAAAAGAAGGAACATACTATGTCAACCAAACAGAGCTGGTGTTCACCCGGGAGGAATTGTCCCGGGAAATAGAGGAGCATCCCGAGAGATTCTCTCCCAACGTGATCTGTAGACCCCTCTATCAGGAAGTAGTACTGCCCAACCTCTGTTATATAGGAGGCGGTGGGGAACTTGCCTACTGGCTGGAATTGCGCGCGGCGTTTGAGGTTGCCCATATACCTTTCCCCATCCTGCTGTTGCGGAATTCTGCCCTCGTCGTCACCCCGAAACAACTAAAAAAGGTTCGCAAGATGAAGCTCAGGCTCCAGGACCTCTTCCTGGATCAGAACAGGCTGATCAACAAAAAGATCCGCGAGATCTCCAATATCGATATTGATTTTAGTCCGCAACGCGAACATTTGCAGGAACAGTTCAAAAACCTTTACAAACTGGCCGAGCAGACGGATAAATCCTTTCTCGGTGCGGTGAAAGCTCAGGAAGTCAAACAACTGAAGGGCCTGGACAAGCTGGAAAAAAGACTGTTAAAGGCTCAAAAAAGAAAACTGGCAGACCATGTAGAGCGCATGACGGAGCTGCAGAACGAACTCTTTCCCAACGGTTCCCTTCAGGAACGCTTCCTGAATTTCTCCGAACTCTACCTTGAAATGGGGGAGAACCTCATCCCTTTTCTCATGGACTCCCTGGATCCCCTGGTGCTGGAATTTTTTGTGCTCGAAACTGCCTGACGGCATCTCTATTCCACGGAGAACCCTTATATTTTCGCTTTAAAACAACCTTATGCACACTATTGACATCGATCTGGTGGAGATGACACTGGACGTAGTGAAATACGCCATCAACCGGATTACCAATTCCTCCCCCTCCCTCGGGCAGATCAAGAGCGAGGATGAACTGTTCGAACTCGTGGGTGAAACCATAACCCCCGACGGGATCGGAGGTGAAAAAGCATTTCAACTCTTCCGGGATGTACTTTTAAAATCGACCGTCCCGATTGACCATCCCCGGCATCTGGCCTTTGTGCCTGCTGCCCCGACCCGCGTCGCGGTGATGTTCGACCTGGTGACTTCGGCCTCCAGTATTCACGGTGCCTACTGGATGGAAGGGGCCGGGGGTATTTTCTGCGAGAATCAGGCCATGAAGTGGCTGGTTTCCCTTACCGGTATGCCGGAGGGTGCCTTTGGGGTCTTTACCAGTGGTGGTACGGCAGCTAACCTGTCGGCCATGGTCACCGCCCGTGAACAATGGCGGAAAAAGAAGGCCAATCAAAACCTCAAAGGACTGATCATGGCCTCAGACGGTGCCCATTCCTCTATCAAGGCCATGGCCAAGGTCATCGACGCGGATGTGCACCTCGTGAAAACAGACGGCAGACTTACGGGAGACCTGCTGCAGGCCGAGATAAAGGCCATGGAGACGGAAGATCGCAGGCGGCTTTTTGCAGTGGTTGCAACGGGGGGCACGACCAATGCCGGGATCATAGACGACCTGCAGGGGATCGCTTCGGTCTGCGAGAGGGAAGAAATTTGGTATCACGTGGATGCAGCCTACGGGGGCGGGGCCCTGGTGGCCGATTCCGTAAGGCCTCTATTTAACGGAATTGAACATGCGGACAGCATCACCATCGACCCCCATAAATGGCTTTTTTCACCCTATGACTGCGGAGCCGTCCTTTACCGGGATCCCTCCCTGGCCCTTGAAGCCCACAAACAGGAAGGTTCTTACCTCGACATATTTAAGGACGAAGGCGCCAGTGGATTCAACCCCGCAGACTACCAGGTTCAACTCACCCGAAGGCTAAGGGGTATGCCCCTGTGGTACTCCCTGGCAACACACGGCACTGATAAATACAAATGGGCGGTGGAAAGGGGTATCAGCCTGGCTGGTATCGCCGGCGACCTCATCGAGAAAAGACCGGAATTGTCCCTGGTGAGGCCACCGAGTTTGTCCTGTGTCCTCTTTAGCCGTGAGGGCTGGACTTCCCAGGACTACCTGGACTGGACCTACCGTAACCACAAGGCGGGTATTGCCCTGGTGACGCCTACCCTCTGGAGGTCGGGGGACCGTTATGAAACGGTGTTGCGATTCTGCTTTATCAATCCGGATACCACTGAGGAGGATATTACCATGATCCTGGATACACTTTAGGGTAAAAGCGATTATCAGGGCACGATGAATTCCCCTTCCCACCGTCCGTCTTCGTAAGAATAGCGTACGCGGATGTGGTTGGGCCTTTTCAGCTGTAGGTATTCGATCTTAAAGGGTACGATCTCCAGGATGCAAAAGTGATCCTCGTCTTCCAGATAGTCCAGTTTGTCGGGGCTGGCAAGACTGCTTCCCGGCGCGGATGAGGTTGTATAGTCCTTGCGCGCGTTCTTATCCACTCCGCTCCAGTATTTTTTTTTGGTTTCCTCATCCTCGACTACGAGGGCGACCCCTTCTATCCTGATTTGGGTCAGGGTTTTGTAGTTGTAGAACAGGAGCCCCACCTTTTTATTCTCCTTGAGGTGGATCATTTTTTTGGATCGTTTATCGGTGTAGATGGTCAGTCTGAAATCCTCAGACAGTTTTCGCAGTACAACAGTGCGCAATCGGGCCACCTGATCCAGGCCTACGGTGGCCAGGGTAAAGTAACGGTAAGGGTGGTTTTTGTCGGTAGCGCCTTTCTTCAATTCGGCCCTGACTTCCTCTAAATATGTATGGGTCATGCACAGGGGATTTATAATAAAGATAAAAAATTTAGCTGATGGGGTAGGGTTTTTTGAGAATGAGTTGTTCTATAGGAAATTGCCATGAAAAAGAGAATTAGTACAGTGTCATAAAAATTCATGTGTTTAGGTTGGTTTTTGATTTGAAAAGCCTTGACCGTAGGGGTCAGGGCTTTTTGCTTTTACCCCTGTTATCAGCGTACCTCGTAATCCAGCCTCATAGTGATGGAGGCTGTTTTTTGCTTGGAGGAGGTGTTATAGGCACCGCTCCAGCTGTATTCTTCGTCCGAATTTTGTCCCGTGATCTGAAATACTCCCATTTGTGCTGAGAGCAGGTCTCCCAGTTGCCCACCGGCACCCTCGGCAATCTTTTCAGCCCGAAGGCGTGCATCCTCTGTGGCCTGTGAGATCATCTCGATCTTGAGGTCGGCCAGCCGGGTGTAGTAGTACCGGGGTGGGGCTGAATTGAATTGCACTCCCTTGTTCAGCAATTCGGTAATCTCCCTGGAAACCTGTTCGATCAGAGGTACATCCTCAGATTCAATGTTCACGGACTGGGTCAGGGAATAACCTCTGAAAACACTGCCGATATAGTTACCCTGGTCGTATTTGTTATCTCGTTGTTCCGTGGTCTGAACGGAATTGAAAATGATGTTCTCGGCCGGGATGCCTTTAGAGATCAGATAGGCCCTCACTACCTCCTTGTCCCTGTTGAGCTCTTCAAAGGCCGTCTTCAGGTCGGTGTTGAAGCTGGAAAAGTAGCCTTCCCACACGATGAGGTCAGAGGTAAAGTCTTCGTTTCCCAGTCCCGTCACCGAGATGATCTGAGGGGGATTGGCCCTTTGTTTGTACGCACTACCCAGAAAATAGGCGGCCAGGACGATGGAAATTCCAAAAATAATAGCAGTGGCATTCTTCATGGCAAGGGCGTTGATAAACCCGTGATAAATATACCCAAAGATCCTTTAGGAAAAAGAGCAAATTGCTATTTTTGGCCATGCAAAATAACGTCCTCATCCTCGATTTCGGATCCCAGTATACCCAGCTTATAGCCAGAAGGGTCAGGGAACTGAATATTTTTTGTGAGATAAAACCCTACAATCACCTCCCTGAGGATCTCACGGAGTTCAAGGCGGTCATCCTCTCAGGCTCTCCCTTCTCTGTGCGTTCTGATGAAGCCCCGCACCCAGAACTAAATGGGATCAAAGGTAAGGTGCCTATCCTCGGTGTATGCTATGGTGCACAGTACCTCGCCCATTTTCACGGGGGTAATGTGGCCCCTTCCAAAACCAGGGAATACGGCCGTGCAAGGCTATCGAAGATCAGGAAGGAGGAAGCCTTCTTCAAAAACTTTAAAGAAGGTTCCCAGGTCTGGATGAGCCATTCCGATACCATACAAAAATTACCCCCAGGGGCGGAATTACTGGCCAGTACCGCAGACGTGGAAATCGCCGCCTATAAGATTGCTGAAGAGAAGATCTACGCCATACAATTCCACCCGGAAGTCTACCATACCACGGACGGAAAGCAGCTCCTGGAGAATTTTCTGGTAGATATTGCAGGCCTGGAACAGACCTGGACCCCCGACGCATTTGTGGAGACCACCGTGGCCGACCTGAAACGGGAAATCGGAAATGACAAGGTTATCCTCGGACTCTCAGGAGGGGTAGACTCCACAGTCGCTGCCGTCCTGCTGCACAAAGCTATCGGCAAACATCTTCATTGTATTTTCGTCAACAACGGACTGTTGAGAAAGAACGAATTCAAGGATGTGCTTGACCAGTACAAGCATATGGGCCTTAACGTAAAAGGCGTGGACGCTTCGGCACGCTTTTTGGACGCCTTGGAAGGGGAGGAAGATCCCGAAAAAAAGCGGAAGATCATCGGGGGAGTGTTCATCGATGTTTTTGATGATGAAGCACACCAGGTGGAAGATGCCAAATGGCTGGCCCAGGGAACGATCTATCCGGACCGTATAGAATCTGTTTCGGCATCGGGAGGGCCATCGGCGACCATCAAAAGTCACCACAACGTGGGAGGCTTGCCCGATTACATGAAATTGAAGGTCGTGGAACCCCTGAAAATGTTGTTCAAGGATGAGGTCAGAAGGGTAGGGGCTACCCTGGGTATTGCCGATGAAAGACTGGGGAGGCACCCTTTCCCGGGACCAGGACTTGCGATACGGATCCTGGGTGATATCACCCGCGAAAAGGTGGCTATCTTGCAGGAGGTAGACGCCATATTTATCAATGGCCTCAAGGAGTGGGGTCTTTACGATGATGTCTGGCAGGCCGGTGCCATGTTGCTACCCGTCCACAGTGTGGGTGTGATGGGGGATGAACGAACCTATGAAAAATGTGTGGCCCTCAGGGCTGTGGAAAGTACGGACGGGATGACTGCAGATTGGGTAAATTTGCCTTATGAGTTCCTGCAGAAAATGTCCAATGATATCATAAACAAGGTGCCAGGGGTCAACAGGGTGGTTTACGACATAAGTTCCAAACCTCCGGCAACCATAGAGTGGGAATAAACGTATATAAGATGATGAACCTACGGAATTGCCTTTTTCTGATCGTTTTCTTTGCCTTGCAGGTACAGGCCCAGCAATTCAAGACCCATGCCGTCAAGGAAGGGGAAACGCTCTACAGCATCTCCAAGATGTATCGGGTCACACCCTATAATATCCTCAAGTACAACAAAGAACTCAAACAGGGAGAGGTCCTCAGGCCGAATACTATCCTGGTGATCCCTATTCAGGCGGCGGTGACTGACACCAACAGACTTGAGGAAGCGCCTCCATCCCCCCTGGATATCCTGAAAAAGGAGGAGCAGGAAAGAGAACGCGAACCCATTGGTTTCAGAACCCACCGCGTCCGCAGAAAGGAAACCCTCTTTGGTATTTCCAGGCGTTATGACGTTTCGGAAGACGACCTGAAGCGGTATAATAAAGAATTGTACAGCACGAGTCTGCAAAAAGGAATGCGCCTGCAGATCCCGGAATTTGCGGAAGAGGAGGAAGAGGAAAACCCTATCAATGCCGAAGACTTTGAGGCTTATACAGTGGCCCCTAAGGAGACCAGATGGAGTATTGCACATAAGTACGGCATCACCATTGACAGCTTGTTGGCTCTGAACCCGGGCCTGGAGAAGTCTACCAATTACCTGGCGGCAGGCCAGCAATTACTGCTGCCCAGGCGGCCAGGAAGCACTGTGGACGCCCAGGAAGTCCAGATTTATGAATCCTACACGGTCCCGGCCAAGATGACCATGTACAGCCTGAGCGGCAAATACGGGATCACTTCCGAAGAGATCATCAAGCTTAATCCGATGATCCTGGAACAAGGAGGTCTCAAGGAGGGGATGGTTCTCCGGTTGCCAAAAAAGACGGCGCCTACGGAAATTGTCAATTCTGAGAACTACATATTCTACGAGGTAAAACCCAAGCAGACCGAATTTTCCCTCACGCGGAAGCTGGGAATAGGTTACAGCGAATTACTCGCCCTGAACCCGGACCTCTCGCGCGGACTCAAGGCAGGGATGATTCTCAAATTGCCAAGGGAAAAGGCAGATACATTTGAAGTGCGCAATTCCCTTATCCTGGATAAGATCAATCTTTTAGACAGCATCAGCAGGGATAACAGACCCTCGGTCATGGTGCTGCTTCCATTCCGGATCAACAGGCTTAATCTAGACAGCATCGTCAACACCGAACGGGCGATCAATAGAAGCAACGCCCTAAAATACAGTCTTGGTTTATACAGCGGTGCCCTTGTGGCAGCAGACTCTCTGGCAGACCTGGGGATCTCCGTCAGGGTCCGGACCTTTGATACCGAATTGAGTCCTGAGAAGGTCAGGTCTATCCTGGCCGGTGAAAACCTAGCCCAGTACAATGCGATCATCGGCCCTCTACAGGGGGATGTCCTCAAGGAAGTGGCCACGCAGACACGTCCCTATGAAATACCTATCATAGCCCCTCTGAGTGCACAGAGCGACCTCGAACTGCCACATGTTTTCTTCTCGGTTCCCGCAGACAGCATTCTGAGGAATACCATGCTCAATTATATGAACAAGACGCGTACAGATCAGAATATCATCGTTATCAGCGATTCCAAGAACGATACTACGCGAGCCATTGTTCAGGAGCGCTTTCCGGGGGCAAGGTCACTTAAGGTGATCGAGGATGAGAAGAACATAGCGGTCGATATCAAAGCCCTGACCAATTTGCTGAGTACAGAACAGGAAAACTGGGTGCTGGTGGAGACAGGGAATTTCAAGCTGGTTTCCAGTGTAACCTCTATTTTGAATTCAGCCATTTCGGATACGACCCAGGTAAGGATGTTCACGACGAATAAGAACAAGGCATTCGAGAATGAGGTAATCTCGGTCTCCCACTTATCGAACCTCAATTTTACCTATCCCTCCATAGACAAGGAAGTGCGCAATGATGCTTTTGTAAGGCGTTATAGGAGCCGGTTTGGAGGGGATCCCGACAAGTACGCAGTACGAGGCTTCGACCTTACATATGACCTCCTGCTTAAACTGGCCTTTAAACCAGATCTCTTCAGTGTATCCGGGATGATAGGCCAAACCGAATACACGGGGAACAAATTCGACTACGCCAGGGCGGTCAATTCAGGGTATTTTAACCTGGCCACCTATGTGATGAAATACGAGAATATGCGCGTGGTCCAACTCAATCCCGTATCCGATGACCTCTAAAGTAACGTACACCGGAAACCTGAGGACCACCTGTGAGCATCTGGCATCGGGAAACCAGTTTATCACGGACGCTCCGACGGATAACAACGGACTGGGGCAGGCTTTTTCTCCAACTGACACAGTAGCCACGGCTCTTGCCAGTTGCATGCTCACCGTGATGGGGATCAAGGCCAGGACCTGGCAGACCGATCTCGATGGGGCCTTCGCAGAAGTCACCAAGCATATGGCCGCCAATCCCAGACGAATCGTTAAGATCGAGGTCGTATTACATATGCCAGACCATTTTTCCGAAAAAGACCGTACTGTCCTCGAGCACACGGCACGCACCTGCCCCGTTCTTTACAGCATCCATCCCGATATCGAGAAAAAAATCGAATTTCTTTGGGAGGTTTAAGATCTGTATACGCGATCCTTCTTTTTGTGTTTGCCTTCGCTATGCGCGGACAGGAGGGGCCTGCCATCCTCTGGGAGCCAGGCCATCGACTCCACTGGGAAAATTTCAGGGCCACACCTCCCTCTGGCACTCCTGTTGCTGCCACCACGGCCAGCGGTATTGCCTATCGATTTTCTGCTCTGGAAGAGGGCGGAAGGATGAAGGTAGACTGCATTGTGGAAACTTTTTTTTACCCCGAATCGTCCTGGTACAGGCCGGATCTGGCAAACGATATCATCCTCAGCCATGAACAGCTGCATTTCGATATTTCAGAGTTATTTGCCCGCCGGATGAGGCAGCAAATAGCTGCCTATCCATTCACTTCCCGAGTAAAGGGAGAGATGAAGCGCATATACGAGTCGGTCATCAGGGAGATGCGCGATTTTCAGCGGAGATATGACCGTGAGACCGATTTTTCGAGGGATGCGGCCATGCAGGCTGAGTGGAATCGAATGATTGCTTCAGCCCTGAGGGACACCGGAAGATAAACGTTTTCAGACGTCACATATGCGGATTCCCTGCCTGAGAGATGAGATCTTGTCGTCCCTGCTGGGGATGAATTCCTGGGCCACATACCCTTTAAACCCCGTTTTGACGATGGCCCTCATGATAGCTGGGTAGTAAAGTTCCTGGGTCTCGTCTATCTCGTGACGTCCGGGGTTTCCTCCTGTATGATAGTGCCCGATATAATCGCGATAGTTCTCTATGGTTCGGATCACATCCCCTTCCATAATCTGCATGTGGTAGATGTCATAAAGCAGCTTAAAGTTGTCTGAGCCCAGAGCATCGCAAAGGGCGACTCCCCATGAGGTGTGATCGCACATATAGTCCGGGTGGTCTACTTTTGAGTTGAGCAATTCCATCTGTATGACCACCCCGTGTTTTTCGGCAAGGGGGAGTATGTGTTTTAGTCCGCTTGCGGCATTTATAAGGCCCTCCGAATCCTCCATACCTCGCCTGCTACCGCTAAAACAGATGAGGTTGGTGTACCCCGCTTCGGCCACCTTAGGGATCATAGACTGGTACCTCTCTATAAGTTGGGGATGGAATTGGGGATCGCACCAGCCGTCTGTAAGATTGAGTTCGGCCCCCCAGCACATGCTCGCGTGGATGTCGTACTTTTTCAGCAAGGGCCAGTCTGCCGGACCCACAAGATCGATGGCCTTGACTTCCAGAGTATTGAGATCTGAAAGGAAGGTCTCCAGTGGGATGGAGGAATAACACCAGTAGCAGGCACTGTGGTTGATATTTCCCTTTAATTCCTCGCTTTTGGAAGAGGATTTTTTTTGGGCCGAAAGCACTGAGGTGGTGGCCAAGCCCGCAGACGCTGCAGCTGCCGAGGTGATAAACGATCTCCTTTTCATAAAGTGTCCGTTTTTGGGTTTCCTCAAATGTAAATCATTTACATTTAGGGAGTGGAAATGACACCTGAAAGAGCTGCCCTGATCGAACTGGCACACTATCGGATGCCCTTTGGGAAATTCAAAGGCCGGTTTCTGGACGAGTTGCCCGAAAGCTACCTGCTTTGGTTCCGCACGAAGGGATTCCCGCATGGAAAACTGGGATTCATGATGAGGCAGTCGCTTGAGATCAGGGAAAACGGCCTGGAAACCCTGCTGGCTGAGACGAGGAAACATTTCCCGCCGGATACCCGGTGATTTGCCGCTGCAATTTGTATCTTTGACTCCCGTAACCAATATGCGCGAGATGGCAGCTACAAAATACGTATTCGTTACGGGAGGCGTTTCTTCTTCACTGGGAAAAGGCATCATTGCGGCCTCACTGGCTAAACTTCTCCAGGCTCGCGGATACAAGACCACCATTCAAAAACTGGATCCCTATATCAACGTGGATCCAGGCACCCTTAACCCCTATGAGCACGGGGAGTGCTACGTGACGGACGACGGTGCAGAGACCGACCTTGACCTGGGTCACTACGAGAGGTTCCTCAATGTGAAGACCTCCCAGGCCAACAATGTAACAACCGGGCGCATCTACCAAAGTGTGATCGAAAAGGAACGCCGGGGGGAATTTTTAGGAAAGACCGTGCAGGTCATCCCTCACATCACCAATGAGATCAAGGAGCGCATACAGCTGCTGGGCAATACGGGGGAATACGATATCATCATCACCGAGATTGGGGGTACTGTAGGGGATATTGAATCTCTGCCCTATATCGAATCCGTCAGGCAACTCCTGTGGGAGTTGGGCGACAACAATGCCATTGTGGTCCACCTTACCCTGGTGCCTTTTCTTTCCGCGGCAGGTGAACTGAAAACCAAGCCCACCCAGCATTCGGTCAAAACCCTAATGGAAAGTGGGATACAGGCAGATATCCTGGTCTGCAGGACGGAGCACGAGCTCTCAGATGAGATCAAGGAAAAACTGGCCCTGTTCTGCAATGTCAAACGCGAGGCCGTCATCCAGTCTATAGACGCCTCCACGATCTACGATGTGCCCATCCTGATGCATGAAGAAGGTCTGGACACAGTTGCCCTGAAAAAGCTTGCCCTGCCAGACGACCGTCAGCCCGACCTTACCCAGTGGAACGAGTTCCTGGATAGGCACAAACACCCCAAGAGCGAGGTCACCGTGGGTCTGATCGGAAAATATGTGGAGCTTCAGGATTCCTATAAATCCATTCTGGAATCCTTTATCCATGCCGGGGCGATCAATGAGGTCAAGGTCAATGTGAGGTCCATACACTCAGAATACATCACCAGGGACAATTTTGAACAAAAGATGAAAGGCCTGGACGGGATCCTCGTCGCACCCGGCTTTGGGGAGAGGGGGATCGAAGGAAAGATAAAGGCCGTCCGCTATGCCAGGGAAAATGGGATCCCCTTCCTGGGGATTTGTCTGGGAATGCAAATGGCGGTCATCGAATTCGGTCGGAATGTTCTCGGGCTCGAAGGTGCCAATTCGACGGAAATGGATGAGGACACCCCCCATCCGGTCATCAGCCTGATGGAAGAACAAAAGAATATCACCAACAAAGGGGGTACAATGCGACTCGGAGCCTGGGACTGTGACCTGAAGGAGGGGAGCTTAGTGGCCAGGGTGTACCACGGTGTCACCCATATCTCGGAAAGGCACCGCCACCGGTACGAATTCAACAATGACTACAAGGAGCAATTTGAAAAAGCAGGCCTGGTAGCCTCGGGGATCAATTCAGAGACCCAACTGGTCGAGATCATCGAATTGCCGGACCACCCGTGGTTTGTCGGGGTGCAATACCACCCTGAATACAAAAGTACGGTGGCCAATCCCCACCCTCTGTTCGTAGGCTTTGTCAAGGCAGTTCAGCTTCACAAAAAACAACAAACCAATGCCAGTGTGGCATAAACTGCCCAATTGGACCTATATTTGCAATTGCTAAAGCCGTGAACCGTTAAAGCACGGGTGAAATAAAGCAGTTTACCGAGGAAGATTTGACACGTATTTCATGGAAGAGAAGAAATTAGACCTGAATTCGATCATCGGTTTTGTATTGATCTTCGGGATCCTTTTGTTCTGGTTCTACCAGAACCAGCCTACCCCGGAAGAGATCGAAGCCCAGAAAGCAAAAATAGAACAGCAGGAACAGGCCGAAAAGGCAACGGAGGAGGAGACAGTAGCACCGGTATCGGAAAGCCCACAGGTCGACCTGCGGGACTCCACGGCTATGGCAAATTACAAAAGCGCCATAGGGGCCTTCGGGTTTACCCCTGCGGTAGAGGGAGCTACCACCCTCGAGAACGATGTTTTATCCCTGACCGTAAGCAACAAGGGCGGGCAGATCACCCAGGCTTTGCTCAAGGATTTTGTCACCTATGACTCTGTGCCAGTTTACCTGATCAAGGACGGGAATGCTGTGTTCGACCTTAATTTTACGACCCGGGATAACAGGGTGCTGAATACCAAGGATCTGTACTTTGAGCCCACCCTGAGGGAAGATGGGCAAAATCGTATCCTCTCAATGAAAGCCAAGGTGGCGCCCCAACAGTTCCTGGAATATCGGTATGAGATCAAACCAGGGGAATACCTGGTCGGTTTTACAGTGCGGTCCCAGGGTCTTAACGATGTTTTCAACGAAAGCAGACCGGTGACCCTGAACTGGAGACTGAAGGGTATACGGCACAACAAGAGCATACAGTACGGCAACCGGTATACCCGTCTTACGTACAACCACGAAGGGGGGAAGATCAGCAAACTCTCGGAGTCCAGCGACGACGAAGAGACGGAAACGGATATCAAATGGCTTTCGTATCGACAGCATTTTTTTAGTTCCATCCTGACGACGAACACCCCGTTTGAAACCGCGGAACTGACCTCTAAGAACCTGGTAGATGGAGAGGACAAGGATGCCAGATTTACCAAGGAATACAACACGGTGGCCCCGCTGCAGTTGGAAGGTGGCGAACTGTCTTACGCCATGAATTGGTATTACGGCCCTACAGACATCGATGTGCTGGAGAAGTACAAAGATCTCGGTCTGGTGGAATCTATTCCTTATGGCTGGGGAATCTTTGGTTGGATCAACCGCCACGTCTTCACCCCATTTTACAGCTTCCTGAGTTCATTCTTACCTTATGGACTGGCTATCGTGGTGATGACTATTCTCGTGAGGTTGCTCATGTCTCCGGTCACTTATAAATCCTATCTCTCCCAGGCGAAGATGAAGGTGCTTAAACCTGAGATCACCGAAATCACAGAGAAATACAAGGACAACGCGATGAAAAGGCAGCAGGAGACCATGAAGCTTTACAACAAGGCAGGGGTGAGTCCCATGAGTGGGTGCGTCCCGGCGTTGCTGCAATTGCCGATCTTCTACGCCCTCTTTATGTTCTTTCCGACCTCATTTGCACTGAGGCAAAAATCCTTTCTATGGGCGGAAGACCTGTCCTCTTACGATACCATAGCACAATTGCCATTCAGCATTCCTTTCTATGGGGACCATGTGAGTCTGTTTCCTATTCTGGCCTCCATCGCCATTTTTGTCTATATGATGATGACTACGGGCCAAAACATGCAGACCCAGCCGGGAATGCCTAACATGAAATTCATCATGTATCTCTCTCCCCTGATGATGCTGTTCTTCTTTAACAACTACGCCAGTGGATTGAGCCTTTACTATTTTGTCTCCAACCTGATCACCATCTTTATCATGCTGGCCATCAAGAATTTCATCCTGAATGAGGACAAGATTCACGCCCAGATCCAGCTCAACAAAGCCAAGCCCAAAAAGGAGAATCGATTCCAAAGGAAGATGAGGGAGATGATGGAGCAGGCAGAACAGCAGAAAAAGAACCGTTAGAAATCACTTCCTGAGTTTGATGTGTCCCGCACGTGTTCAGGGCACTAAATCTTTGCATCCGTCGTTTTTGGATAAACGATTAAACCTTTTTCCGGACCAGGAGTCCTAAGGAAAATAGATAACGCAAAATCAAACCCATGAAAAATTGGAAACTTATTGTTACGGGCTTCTTGCTGGTGTTTTTCTTCCACAGCCCTGAGGTGGAGGCCCAGGTGGTTGCCCGCCGTACTACCCGGGTGGTCAAGGTCGACCGGCCTGCCAAAAGGAAGATTCGAAGAAAGAAACGACGCGTACGCAGGCGTACCTTGCGAAGGCTCCCCGCTAATACCCGGGCCCGGGTCTGGCGCAATGTGTCTTATTATCCCGTAGGTGGAATGTACTACATCGCCCGCAAGGGCGCATATGTCAGGGCCTTCCCTCCCAGAGGCTTCAGGATCCGTACCGTTCCCGCCCTGACCCGACTGATGGTCCGGGGAGCAGTGTATTATTATTCAGCCGGAGTCTTTTACAAGAATATAGAGGATGAATATGAAGTAGTGGATGCTCCCGTGGGAGCCGTAGTGGCTGAACTCCCGGAAGATGCCGAAGAAATGAACTTCGAAGGCATTACCACCTACGAACTGAACCAGACCCTGTACAGGGCGATCGATGACGGGTACGAGGTGATCGAGCTCCTCGAAGAAGAGGAATAGGTAATCCGGATAAGTGCTATGAAATCAAAAAGCTCCCTGTCTTCAGGGAGCTTTTTTTGTTGGCTATGTTTGGAAAGATTTGGGATTTCAAATATGCACGAACTGATCCGGCTGTAAAAAGTTAAGTTGTCAAATCTGAATTTTTGTATGCTAATAGGTGCTATTGTGTTGTTATAGAAATGAAACACGTGAACATAAAGAAATGGCTGCCAGGGGCAGCCATTTTCTATGAGTAGAACAAAATGAAGAATTAGTTATTCGTATTGGGGATCATCACCTTGTTCAGGACGTGAATTACTCCGTTGCCAGCCTGAACATCCACGGCGATGATACCGATATCATCAACTCCGGATCCATCAGTCACGTCAGCGATGTTATCACCTGTTCCGGGAAGATTAATGGTAATGTCATCTCCTTCCAGGGTACCTGCGGTAATGCCGTCAGTAAGATCTCCGGACCGTACGTTGGCTCCGGCTACCACGTGATGCAACAATACCTGGGTGAGAACCGGCTCATCCGGGATAGACGCCAAAGCGTCAAAAGCATCATTCGTCGGGGCAAATACGGTAAAGTCGGGATCGATGCCATCCCCATTACCACCTTGCGTCCTGGAGAGTATCCCGGCAAAATCCGTAGCGGGGGTCAAGTCGGTCAAGGCACTCACAAGGGTAGAGAAATTGGGATCGGCCACTGCAAAAGTAACCACTGTCGGAATATCGATTACTGCGTCAACCGCGTGGATCACGCCATTGGTGGCAATGATATCTGCAGCAGCTACAGTACTTGTTCCGTTCAGGGTTACTCCGCTGTCTGTGTTGATATATAAGCTCAGGGCGTCACCGTCTGCATTGGCTCCTGCTGTAGACACATAGGAGTTGCTCAAACCGGAAGAGACAGCTGTGGCTCCCACAATAACGTGGTTGGAAAGGATGTTATCCAATTCGTTCCCATTGGGATTGGCAAAGGCCGTGAAGGCAGCGTTTACGGGTGCAAAGACGGTAAATTCCTCCGTGGATGTAGAGAGCAGATCTGTAAAAGTTGTGTTGCCCCCTGCTGTAAGTGCTCCAACGAGCTCAGAAAGATCCGGGTTTGCCAGTGCGTGGTCTACGATATTCGGCAGTCCGATCACTGCGTCCACAATGTGTACGACACCATTGGCGGCATCCACATCCGGAGTTACCACATCTGAGATTCCGTTGATGGACACTCCAGAAGCGGTATCTATGAATAAGCTCAGGTTATTTCCTCCGGCCCCTGCGGTGGAAAGTGAACTGACATACTGGGTGGTGAGGGTGCCTGAAGTAAATTCTCCGGATACCACATGGTTCAAAAGTACCTGAGTAAGGACTTCAACGGGCACATCCTGGAGGGATGCAAAATTATTAGCTGTCAAAAAAGCCTCGAAAGCGGCATTGGTAGGGGCGAATACGGTAAAGGGACCATCTGCCTGAAGAGCTGATACAAGGTTGGCCCGCTCCAGGGCTGCGACCAGGTTGCTGAGATCATCCGTGGCGACAGCCAATTCAACGATATCCGGATCTGTATCAATTACAACGGGATTTCCGTCGTCATCCGAACAGGAGACCATAAAGATCACAGCAGTGATCAAAAGGAAAGACTTGATAAGTTTTGAAGTTGTTTTCATTGCAATTTTTTTAATTAGTGTTTAACGAAGTTATAATAAAGAATAAACAAAAAAAGACAATTATTAAATCTTTAACAGGTTGATTTTATTTCTTATAGCTTATGAAAAAAGCAATTAAATTCCCATCATATAAGAGAGGAATAATTTTTATTGTGGTTGCTTTTGTTTAATTAATATTAATAAAAGATTAACAAAGATATACAGGTGTTCAAGCTTTGATCCACACCGTTTATTTCCTTTTCACTGAGGTGACCATCGAGAGGGGTCGACTTAAATTTTGTATTTTTGCAAGGCGAAATAAGTGTATGAAAAAGGTAGTCGTCGGACTTTCGGGTGGGGTAGACAGCAGCGTTGCTGCCTACCTGCTTAAAAAACAAGGATACGAGGTGATCGGCTTGTTCATGAAGAACTGGCATGACGATTCCGTGACCATATCCAAGGAATGTCCATGGCTCGAGGACAGCAATGATGCCCTGATCGTTGCAGAAAAACTCGGGATCCCCTTTCAGACCGTCGACCTCAGCGCTCAATACAAAGAGCGCATCGTGGATTATATGTTCCGGGAATACGAAATGGGCAGGACCCCCAACCCTGATGTGTTATGCAACAGGGAGATCAAGTTCGATGTCTTTATGAAGATCGCCTTGGATCTGGGAGCCGACTATGTAGCTACCGGTCATTACTGCCGGAAAGGTGAGACCATAGGTAAAAAGGGGAATCTCGTCTACAGGCTACTCGCGGGTAAAGACCCGAATAAGGACCAGTCCTATTTCCTGTGCCAGCTTTCTCAGGAGCAATTGGCTCGTACTCTTTTTCCCATAGGGGAACTCACCAAGCCTGAGGTCAGGAGGATTGCTGCTGAGAGCGAATTGATCACCGCAGAGAAAAAGGATTCTCAGGGATTGTGCTTTATCGGTAAGGTCAGGCTGCCTGAATTCCTGCAACAGCAACTCAAACCTAAAAAGGGGGACATCGTGGAGGTTCCTTCAAACGCCAGGCAGTACCACAACACGGTGCCTGCCTTTGCTGATAAGCTGGAGGAGCTTGTCTTTCATTCAGAAAAACCGGAATACACCCCTCAGGATGGCAGAGTGGTAGGCGAACATCAGGGGGCACATTTTTTTACCATAGGACAAAGAAAAGGCCTGGATGTCGGAGGAACACCTGAGCCCCTTTTCGTGATCGATACAGATGTAAAGTCAAACGTGATCTATACCGGTCAGGGCAAAGCCCATCCCGGACTGTTCAGAAGAACCCTCTTTGTGAAACAGGAGGAAGTGCATTGGGTCAGACCTGACCTTGTCTTGAAACCCGATGAAACCATGGAGGTCACTGCCAGGATACGCTATCGCCAGGCCTTGCAGAAAGCCACCTTGTATCAGACCGCTCACGGACTTTACGTGGACTTTGAAGAAAAACAATCTGCGATCACAGAAGGGCAATTTGTGGCCTGGTATGCAGGGGAGGAACTGATCGGCTCCGGGGTCATCTCCTGACTGGAAAGAATCTTTCATCCTCGGCTAAAAAACGGAACATGATGTCGAACCGAATTACTTCTCTCTTTGGTGTGCGCTTCCCTATCGTACAGGCCGGTATGATCTGGGCTAGCGGATGGAGGCTGGCCTCTGCCGTCTCCAATGCGGGCGGACTCGGCCTTCTCGGTGCCGGAAGCATGTATCCCGAAGTACTGAGGGAACACATAGATAAGTGCAAGAAAGCTACGGATAAGCCTTTTGGTGTCAATGTCCCAATGTTGTACCCTGACATTGACAAGCTGATGGGGATCATCAAAGAGATGGAGGTCCCTATCGTCTTTACGTCGGCTGGAAATCCGGCCACCTGGACCGGCCATCTGAAAGACCAGGGCATTACGGTTGTCCATGTAGTCAGCAGTGTGAAATTTGCCCTGAAAGCCCAGCAGGCCGGGGTAGACGCCGTAGTTGCCGAAGGCTTTGAGGCCGGGGGACACAATGGGCGTGATGAGACCACCACCCTGACCCTGATTCCCGCTGTAAAGGAACAGGTAAACATCCCTCTGATCGCCGCCGGAGGTATCGCCACAGGAAGGGCCATGCTCGCCGCTATGATCCTAGGAGCAGAGGGAGTTCAGGTCGGTAGTCGTTTCGTGGCTTCAGAGGAGGCTTCCTCTCACCGGTCGTTCAAGGATAGGGTAGTGGCCGCCAAAGAAGGGGATACGCAGCTTACCCTTAAGGAACTCGCCCCTGTCCGCATGCTGAAAAATGGCTTTTACCAACAAGTGCAGGAAGCCTACAAGCAATGTGCTACGCCGGAAGAACTCAGAGAACTCCTAGGTAGGGCGAGAGCCAAACGGGGCATGTTCGAGGGAGATCTTGAGGAGCGGGAACTCGAGATTGGGCAGGTATCAGCCATTATTCACGACATCAAACCCGCTGCGCAGATCGTGCAGGATATGATGGCCGAATTCGAGTCGGCCAAAAAGAAAACAGCCAATCTTCCCTGACGTCTTCTATCTACTCAGCTCTATCAATTTCTTAAGGTGGCCATCCATAGTTCGAAAGGTACCGCTGAGTTTTTCGATCTGTTCCTGGGCTTCCTTCCAGTTATCCTGTTCTACTGCTTCACGAACCCCGGGGAGTGTTTTCACCCCGTAACCGGTATAAAATCCGGGGGCGTACAACTGGTGCCTGAACCAGGGCCTTCTGGGCAACCCGGTCATATCTGTCAGAGCCTGTTCAGTGCCCTGCAGTGCTTCATTCAAGGCCTTCTGCTTTTCTGTCGGCAGAGATTCAGGGGAAAGGGATTCCAATTCTTCTATTCGCTTGCCGAGTTCGGCCAGACTGTTCTGCAGGGGTGAGAAATCCAGGAAGGGGACGTCCTCCTTTTTTTCGGGTTTAACAAAAGGCTTTTTTGGATCAGCAGCCAGCTCAAATGCCTTTTTTTCTACCAGAGAATTGTATTTCTCCACGGCCTTGCGCTTGTTTTCCAGTTCCTGCATGATCTCCTTCAGATAGTCGGATACAGTCGTATGCCATCCCTTGAATTCAAAGGGCAGTACATCGGCATTGGCCATTCTAAGGACAATGCGCCCGGCGGTATTGGCCAGGGTAACCCCATAGGCAAACCCGGGGTCCTTAAATCGGGTGTAATGCGGATAGGTATCGTAAATGGTGTGATACTCTCCTCCTGCGTTCTCACCTCCAAAACCTATGTTGAGGGAAGCGATGCCGGCGTGTTGTATAAATGGTGTGTAGTCTGACCCGGAACCCAGGGCGCTCAGGCTGAAGCTGTTTTCACCCCCATTGGCCATCTGGGCCGCCAGCCGTCTTTCCTTGATGGAGACCCCCGTCTGAGGGTCCTTTACCGCATCGGCCACTTCACTGACCATGGCCTGCAACGTATGCGAACCTCCGGCCCCAAAAAATCCGCGCCCATTGCTATCCGTATTGATATAGGCGACGAGTTTGTCCTGCAATTCCTTTTCGTGGTCTTCTACCCATTCTGTTGAGCCGATAAGACCTGGTTCCTCGGCGTCCCATGCCGCATAAACTACCGTCCTTTTGGGACGATTGCCCTCCTTGGCCAGTTCGCCCAGTACCCGGGCTTCTTCCATGACAGCGACCATTCCGCTTACGGGATCATTCGCCCCGTGTACCCAGGCATCGTGGTGATTACCCCTCATGATCCACTGGTCCGGGTAGGTACTGCCTTTGAGTTTGGCGATCACGTTATATGCCGGCACCAGTTTCCAGTCGAATTCCAGTTTGAGATGGACCTTAGCGGGTCCCGGGCCGATATGATACGTGATGGGCAGGCCACCCTTCCAGGAATCAGGTGCCACGGGTCCTTCCAGGGCGGCCAGCAAAGGCTGGGCGTCCTCATAGGAAATGGGGAGTACGGGAATTTTAGTAATGGTAGGAGCTTGTTTCCGGTCCAGTCTTTTAGCGTCCTTAGTGGCTGCGTAACCCGGGGTAAGAACATCGCCGGGATAAAGGGGCATATCCATGACCGAGCCCCTTTGTACCCCCGTCTTGTTCTTAAAGGCACCTTTCGGATACACGTCTCCCCTTACATATCCGTCGTCTTCCGGGTCTGAGTAAATGATACAACCAATGGCTCCCTTTTCTGCGGCCAGTTTAGGTTTGATTCCTCTCCACGAGCCGTAGTATTTGGCAATGACGATCTTGCCTTTCACATCGATCCCGAGTTTCTCGAGTTCTTCGTAATCCTTTGGGATGCCGTAGTTGACAAACACGAGTTCCGCCTCAACATCCCCTTCTGTGGAAAAGGCGTTATAACTCGGCAACAAGGCTTCTCCCTGCGCTGTATAGGGGTCGCCTTCAACGGGTACGGCTGTTAACTTTGCGGTGTAGGGCTCCGGTCCGACGAGCTCCAGGATCCGTGTTTTGGGATATGGAAAGAGAACGTGATACGTTTCGATCTCAGTGTCATATCCCCAGGAGGCAAACTGATCGGCCATCCATTCAGCGTTCTTCTTGCCGTACTCGGTGCCTACCCAGTGAGGTTCTGCCGCCATGCGCTGCATCCAGACGTCGAGGTTATCAGCCTTGAGTCGGGATTCAAATTTCTCTTCGAGTGAGAGTTGGGCAGGCACGCCTTCAGGTTTAAAGCCGATCAGGGTCTGTGCAGATGCCCCTGAGACCATCAGGCACAGAAGGCAGAAGGATAAGAATAATTTACGCATGGTTAGAAATTTAATAGTGTTCTTTTAGTTTTTAGATGCCTGTTCAAGCAGTATTTGAATTCCAGATGACGAGCTAATAGTACCCTACCAGGTTTGGTCAATTTTTAAGATCGTCCTCAGCAGGACATTAGCTCCGTTCGCCATGTCTTCCGGGGAGGTGTATTCCCTGGGCGAATGGCTGATGCCGTTCACACTGGGGACAAAGATCATCCCCACGGGGGTTATGCGCGCCATATCCTGTGCATCGTGCCCCGCCCCGCTTTGCATGGCTTTGGTGCTCAGGCCCATGGAAGATGCTTCCTCTTCGATGATCTTACGAATTTCCGGATGCGTCAGGGCAGGGGCGGAGGTGGCGTCGATAGGGGTAAAGGAGAATTTGTTCCCCGAGGCGGCTTCGATCTGTGCAGCCCTGTTTTTGATCGCATCGAAAAGCCGACTGATCTTTCCTTCTGACAAATCCCGTATTTCAAGGCTGAGCCGGACCTCGCCGGGGATCACATTGGGGGCTCCCGGCATAGCTGAGATGCGGCCTACCGTACCCACCTGTTTCCCGTCCATATTTACGGTTTCCTCATTGACGGCGATGATGAATTTCGAGGCTGCCAGCAGGGCATCATTTCTCATGTTCATGGGTGTGGTCCCGGCATGGTTCGCAAAGCCGCTGACCTGTACGTCCCACCATTTGATACCGACGATTCCCTCAACAACACCGATATCCAGCCCCTCCCGATCCAGAATACCACCTTGTTCTATATGGAGTTCCAGGAAGGCCGCCAGACTGCCTTCAGGTCTTTCGACCTCTGATATCCGGGATGCATTCCCACCCAGGCGGTTGATCCCTTCCCGCATGGAATACCCGGTACTGTTAACTACATCCAGTGCATCTTCATACAGCTCACCGACCAATGCCCGGCTCCCCATAACCCCGCCTTCTTCGTTCGAAAAAATAAATACCTCCAGGGGATGCTCTGTTTTAATCTCTGCCTCATTCAGGGTGCGTATGACTTCAATGGCTGCCAGGGATCCCACACATCCGTCGTAATTACCTCCGTTGGGGACCATGTCTATGTGCGACCCAAAACCGATGGGTTTTAGTTCAGGATTCTTACCGGCCCTTTTTCCGATGATATTCCCGGCGTAATCGACACTAACCTCGAGGCCGCTTACCTGCATTAGGGAAATGATATAGGCCCTTCCCTGAAGATCTGCATCGCTGAAGGCAACGCGGTTGGTCTCCCCGTTCTCCATCATCCCGTGTTTGGCAAGTGTGTAGATGGTGTCTTCCAGCCGGTCCTGGTCTACTTCGGGAAGTTCCTGAGCAGTTAAAATAAAGCCCGTGAACATCACAGTATAAAGAAAAAAGCAGGAGGATTTCATGCAGAGCGAATTTCACACAAGATAAAAAACTTATCGAAAGAAATCCGCTTAAATTATCGGAGGGTGATCGCATCGATCTCGATGCGGAATTCTTCAGCCTTCTTATTCCCGATCAGGATGGCCACTTCCCCCAGTTGCTCACCCGGGTATACGGATTTGTTCAGTGGCATTCCCCTGAATTGCGGCTTGAATTCTTCAAAAGGGATCTGAATGGTCTCCCATTCGCCCGTTGTCTTTGTTTTGCAGGAGTAGTTGTAATATTGAGAAGGGCTGGATTTCAGCCTGATCTGATAGGGTTTTCCATCCCCTTTTACACGGATCACAACGGCGTTGTAATCGCTTACATCCACAGGGGCAAAGCGGTGCTGTATCATGGTAAATCCCCCGTTGTTTTCCAGGGATACGAAACCCTCAAAGACACCGTGTCCGTCATCACTGAGGGTAAGCCTTCCCTTGGATCTACCACCCATCACGCCGTCGTTGACGATCTGCCATGAACTCAGGTCTGTGTCTGCATCAAATTGAAAGAGGGAGAAGCTGTTTTGCGACATAAGAAGTAAAATAAAGAGATAGATGGCCGGCATACCGCCTTTTTATAGGATTTATCCCGAAAGTAAGGAGATATTGAGGCAGGGCGATGGGGATGGGGACAATTTATACTATTTTTAACGCCTTTTAAGACCTACATGTTCTACCTGACCATAGACATTCTGGGGACCATTGCCTTTGCCATATCAGGGGTACTCGTCGCCATGGAGAAAAAACTCGATCTCTTTGGGCTGTTTATCATTGCCTTTGTAACGGCTGTCGGAGGAGGGACCCTCAGAGATATGTTAATCGGCAACACCCCTGTAGCCTGGATGCAGGCACCTGTATACACCTATACTATTCTGGGTACAGTGGTCTTTGCCATCACCTTCAGGGAACGTTTGAAATACCTGAGGAAGTCCCTATTTTTATTCGATACCATAGGGATCGGTCTTTACACCCTGGTGGGAATTGAAAAGGGCTTGCAAGCCGAACTCATGCCGCTGATGTGCATTGCTCTGGGTACCATAACCGCCTGTTTCGGAGGGGTTATCCGGGACATCCTCTGCAACGAGATCCCTGTGATCTTCCGCAAGGAGATCTATGCTACCGCCTGTATCCTCGGAGGAGCTTCCTTCTTTCTGCTGATACGACTTCCCATTGTGGATGAATACGCCTATTTGGCCAGTATCGTCATCGTGATCGGGATCCGACTTTTGGCCGTGAGGTTCAAAATCGCCCTCCCTACCATCTACAGCAGGGAATAAGTTGATCTCTAAGGCTCATTTTACGATCTCAGCCTTTTTGATATAGATGTTCTTGGAGGGCCAGTCACCGTCGTCCACAGGCTGCTGGTTGATCAGATCCACCACGTCCATCCCTTCCACGACCCTGCCGAACGGTGTGTAATTGCCATCGAGGTGATAGGAGCCAGGATCCGTCACCACGATGAAGAATTCGTAGGGGCTGGCGAGCATATGGGGATTGTCGATCTCGCTGCTGGGCATGGAGATGGTCCCGCGGTGGTGCTTGTAGCCCTTTCGCGTGTCCGGCGGCAGAAGGTATCTGCCGATCTCGCTACGCTTCCTGGCCGTCTCCCGGTTGTCGGCATTGCCCCCCTGAATGATGAAGTCCTTTACCACTCTGTGGAACATGGTATTATTAAAGTACCCTTTCCTGGTGAGGTAGATAAAATTGGCTTTGTGGTATGGGACATTGTCGTAAAGTTCTACGGTAAAGCTGCCCAGGCTTGTGGTAAGCCTTACCCGGGTGGTGGGCAAGCAGGGTGCGGATGCGCTCAGCGAAAGCTGGCCCACTTATATCGGGGACGTACCCTTTACCTCCGGCCCGGTCTACATCGGGATCGTGATCTGTTTCCTGTT
>CBDTYM010000015.1:0-36604 GCA_965364605.1 uncultured Muriicola sp.
TTTTGATCCTCAATCACGGCAGCCGAGATCCCAGGGAGTTTTTCGTAGTCCTTCTGGGCGTCAAGCCAGACCTCTATCAGGGCAAAGGCCTCTGAATAGTCTTTATCGTTCTCCTGAGCCCGACAAAAAAGGGCAACCAGAATAAAAAAGATAGGAAAGAGGGTGTATCTCATCGGAATAGGATTATTTAGGTAAAGATTAAATGTAGGAAAATCCAGAGTATTATTGATTGATGGGAGGGGTGAAGAAGATTTTTTCCGGAAAAACCTAATAGCCGGGTAAGAAGACTGCCGTTCAACGACCCCCTTTTTCGGATAAGTGGTTTTTGGGTATGGTGACGTTCACCGATGATTTTTTGCACTTTACCCGGATTCCTGTCAGATACCGAAAAATAAGGGTTTTTCGGCGAACGACACCCCGGTAAAATACCTGTCATCGCGTTTTATTTATATAAAACGCATGACATGAAAACGCTCGTAACTTTCTTCTTTTTCTTCCTGATCAGCTTCGCTGCTCAAGCTCAAGACAATACTGCTGAGGTAAAGGTAGAAACCGCTAAAAAAGAGGTGGTGACTCCTGCTGCTGATAAAGATAGCGTTGCCCGTCTGTACCGTTTTAAGAACAGCCGTATCAAAAAGGAATTGTCCTTTAAGACCTCCAAAAGCAATTCTAAACTGGCTTAATGAGAATGCCCTTAACTCATATCGATCTTTAAATCTAACGCTATGCTTCTTCCTTCCCTTCTTCTGCTTCTCCTTCTGACGACGCGTCTTCCTCTTCCTCTTTGGAAAGTGAGTGTTGCAGAATATTAATCTTCTTTAGCTTGGCTTTCCAAGTTTTCAGGGACTCCTTCTGACGGTCGATCTTATCGATGACTTCTTTGACCAGCGGATTGTCTTCAGAGGCATTTGAAAAGAACTGCAGGTTGTTTTCCAGCTGGTTGATCTCGCTCTTTCCCTCGTCTATCTTGCGTCTGATAAAGGTGCGTTCTTTTCTCAGGGCATAATCGTCATGGGTTGAGGCTATTCGCTTCAGCTTGTTGCCGTACTTGAGCAGTTCAGCTTCCCTTGGGTCAACCCCGAGTTTTTTCAGGATGCCGTCTATGACCTTGTTGAACTTTCCGTTGATACTTTTTTTGTGGTAGGGGACCCTGCCGATCGCCCTCCACACTTCGATAAGCGATTTCACGGCAGCCAGGTCTTCTTCCTTGGATTTACCTGGTTTGAATGCCTGAAGCTTGTCCAGACATGCTTTTTTCTTTTCGAGGTTCTCAGATTCTTCACCACTTGCCTTGTTCTTTTGGGCGTGCATGCGATCAAAGTAGTGGTTGCAGGCCGATTTGAATTCCTTCCACAGTTTATCTGAATACTTCCTGGGCACATGCCCGATGTGTTTCCAGTCTTGCTGTATCTTTTTCATCTTGGGAGTAACCGTGTCCCAGTCCTCTGAATCTTTGAGAGAGACAGCGACTTTTACTAGTTCCCGCTTCTTTTCCAGGTTCTCTTGTTGCTCCTTCTTGAGGTTTTTATAGTACTCGTTCTTTTTGCGATTAAAGGCCCGAACTGCCTGTTTGAACCGATTCCAGGTCTCCTCATTGACCCGTTGTGGGACCTTACCCGCCGCGAAGAAGGCCGATCTCAAGGCTTCCAGTTCCCGTATTTGCTTCTGCAATCCCTTGTGATCAGAGGCCGCGTTTTCACCCAAGGCTGTGATGGATGCGATGATCTCATTCTTTTTATCCAGGTTTTTCTCGTAGCTCTTCTCCAGTTCCTTATAATGCTCCTGCCGCCTCTGGTGCATGGCCTTTGTGGCATTGCTAAAGCGTTCCCAGATGGCCTCCCGGTGCTCTTTGTCCACCGGACCGATATCCTCTTTCCAGATCTTGTGCAGGGTCTGCAATTCGCGGAATGCCTTGTTGAGGTCGGGTTCTTCGGCCAGGGCTTCAGCCCGTTGGACGAGCTTTTCCTTTTCTTCCAGGTTGTATTTAAAATCGAGGTCACGCAACTCCCTGTTCAGATGCAGGAAATCGTAGAAGATCTCCACGTGGTGGTGATAGGTGCGCCAGACGTCGTTATAACTGCTTCGGGGCACGGCACCGGCGTTTCGCCACCGTTCCTGCAGGTCCTTGAAATTTTTATATGTGGTATTGATATCCTCCTCTACATTCACCAGGGACTTGAGTTCTTCAATGATCTCCAGTCTCTTTTGCAAGTTGGCTTTCAGGGATTGTTCCAGGTTGCGGTAGTAGTTGTTTCTCTTTTCCCGGTAATCCGCGTATACTTCGTTGAACTGCCTCTTGGCCACAGAATTGTAACGGAAGTCGACCTCATTTCCGCCATGGCTGATAAATTCCTCCTTTTTCTCGTCAATAAACTCCTGGAATTTAAGATCGAACTCGGATTTTATGGCATCCACATGGTTTTTAATCGCCTGTACTTTTTCCGTACGGATGAGTCGCTGCAGTTCCCCTACCAGGTTCTCAAGGGACATGGCGTGATAATCCTGCATGGGGATATGGTGCCTTCGGTGATTGTCCTCATCTTCGGCATCCTCCGCGTTGGAGTCGTCGATCTCCTCCTGAACATCTTCCTCTTTTTCCGAAGCCTGTGAACTTTCCGACTTTTCCTCCTCTGCTTTTGAAACAGGTTCTTTAGTCTCGACTTCCGACTTTTCTTCTTCTGTCCCGGAGGGCGTTTCCTCTTTCTTTTTGGCTACAGGAGTTGCGGCAGCTCCTTTTCCGGCAGGTTTTTCCTTCTTTGATTTTCCGGATGTTTTCTCCGGGGCTTCTTTCTCCCCGGTAGTCTCCGATGTTTCTTTTTCCCCTACATCCTGATGTAGTTCCTGGTCTTTCTCTTCCGACATGAGTCTTTGGATTACGTGCGATAATGGGACCTGTTCCCTCTGTAAGATACTAACAACCCTACAGAAAGCAAAGGTAATCAATCATCTTTTTCCGGGGCTTAAGAGGGTCTTAAAGTGCCTAAGTATGTGGAGGAAACTATTCCTGCCAGATCTCCCAGGCTTTTTGAGCCTGGTATTCCAGCATGGCCATGCCATTAATGGTCTGAGCACCGCGTTTTTCTCCTTCTTTTAAGAAAGCCGACTTTTCAGGGTTGTAAACGAGGTCATACAGCAGGTGGTCCTCGCTGATCTCTCCGTAGGGAATCTCAGGCTTTTCTTCAATACGCGGAAATGTCCCCAGAGGAGTGCAATTGATGATCAGTTGGTGTTCCCTGATGCGTTCGCCATTGAGTTCTGAGTAGCTCCATTGATCTTTTCCAGGGTTACGGGACACCAGATGATAGGGGATATCCAATTTTTTCAGGCTGTAAGCTACTGCCAGGGATGCGCCACCTGTGCCGAGGATAAGGGCTTTTCTATAGCCCTTCTTTTCCAGGAAGGGCTCCAGGGATTTTCGGAACCCATAGGCATCTGTATTGTAGCCTTCGAGCCCGGTTTTGGTGAACTTGACCGTATTCACGGCGCCGATCTCACGGGCATCCGGATGCAAGCGGTGCAGGAAAGGAATGATCTGTTGCTTGTAGGGTATGGTAACATTAAGGCCCTTGAGGTCCTGTTCTTCCTTTAACAGTGTTTCCAGGTCCGTGATCTCCCTGAGGTCAAAGTTCTCGTAGGAACAGTGGGTCAGGCCTTCTTCCCTGAAGAAGTGGGTGAAGTACCCCCTGGAGAAGGAATATGAAATATTCCGGCCCAGAAGGCCGTATCTATGCTTTTTCTCTGTTTTTTCCATACCATTCCAGTCCGATCAGTATCAGGATTCCAAATACGACAAAAACCACTGCCAATTGTGAATCTGCAACTCCCATATCGGGGAGATATCTCTCGTAATTCCTGATGATGGGGTCCCCATTTGAGTCCAATAGTACATTGCCACCCGCATCCTCCGCGAAGATCGTCCGTTTCCAGGGCCAGACCACACCAAGGCTACCCGTAATAAAACCGATGATCACTGCGGTGGTGATATGCCTGAAGTGTTTTAACACGTATCCGAGGAGGTGGGAGAGGGTTACGAGGCCTGTGGCTGAGCCCAGGGTGAACACTGCGAGAATTTTGAGGGTGTCTATTCGTTCCGAGTTCGAGGTGAATGAAAAATCACCCTGTACCACCTCGGCTATGGTGTCGTAAAGAGCGTTGACAGAGTCTACCAGGAGGAGAACATAATTGCCAAGCAGGATCAGGATAAAGGATCCCGAAAGTCCGGGAAGTGTCATCCCGGATACGCTTATAATTCCGCAAAGGAAGATAAAGATAAGGTTGTCATTTTCTTTGGCCGGACTCAGAAAACTGATGGAGATCCCGGCGATAAGCCCTATGATCCCGAAGGTAAGGGTCTTCCGGTTCCAGTGCTCGAAATCCTTGGCTATAAAGTAGATAGAACCGATGATCATCCCGAAAAAAGTAGCCCAGACAAACAATTCTTTGCGCTCCAGGAAGTAGTCCAGCAATTTTGAAACACTGAAGTAGCTCACCAGCATCCCGAAGATGAGAAGGGAAAGGAAGGGGCCGTTCACATAGCGGTAAAAGCTCTTGAACCTTCCATTGAACAGGAGTTTAAATGCCTTTAGGTTTACCTTTTGTAGGGAATAGATAAATTCCTCATAAAAGCCGGCCACGAATGCCACAATGCCCCCGGATACACCCGGAACTTTGTTGGCTGTTCCCATAGCCAAACCCTTGATAAACAGGAAAATTTTATCTGCAAAGGTCCTGGGTTGATGCATTTCGTAGGCTACTCTTTTTTTACTGCGAGCTTTTCAAGCATAAAAATAAGCGAAAAACCTGCGATAGCCAGTACAATAGACCAGAGAAGTTGTGGGTCGCCGGGATAAGAGAGGGGAGAGACGTTTTCCTCGAGGATGGCAACCTCCTTCCCGTCGAATACCCGGCTTTCCAAGACTACCTTCCATGGCCAGATCTTATTCAGGGAACCGATGATAAAACCCGTGAGCAGGGCCAGGGTGAGGTCCTTATAATGCTGGAACATCCACTTGAGCATACGGGCAAAAGACAGGAGACCGAAAAGGGCACCGACGAAGACCGTTGCAAGAACAATGAGGTTGCGTTCATGCACCGCATCCAGTATCGTCTTGTAGGAACCGAGCAGAACCAGGATAAAGGCTCCTGAGATCCCGGGCAGGATCATGGCACAGATGGCCAGGGCTCCGGATAGGAAGAGGTAGGGCAGGCTGCCTGTATTTTCTACGGGCGGAAGTTGTGTGATAAAATAGGCAACAGCGGCCCCGGCCAACAGCATGACCAGGGTTGCCAGTCGCCAGTGGGTGATGGCCCGGGCGACAAAAATGACGCTGGCCACCACCAGGCCAAAGAAAAAGGACCATAGCAATACCGGTTCATTCACGAGGAGCCAACTGATAAATCTGGCCAGGGTGATCACGCTCAGGGCGATCCCCGTGAAAAGAGCCAGGAGAAATTTTCCATTTACCTGTTTCCAGGCAGCCAGAATCCCCTCTTTGGGCAAGGTTCTCAGCACTGCCGGACCGATCTGGTTGATCGAGGTGATCAGTTCTTCATAGATGCCGGATATAAAGGCTATGGTGCCTCCGGACACCCCGGGGACCACATCGGCTGCGCCCATGGCCATCCCCTTGAGCGTAACCATCAGATATTGAAATAATGAACGGTTCCCCATGCTGTAGAAAAGGCAAAAGTAGTGCTTTTAGTCGGAAGCCTTCTGCACGCTTTCGATAATATTCCGCGCCCAGATGGAATCGTAAAAGGATGGAAATTCCTCCTTGAAGATCTCTACCATCTTCATATCCTTTTTTAGGGCTTTGCGGAACCTGTATTGAGCCTTAACCGGATCGTTGGCCATCAGGTAAAGACCTGCCATCTTATACTGGATCGCGGCTTCCTCAGGATAGAATTCGAGCCCTTGCAGGAGTATCTGAATGGCTGCGTCCACCTCCTGGTTCTGGGTCACCACCTCGGCCCAGTTAAGCCAGGTGTCCAGTTCGTAATTTCCAAGATCCACCGCCTGTTTGAAGGCGAAGTCAGCCTCGTCTTACTGTTCCAGGGCAGCGTGGATACGGGCGCATTTCTTCCAGTAGCGGGCGTTCTCCCCATCGATGTTGATCGCTTTGTTGATGTAGTAAAGGGCCCGCTCGAATTTTTGCTTTTTGAAATAGAAATTGGTAATGGCCAACCAGCCCTTGTCCAGCAAAGGGTCTTCATGAACGGTCTGGTAGAAGTAGAATTTGGCCAGGTCGTCATTTTTAAGTTTTTCGTGGCATTTCCCTATCCTCAGGTAGGCATGGGAGGTGGGATCATCTATGGTGATGGTGGTCTCGTAATTTTCGATGGCCTCGTTATACCTGCCCAGTTTTTCAAGCACTTTTCCCTTTTCGAAATACGCTCCGATAAAGGTGTCATCGGATATGATGGCAAAATCAAAGGAAGAAAGGGCCGGCTCATACATCTTTAGCGTAAAGTACTGTTTACCGAGCTGATGCCACGCTACCTGGCAGTACGGGTTGCGCTCCAGGTAGTCGTTCAGGTAGGCAATAGCTCCCTCGTAATCCTCCAGGAATTCAAAACAGTAGATCACATTGTAAAGGGAAGAATAGTCCTGATCATCAAAGGATACACACTTCATAAAGTGGACTTTAGCCTGCTCGTAGTTGTCCATGAACAGGTATTCCATACCCAGGAGGGCATAGATGTCAAAGCTGTTCTCAGTGAGGGAAAGGGCTTTTTGTAAGAGGGCGACGGCCGCCTCGTGGTTGTCCTTTTTCGAGTAGATATTGGCCCGTTGAATATAGATCTCTTCGTTGGTACCGTCCAGTAATTGAAGCTTGTCCAGGATCTTTTCGGCCTGCTCCAAGTTGTTCTCAAACACCATGACTTCGACGTCCAAAAGTTTGAGTTCCATAGCTTCGGGATGCTGCTGCAGGCCGATCTTTATGGCCTTTTTGGCCAATGAAATCTTGCCGTTGTTCAGGTAGTAGTGGATGATGTCTTCGAAGTCTTCGGCATCGAAGAAATAGACATCATCTGTCTTGAGCATGGATTCGAATTTGGTAATGGGCTGGTTCGGTTTCTCGTTAGGATCTAACGCCATAGGAACGTGCTTGGTTAATCTATGGACTTAAAAATAGTTTTTATAACCACTTTTGCCTGCATAGAGGTGCTATGTTATTAACAAATTAGTTAACAGCCCGTCGATGAATGTCGTCCAGGACCTCCAGGATGAGGGTACATCCTTCTTCGATCTCTTCCTCTGAAATCGTCAGGGGAGGGGTGATCCGGACAGCTTTCTTTTCGAAAAGCAGCCAGAAAAGGACCAGTCCTTTTCGGGCGCACGAAAGTACTAAATCATTTGCAATTTCGCTGCTGTCCATGATTGCACAAAGCATCAGCCCTCGACCTCGGATTTCCTGTATCAGGGGGTGCTTCAAGCGCTGGCGGATAAGCGCCTCCTTCTTCAGGGTGTCAGGAATCAGGTTCGAACCTGTAATTTCCCTGAGCGTTGCCAGGGCAGCAGCTGCGATCACCGGGTTGCCACCAAAAGTAGTGATATGGCCTAACATCGGTTTGTCCTTTAAGGAAGCCATCATCTCCCGGGAAGCGGTAAAGGCTCCGACAGGGAGACCTGCTGCCATACCCTTACCCACTACCAGAATATCCGGAACAATACCGAAGTGCTCAAATGCAAATAAGGTTCCTGTCCTGCCAAAGCCGGGCTGGATCTCATCCAGGATCAAAAGAGCGCCTACCTCATCACAACGCTCCCTGACGGCTCTGAGGTAACCTGAGGCAGGTTGTATGAAGCCCGCACCGCCCTGAATAGTCTCCAGGATCACCCCGGCTGTTTTACGGGTTATCTTATCGAGATCTGCCTCCTTGTTGAATTCGATAAAACCGACATCCGGAATCAAGGGCCTGAAAGGTGCCTTGCGTTCCTCGTAATCCATGAGGCTAAGACTGCCCATGGTATTTCCGTGATAGGCATTTTTTGCGGCGATGATCTGCGATCTTCCCGTATATCTCCTCGCCAGTTTGATAGATCCCTCTATGGCTTCTGTTCCTGAGTTGACTAAGTAGGTAGTCTCCAGTGGTGGCGGAAGGAGATTGCCAAGTTCCCTAGCATATTCCACGGAGGGAGCCTGTATGTATTCCCCATAGACCATTACATGCATATAGTTTCTAAGCTGTTCTTCCACCGCACGGACCACGGCAGGGTGACAATGCCCCAGGCTGCATGCACTGACCCCCGCGACAAAGTCCAGATGAGCCTTCCCTTGGGAATCGTAGATGTAACTACCCTCTGCACGGGTGATTTCCAATGCGAGGGGGTGGGGGGTGGTCTGTGCCTGGTATTGAAAGAAATCCTTTTTCACTTCCTTTTATTTTCCTCCGACCCTGAGGATCCATATTTCATCTGTGTAACGGCCAAAGTAACCTGAGTCTCTGGCATTGACCGCCTCTTCCTGCGTATCGTACCGGTCCAGGTAGACGTAGGTAAACTGGTTGCCCTCTCGTACAAATGATTTGGCCTCTATTCCCCTGTCTGAGAGCATTCGGGAAAAGCGGGAGAAGTTTTCCTCCTTCTCGAACACGTTGGCAATGAGATAATACCCTGGGGTCAGTCCGGCCTCGGCCCTGATCTCTGTGATTCGTTCAGGTTTTACCTTGCCGTCAGAAGGTATTTTCTTGGAGGGAACAGCTGCCACACCCGGATCTGAAGAATTCACGTAATCCCTCGCCTTTTTCTCCAGTTCGGAAATGGAAGGATCCGCATCTGTATCTATGGGGTTGTCAATACCCTGTATTTTGGGAAGCACCAGGTTGTTATCGTCCTCGTCAAAGATTTCTTCCTTGTTCCGGATGCGTTCCTCTCCCCGCCAGATGAACCCCTTGAGCTGCCTGCTGCTTTCCGGAAGATCTGCTTCCGGAAAGATATCCCCGTCCGGGTTGGTGAAGAAGGTGATGTCCTCGATATCACTATTCTCAAAGGTGAGCCTGATCGAACTGCAAATGGTCTTGTTGATCCCGATAAGTTCCTGATCGTCGTTGTACATATAATAAATGACCTCGGTATTTTTTACCAGGTCGGCAATCTTCAATTCATTTTCTATGAACTTGCCGAAAAGATCTTTTCCCTTGGCCTGGTTGAAACCCACTTTGCCGATCGTGTCCTGGGAGATCACAAAGGCGTTGTTGAGCACTTTAAGGGAGTCGAGTTTTTCCGTTTCCATATCAGACACGAGGTGGATACTGTCTCCCGTCATCTGGTTTTCCATATTCCAAAGCACGGGCTTCCTGATGAGCTGGGTGATCCCCGTACGCTGTTCAAAGTGCAGGGAATCACATTTTCCGCTCAGGTCGGTCTTGTAGAACTTGGTATTCCTGAAGGCACGCAAGACCCTGTCGTCTGGTTTTCCGGTCACCATGAGGGTGTCTCCATGAATGTATAGGGAGTCCTGTTCCACCAGACTGATGGAAACTGCCCTCTTGGTAGCAAATACTGAATCCTTCGCCTTGAAGACCTCCGCATAGTGCGCCCGGATCACCCCGTTGTTCAGGGTGTCTGTTACCTTGATGTTATTGGTCGCGGAGGCAAACTCCCGGGCTTTATTGAAGTATACACTGTCCCCTTCAATGATACGGTTGTTGTAGTTGATCTTTGTGTTTTTGATCCCGTAACCGGTTTCCACCTTGGTGTCGTAGAACCCGCGTTCGCAATAGATAGTATAGGTCTCCCCGGTGATGGTAGAGGGACCGTACATATATGCGTTCTTGGTGGTGGTGTAATAATCCAGCTGACTCGATTCCACGGTGTACTCCGGGTTCCTGATCTTTACATTCTGGACAAACTGATATTTCTTGGGTTCCATGAAATACCGCCCGATCTTGCTCGTCAACGTATTGGCGGAGTCCACAATGGTCCCGTTGCTCTTGTAGTACGCTTCCTGGTTTTCGCGATCGAAATAAAGGGTATCTGTCCTCAGGGTCATATCGGTGTTCTTTAAGACCACCTTTTCCCAGGCCTTGGCCAGCTTTTCGTTCCCGTCATAATCGATCTTACCGCTGGTCATCTGCACGGAATCCCCCTGCACAAGCCTGATATTGCCGATAGCCCTCAGTTTGTTTTCTTTTTGATAGAAAATGGCAATGTCACACCATAGGTCGGCTCCCTGATGCTCAAACTGTACCTGTCGGTCGTCTTTGCTGAAGATGGAGGCCCCCGGGTATTTGGCCTCGTCCTTGGTGAAGTTGGCCCCGTAGACGATGTTGATCTGCCTGCCTTCAGGCTGCTGTTCCTGGGATTGGGCACCCATAAGGAAAACGCAGGCGATCAGTAAACTGAGGAAACCTTTCAAACGCATAATTTTGATCAAAAATAGGGCTTTTTGATACAGGTGGATGGGGATTAATACAGTTTTAATACTTCAGCAGGCCAGGGTTAGGACACGGCCAGCTCCCTGTGGATGGTCTGTTTCCTGTCTGGCCCCACGGAAACGATCTGTATAGGCACTTCCAGTTCCCCTTCGAGGAATTCGATATAAGCCAAGAGGTTCTGTGGTAATTGTTCTTCTGAGTTCATCTGGGTAAGGTCCTGCTTCCAGCCCTTGAGCTCGGTGTAGACCGGCGTTACATGGGTTGCCTCTATATTATAGGGAAGGTGGGATATTTTTTTTCCCTGGTAATTATAGGCAGTACAAACCTTGATCTTCTCAAAGCCACTGAGCACGTCTGATTTCATCATCATCAGATGGGTAACGCCATTGACCTGTACGGCGTATTTCAAGGCCACCAGGTCTAGCCAGCCGCAGCGCCTTGGCCTTCCTGTCGTGGCACCGAATTCATTTCCTACCCTTCCCATCGTTTTTCCGTCCTCGTCAAAGAGTTCAGTGGGAAAAGGCCCGCTTCCCACCCGGGTAGTGTAGGCTTTGAAGATACCGAAGACCTTGTTGATCCGGTTCGGGGCGATACCCAGGCCGGTACAGGCCCCTGCAGCCGTGGTGTTGGAAGAGGTAACATACGGATAGGTGCCAAAATCGATATCCAGAAGGGAACCCTGGGCTCCTTCGGCCAGGATGGACTTACCAGCTTTCTGGGCCTGGTAGAGGTACTCTTCACTGTCGATAAAAGTGAGTTTCTTCAGGGTTTCCACAGCCGAGAAGAAATCGGCTTCCAGTTCCTGCAGGTCGTATTGTATATCTACATCGTAGAAGTGGATCATGGCCTCGTGCTTGTCAGCCAGAGCCCTGTATTTTTCTTTCCAGTTGGGCAACTCGAGGTCTCCCACCCTCAGGCCATTCCTGCCCGTCTTATCCATGTAGGTAGGGCCAATGCCTTTCAGGGTGGAGCCGATCTTGGCCTTGCCCTTGGCCGTTTCCGAGGCGGCGTCGAGCAGCCTGTGGGTGGGCAGGATGAGGTGTGCTTTGCGGGAGATCAGCAGGCGTGAAGCGATATCGATATCGAATTCGTCCAGGTTCTCCAGTTCCTTTCTGAAGATCACAGGGTCGATGACGACTCCGTTCCCGACTACATTGATGGCCTCTTCGTGAAAAATACCGGACGGGATGGTATGCAGGACATGTTTGTGACCGTCGAACTCCAGGGTATGACCAGCATTTGGCCCGCCCTGAAAACGGGCGATAATATCGTAATCCTTGGTCAGCACGTCAACGATCTTTCCTTTTCCTTCGTCTCCCCACTGAAGACCGAGTAGTAAATCTACCGCCATGAATCTATATCTAATTTTTTGCTTCCTCCGGTTGGTTCCTGGTACCGTAAAAATAAAGCGAGTGGTTATTAATCTTGATATCGAATACTTCTTCGATCGTTTTTTTGATCGACTGGATTCTCGGGTCACAAAACTCGACGACCTCGCCCGTATCGGTGAGGATGACGTGATCATGTTGCCTGTCAAAATACGATTTCTCGTATTGTGCCTGGTTTTTGCCGAACTGGTGCTTTCGCACAAGCTTGCATTCCAGAAGGAGCTCAATGGTATTGTACAGGGTAGCCCTGCTTACCCGGTAATTCTTATTTTTCATCTTGATATACAGGGATTCGATATCGAAATGGTTATCGGTGTCGTAGATCTCCTGCAAGATGGCGTAGCGCTCCGGGGTCTTCCTGTGTCCGTTCTCCTCCAGAAAGGCCGTGAAGACACTTTTGACAATGTCCTGGTCCTTATTTCCCATGGTAATTCACTTAGGCTGCCTTACGCCGCAAAGGTACGGCTAAAAAAATTAAAACACATGTCCTGCTCACTGCCTCAGAAGGGGTTTTGACTCATGTTCTGCTGACCTTATCTATCCCCTTAACAGCTTTCAGATTATCGATCAGTTTTTTCAGAATAGCCTTGTTCTTGACCACGACTGTGATCCTTCCGGAGAAAGTTCCCCCGTCCGTGTCGAAATTCAGGTTTTTCATGTTCACGTGCATATGGTCTGAGATGATCTCTGTGATCTCATTGATCAGACCCAGGTTGTCCAGTCCGGTGAGTTTGATCTCAGCCGTGAATTCTTCCTGGGAGGAGTCTATCCATTTAGCACTGATGATGCGGTAAGCGTAGTTGGACTGCAGAGAAATGGCGTTCGGACAGTTTTTCTTGTGGACCTTGATGCCGTCATTGACACTGATAAAGCCAAAAACCTCATCCCCCGGGATGGGATTGCAGCACTGGGATAATTTGTACTCCAGTTTTTCTTCCTCCTTCCCGAAGACGAGCATGTCGTATTTGGAGGTGATCTCATCCTTGTCGATATCCTCGGGTACAGGCTTTTTACGCATCCTGTTTTTGAAGAAACTGATAAAGGCGTTGTTGTAGGAGGAGGCGAAATCCTTGATCATCTGGTTATCAATAGAACCGATACCCACCCGGTAGAACAGGTCCAGGCTGGTCTGCAACTTGAAATAGACCACCATTTTATTGACAGAATCCTCGTTCAGGGTCACCTTCTGGGACTTGAGTTTCCTGCGGAGGATCTCTTTTCCCTCGGCAGCAACTGCCTTCTTTTCATCCCGCAGGGAAGCCCTGATCTTGGAACGCGCCCTAGCCGTAGTGGCGTATTCCAGCCAGTTCTGGTTGGGTTTGGCACTGTCCGAGGTAATGATCTCCAGCTGGTCTCCGCTTTTCAGAGTGGTGCTCAGGGGAACAAGCTTGCCGTTCACCCTGGCCCCCCTTGTGCGCATTCCGACTTCAGTATGGATGTTGAAGGCAAAGTCGATCGGGGTAGCTCCTTTCGGAAGTGAGATAAGTTCTCCTTTGGGGGTAAAGACAAAGATCTCCTTGGAGTAGAGGTTCAACTTGAATTCCTCCACAAAATCAACGGCATTGCCATTGGAATTCTCCAGGGCTTCCTGCAGGCGGTTGAGCCATTCCTCTATGCCCTGTTCCTTCTGGTCCCCGTGCTTGTATTTAAAGTGTGCTGCATAACCCTTCTCGGCGATCTCGTGCATTCGTTCGCTTCGGATCTGTACTTCCACCCATTTTCCCTGTGGCCCCATGACCGTGATATGGAGAGCCTCATAGCCTGTGGATTTAGGGGAGGAGATCCAGTCGCGTAATCGGGTCGGGTTAGGAGTAAAGTGGTCCGTAACAATGGAATAGATCTTCCAGGCGAGGAACTTCTCATTCTTCCTGTCTGACTTGTAAATGATACGGATGGCAAATTTGTCATAGATCTCATCAAAGTTCACGTTCTGCGTGGTCATCTTCCTCCGTATTGAGAAGATAGACTTCATCCGTCCCTTAATAGTATACTTGAGTTTTTCTTTGTTCAGGGAGGCCCTGATGACATCCGTAAAGTCATCTATGTACTGCTGTTGCTCCTCCTTGGTTTCCTCGATCTTGTTTTGGATGTCACTATAGACCTCAGGCTCCGTATACTTTAGGCTCAGGTCTTCCAGTTCCGTCTTGATATTGTATAGTCCGATCCTGTGCGCCAGGGGGGCATAGATATAAAGGGTTTCCGAGGCCAGTTTCACCTGCTTGTCCTCCGGCATGGAGTCCATAGTCAGCATATTGTGGTACCGGTCGGCGATCTTGATAATGATGACCCTGACGTCGTCGTGCAGGGTAAGGAGCATTTTGCGAAAATTTTCCGCCTGTTGAGAAATGTTGGTGTCCTTCTTCAGGTGGGCGATCTTGGTGAGACCATCCACAATCCTGGCTACGGTTTCCCCAAACAGACGCTCGATGTCATCCAGGGTGTACTCCGTGTCCTCCACCACGTCGTGCAATAGGGCCGAGGCTATGGAAACGGCGTCGAGACCGATCTCAGATGCGACGATCTTGGCTACGGCTATGGGATGGAAAATATATGCTTCTCCGGATTTCCTGCGCTGATTTTTGTGAGCGTCTACAGCAACGTCAAAGGCAGACCGGATCAGTTTTTTATCCTGGGGGGTCAGGGTCTGGTAGCTGATGCGCAGCAATTCCTTGTACTGCTTGGCAATCTCCCGGTTCTCCTGATCCACTAAGGTTTCACTCCTCATAACAACTTAAAATTACCACAATCTTTTGTAGTTACCAACAAAAATCATGCCTGCAGCCTTCTGACACGGGAGATCAAGGGGGGATGCGAATAGTGCATAAAAACGTAGGCCGGGTGGGGGGTGAGATTGCTCAGGCTGTTCTTTGACAGCTTTTTCAGGGAACTGATCAGGGGCTGGTTGCCGTAGGTCTTTTTTGCGTAGTGATCGGCCTGGTATTCGAACTGCCTCGACATATAATTCATCGCCAGGCCAGTGATCTGTGAAATCGGACTGTACAACAGAGCAAAGCCGATAAGGCCGGCGTGAAAACTGGGATTTTGGACGCCTATGGCCTTAGAGACCTCTGGATTGTTGATGAACAGGGAAAGGAGGAAAAGCGTGAACCCTGTGAGCGCAACAGACACCAGGAGGTTGGAGATGATATGCCGCCTTTTGTAATGTCCAACCTCATGGGCCAGCACTGCAACGATCTCTTCTTCCTCCAGGTCCTCGATAAGCGTATCGTAGAGGGTGACTCTTTTTTGCTTGCCGAATCCGGAAAAGTAGGCATTGGCCTTGGTCGACCTTTTGGAGCCGTCAATTACAAAAATCTTCTGGAGTTCAAAGCCTACCTTCTCGGCATATCCCTGGATTTTCTCTTTGAGGCTGCCCTCTTCCAGGGGTTCCTGTTTGTTGAAGATGGGAACTAGGAGTTTGCTGTAGAAAAAGTTGACAAATATGGTAAAAAGGGTAATTAGCCCCCAGGCGTATAACCAGAATGCATTGCCAGCCCACTGGAAAAAAAGGATCACCAGGGACAGGATGCCCCCGCCAAAAACCCCCATCAGCAACCAGCCTTTCAGCTTGTCCAAAAAAAAGAGCCCGGGACTGCTCTTGTTGAACCCGAACCGTTCCTCTATGACAAAGGTCCGGTAGTACGAGAAGGGTGTCATCAACAGATCGCTTCCCAAACCGATGGTCCCGAAAAAAAGGAGGGCCATGGCGATGGGATGATCCGTGATGCTCCTCACCATGCGGTCTACCCATTCAAATCCTCCAAAAAGAAGAAAAGCGAGTACCAGAAGGAGAGAAAAGGCAGATGAATACAGTCCAAAGGTGTAATTCGCTTTTTTATATGCCTGAGATTTAGTGTATTCCTCGTCTTCATAAACATCCGATAATTCAGGGGGAACAGGATCTGTAAACCTCCTGGCATTCAGATAGTCCAACAAAGTCTCCACCGTGAATTCGACCACCAGGATCCCAATGATCAGATAAAAAAGAAAGGTGCTGTTCATATTGGGGCTTCAACAGGATTAATGGGCAGGCGAAAGCCTTTGCCGCTTGGCTTCAAAGATAAGTATTGCAGCTGATACCGAGACATTCATGGAATCGATCTGTCCTTCCATGGGGATCACGACGCGGGCATGGGAATCTTTGACCCACGATTGTGAAAGGCCGGTGGCCTCCGTCCCGACTGCGATGGCACACCCCCCGGTTAAATCGGCCTGTGTATAGGGAATAGCCCCGGTCAGGGTAGCCGCATAAATCCGGATGTTTCGGTTCTTGAGAAAATCGATGACCTCCGAACTTTTGCCCATGGCGATGGGAACCGTAAAGATACACCCCACGCTGGAACGGATGGTATTCGGATTGTAGAGGTCCCCTTTAGGATCGGCGATAATCACGGCATCCAGGTTGGCGGCGTCCGCGGTTCGCAGAAGGGCTCCCAGGTTGCCAGGTTTTTCGACGGCCTCCGCTACCAGGATCAGAGGCTCCTTCGGCAGTTTAAGGTCCTTGAGGTCATGGCTCCGTGCTTTTGCTATGGCCAGCACTCCCTCGGTCTTCTCCCGATAGGCAAGTTTTTGATAGACCTCCTTGTTAATTTCGATGATCTCGGCATGCACACCGTGCTCTTCCATAAATTGAACTGCTTCCGCTACCGGAAAGAATTCTGGATATAGGAGCAAGGATTGCAATCTGCAGCCTCCTTTGAGGGCCATGGACAGTTCGCGCTGACCCTCAAGGACAAAGAGACCCGTCTTACCGCGCTCCTTGTTCTTGTGTTTCAGCTGGACCACTTGCCTTATGAGCGCATTCTGAGGGCTGGTGATCTTTTTAACCATATGCATAGAATCAAAAATAGGTGAAACTGTAAACAAAAGAGATAAATCGCGACAGATTAGCAAATACCATTAATTATGAAAACATGGTTGTTCTGGTTTTGGCCACTGATCCTGATTTTTTTAAGCTGTAAAGAGTCACCTAAGACCGGTGAGCCAGAGGATTCCTCTCATGAGAAAATTGAAGTAGGGTCAACAAAACCCTATCCCGAGGCCCTCCAAAGAGTTTTTGAGGCGCACGGTGGTTTAGAGGCCTGGAAATCTTATCGTTATATGTCCTACGAGATCCCGAAGGGAGAGGAGGTGGAGAAGCATGAGATAGACCTTTATTCCAGGATGGATGTTGTGAAAACAGGAGCATACGAGATGGGTTTCGACGGGAAGGATGTTTGGATCCTGGACCCTGAGGGGGTTTATAAAGGGGATCCGGTATTCTATCACAACCTCATGTTCTACTTCTATGCCATGCCCTTTGTCCTGGCAGACGATGGTATTGTTTACTTTGAGACAGAACCTCTCAATTTTGGAGGCAAGGCGTATCCCGGCGTGGGAATACGTTACAATTCAGGGATAGGTACCTCTCCCGAGGACGAGTACTTCCTACACTACGATCCGGATACTTATAGAATGGAATGGCTCGGGTATACGGTGACCTATGGGACCGGTCGTCCATCAGATGATATCCACTGGATCAGATATGATGATTGGGTCCCTGTTGAGACCTTGAAATTGCCCGGATCTATCACTTGGTACACCGTTATTGACGGTTTTCCTTCGGCCTCAAGGAGTACTTTACAATTCCGGGAACCTGTCCTCAGTAAAAAACCTTCGGATCCTTCCCTGTTTGAACAACCCAAGGGAGCAGAATTAAGGGTAGCAGTCAGCAAATGAACAAATAAGTAAAATGGGGCCCGTCGGCCCCATTTTCTATTCTGAGTTGTATTTCCCCATATACCGCTTCCAGAGCTCCGTCTGATGGGTTTCAAGGGATATTTCCCGCCCGTCTATAAATGCGTGCGTGAGTTGGTTGCCCCTCATATCCAGGGCATCCCCCTCTGAAACAAAGAAAGTCGCACTCTTGCCTTCAGCCAGTGTACCATAGCTGTCCTCGATCCCGAGGATCCTGGCCGTATTTCCGGTGATCAGCTGCAGGGCCACTTCCCTGTTCAGGCCTTGCCCCACCACCTGTCCGGCGTAAAAAGGAAGGTTCCTGGTCTGGAAATTGGATGCTTCTGCATTCTGAAGGCCTACGAGTAATCCTGCATCTACCAGCATCTTTGGTAATTTGTAGGTGAAGTCGTAGTCATCATCATCGAATTCGGGCAGGCTGTGTGTGAAATTCACCAGTACAGGAATGTCGTTCTTCTTCAGGAAGTCGGTGATCCGATGGGCGTGATACCCTCCCACCAGCACTAGTTTCTGGATCCCGGCCGCTTTCAATGACGTAATGGCATCTACGATCTGTTTCTCGTCCTGGGCATAGACGTACAGGTGTTTGCTGCCGTCGAATAGTCCCTGGGAAGCTTCAAATGCCGGATTCACCGTGGAATTTTTTCCATCCCCGTAGACCCGGGCATTTTTCAGGAATGAAACTACTTCTTCTACCTGCTCCTGATACTCCTTGTTGGGTTTGTAGCCACGTTCTTCCCCCAGCCACCAACGACCACGCCTGAAGGTATTCGGCCAGTTGATATGGATACCGTCGTCTACTTTGACGGCTGCATCTTCCCAGTTCCAGGCATCGAATTGTACGATGGAAGAGGTACCGGAGATCCGTCCCCCCTGAGGGGCTATCTGGCCCAGTAACACTCCGTTAGGCCTCATACTCTCCACAACCTTGGATTCTGCATTGTAAGCTATCAGGCTGCGTACATGGGGGATCAGGCTGCCGATCTCGTCCTGGTCGTCACTAGCCCGTACGGCATTGATCTCGATAAGACCAAGCGACTTTCCAGGGGCTATAAAGCCCGGATATAGGTGTTTTCCGGTGGCGTCGATCACCCTGCCTTGCGGGCTCACCCCGGATCCCAGGGCGGTGATCTTCCCATTTTCGAAGATGAGGGTGCAGTTCTCCACCACCGTGCCGTCTCCGATATGAGCAGTGGCCCCGGTTACCGAAATGACCTCGGTCTGTGGCGGTGCCGGCGTCTGCTGCCCCAGAATATGCTGATAAATCCCTGTAAGGATTGCAATTGCGATATATGTGATTTTTTTCATGTCCTTCATTTTACAAAGTGTCACAGGTGAAACGTTCCTTTTTGTTCTGTGCTGGCTTTCGGGTCTTTGCTCCTCCGTTTTTCTCGTCGATCATCATCTTGACCAGCTCACTCCTTTCTTTTTTAACAGCTTCCCGAAGAGCCTTATCCTGCTCGAGGTCGAAGTAGGTCACTCCCTGGATCATGGTCTTTTCGGCCCTGGCATACACAGACATGGGATGGGCATTCCAGAGTACAAGGTCTGCTTCTTTCCCCTCCTTTATACTCCCAACCCGGTCATCGATATGTAGTAGTTTTGCCGGGTTCAGGGTTACCGTTTTCCAGGCTTCCTCTTCCGACATTCCACCATATTTGATGGTCTTCCCAGCCTCCTGGTTGAGTCGCCTGGACATTTCTGCATCGTCGCTGTTGATGGCTACTGTCACGCCCTGGCTGGCCATGATTGCTGCGTTGTAAGGAATGGCGTCATTGACTTCAAACTTATAAGCCCACCAATCACTGAATGTCGAACCTCCCACGCCGTGCTCCGCCATTTTGTCTGCTACCTTGTACCCCTCGAGGATGTGGGTGAAGGTATTGACACGGAACCCGAATTTTTCCGCTACTTTCATGAGCATATTGATCTCGCTCTGCACATAGGAATGGCAACTGATAAAGCGCTCTCCGTTGAGGATCTCTGCCAGCACTTCCATCTCTTCATCATAGCGATAGGGCTTTCCGCTTTTTTTCAGGGCATCGTACTCCTTTGCCCTCTGGAAATAGTTGATAAACACTTGTTCTACCCCCATTCGTGTCTGTGGAAAACGCGATGTGCTGCCCCAGTTACTCTGCTTTACGTTCTCTCCAAGGGCAAACTTGATGAACTTGGGGGAGTTTTCAAAGATGAGTTTGTCTGCCGATTCTCCCCATTTCAGCCTGAGGATGGCCGATCTCCCGCCTATGGGATTCGCAGATCCGTGCAGGAGCTGCACTGTGGTGACACCCCCGGCCAGGTTGCGGTAAAGGTCCATATCCGTGTGGTCGACCACATCGGTCATTTTGACCTCGGCCGAGGAATTCTGTCCTGCCTCATTGATGGCGAGGCCGGCAATATGACTGTGTTCATCGATGATTCCCGCCGTAAGGTGCTTACCCGTCGCATCGATCACCCTGGCATTCCCAGCATTGAGGTTATTTCCGATCTTTGATATCTTACCATTCCTTACCAGAACATCTGTGTTTTCCAGGATCCCGGCATCTTCCCCCGTCCATACGGTGGCGTTGCGGAACAAAACGTCTTCTGCCGTCTTTTTCTCAGCGTATCCGTATCCGACGTTGGGAAATTTCACTGGCATGACCACCAGAGTTTCTTTGGCACCTTCATCTTTATCCTCAGATTTATCTGAGGGTCCTTCCTTTCTCACGGCTGTAAAAGAGGAATCCCCACCGTTGGGAAGTAGCAAGCGACCGCTGAGGTTATCATCCGAGGCGGTAATTCTGGCAGTCATCCTGTAAATGTCATCATCAGGGGTTGTCAGGGTCAGGGTGACCCAATCCCCGTCATATTTGAATTTGGAATCGATCTTCAGGGTGTCCTTCTCAATCTCCGCTTTCGGTTTGGAGGGTTCTCCCGAGATGCTGAGGTTGTAGGTGGTCCCGCCTACCGTCAGATCGTATTTGCCGCGAATATCCTTCTGGTCCATGGGGTTGACGATGTGCTTCTGCCCCTGTACCCAGTTTTCGTAAAGCGTAGTTTCCGAGTCGAATATCTTTCCAGAGGTGATCAGGAAATTGGCGTACCGACCTGGCTGCAGACTGCCGATAAGATCCGATTTCCCGAGAAGGGCGGCCGGAATGGACGTCAGCGCCTCCAGGGCCTTGGCCTCTGAAAGTCCGTATTGCAGGGCCTTAGCGAGCTTATCCTTCATTTCGGACGGACTCTTCAGGTCGTGGAGCGTAAAACTGAAAGCAATTCCATTCTCCGCCAGGACCTTAGGGTTGGACGGAGCCTGGTTCCAGAATCTCATGTCTTTCAGGGCGACGTAATCGGCCTGAAAGGGATCGGAAACATCGTAGGCATCCGGAAAGTCTACCGGAATGATCAATCGGGCATTGGTCGATTTGATATCGTCGATCATTTCAAATTCATTGCCTCCTCCCAGGATGGCGTATTGGATGCCAAAGGTATCCCCGATCTTGTCTGCCCTGAGGGCATGTCCGGCATCACCTGCTGCAAAGATCTGCACCATCCCCTTGTTTTCGATAAGGGCTTCCAGGGATCTGTCTTTGGTATCGACCATCCCTTTTTCATACCAGGCAGCGTCGTTATACATTTGTCGGAGCAGAGCCATAGCCCCCATCAGGGAAGTTGGGTAGGATTGGTTCTTAAGGACACTCCTGTCAAAGGAAAAATACTGGGCTGAATTGTCGTCTACGATGCGTTCTGCATCATTGCCTTCGGCTTTCAGGGCGATCAGGACCCCTGTCCCCCTGGCGATCCCGTCCTGAACATGTGAATTGACAACACCAAAGCCGGCCTCCCTTAAGGATTTGGCATCTTTGTCATTGTATTTGAAGGCGTTGATCGCATCCACTTCCGGCATGATGTGGTCATTCCAGTAAAATCCTTCGCGGGAAGGATCGTATTGAGCAGAGCGACCACCTCCGGAAGGACGTTTAGCCTGTTCCACCCCAAAGGAGGAAAACACATCGATAAAGGAAGGGTAAATGTGTTTGCCATCAAGGTCGATGCGCACGGTGTTCGCCGGGATGTTGACATTCGTCCCTGCAGCCACGACCTTGCCTTCCCGTATGAGCAAGGTGCCGTTTTCGATCACCTGAGTGGCACTCACGTGGATGTGGGCCCGGGTAAAAGCCGTGTAATTGTTGTTTTCCGCCTTTACCCCGTCGTTTTTCGGAAAATAATCCTGAGAAAAAAGGGAAAGGCCACTGAGCCAGGCGACGGCCAGCAGCAGATACTTCATTTTCATAAGGTCAGTACTTTTGAGTTAGGCTCTAAAATTAAACGAACCCGTCAGAACAGCCCTTCTGTTAATTTTTTTTTAACATATCGAGTGCGAGAAAGAAACAAGATAGATGAGGATTGTTCTTACAGAGGGTAACGCTCGTGATAAGAGACCAGGAGGGAGACCACCAGATTGTAGCTTCGGATTCCTGCTGCCTGGTTGTTCGCCTTCAAAAAAGCGTCAAAAGTATTCTTGAAGACAGGTTCCAGGGGATTTTCATAAGCTGTCCAGAAGTCGTTTAGCGCTTCGTAATCCATTTGCACGCCCCGATGAACCCGGGCATACAATTCCTTAAAAAGAGCATCATCCAGGTTGCGCAGTTCCGAGAGGCAGTAACCCAGGGCGTAGGAATGGGCTGCATACCTCACACGGGCATCACGGTGGTTGAGGGAAGCCAGATAACCGATAAAATTCGCCTCGTTCTCTGCCGCATATCCCAGCTGATGTGCGATCTCGTGGCAGCTGACCACTGGAAACCGGAACATAGGGATCTTTCGGTTTACCTGCGCCTCCAGAGTAAAGGGATTCAGGTATCCTCCGTATCCCATATAGGTAAGTGCCAAACTGTAGAGGGACGTCTTGATACTTGGATCGGGATACTCAAAAAACGGAGCTTTTCCCGGGATGGGATGGTAGTCCGACGAGATTTTCTCAAAGACCTCTCCGTGGCGAAAAGGGAAGGGCACCTGTACGCTGTCACTCCCTGCCAGTTTCAATTGGAGGGTATTGGTTCGATCCAGAAGGCGGGAGGTGAATTCAACCAGCTCTTCTTTCGTACAGGTATCCTTTAAATCAAGGGTTTTGGAAAGGGGTTCTCTGTAGTAATTCAGTCCCCAGAGCAGGTGGAAGGTCAGATAGGCTCCCGAAGCTACCAGAAACACGTTCCTAATGAATGATAAGGGCTTTGCACGTATCAGGAGCCAGTTGAGGACCACATATCGTATCCCGAGGATGATCAGGAGAGTATATACGATGTCTCCAATGGAAAAGGGAATCCAGCCGTACAGGAACCTGAGTGCCGAGGCAATGTACGGGTACAGCCCTCGGCTGTAATACTGCTCTATAAATCCCGGGTAATCCCGCGCCCATCGAACCAGGAGGATCTGAAGGGGCAGGGACAGGGCGATGGCATTTTTCAACCTGTAATTCACGGCGGTAAATTTACCCAAAATTATAAGCGGGTTTATGTCGAGGTCTGTATTTTTGGGATTGAAACGAAAATGATCTTATGAAGTTACAGGAATTAGAACCCAAAATGGTATGGAAGTATTTCGCGCAGCTCAATGCGGTGCCCAGGCCATCAAAAAGGGAAGAACGTGTGATCGCCTTTATGCTCGACTTTGGAAAGTCTCTTGGGCTCGAAACGATCAAAGACAGGGTAGGTAATGTAATTGTAAAGAAACCGGCAACAGAAGGGATGGAAAAAAGAAAGACGGTGGTCCTTCAATCCCATCTGGATATGGTTCACCAGAAGAACAAGACCACAGATTTCAACTTTGCGGAACAGGGTATCGACATGTATGCAGATGGTGACTGGGTCAGGGCCCGGGGCACTACCCTGGGGGCTGATAACGGATTGGGGGTGGCAGCCATCATGGCCCTCCTCGCCAGTGAGAATATTCCTCATCCTCCACTTGAGGCCCTTTTCACTGTGGACGAGGAGACGGGGATGACCGGTGCCAAAGGCCTGGAAAAAGGATTATTGAAGGGGACCATACTCCTGAATCTCGATACGGAAGATGATGACGAAATAGATATCGGATGTGCGGGGGGGATCGATGTGACAGCTACTGGGGATTATGTCCAAAAGGCTATACCTGAAGGGGCCACCACCTACCAATTGCAGGTCAAAGGCTTGCAGGGAGGGCACAGCGGAATGGATATCCACCGCGGTCTGGGCAATGCCAATAAGATCCTCAACCGCATACTATATACCGGGATTACCGCCGGGGATGTATACGTGGGCGAGATCGACGGAGGAGGTCTGCGCAATGCCATTCCCCGCGAGAGCAGTGCCAATTTTGCATTAAAAGATGAACGTGATAAAATCATATCAAGCATGAAGGATCTGATCGGGGAGATTCGAAAGGAACTTTCCCCTACAGAGCCTAATCTGCAGATCAGCATAGAGGAACATCCCTATGCCGGGACAGTGATGGATAGGGGGGATCGGGATGCTCTTGTCAGAGCTATCTATGGAGTGCACAATGGTGTTTTTGTCATGAGCAGGGCTATAGACGGACTCGTGGAGACCTCCAACAATCTGGCCAGGGTAGAAGTTAAGGAAGGAAAGATCAAGATCTCATGCCTCACCCGGTCTTCAGTCGAATCTGCTAAAGCAGATCTGGCCAACAGCCTGAGTTCGGTGTTTTCCCTCGCAGGATATGATGTCCATCAGAGCGGGGATTATCCCGGATGGACCCCCGATCCCGATTCGGAGATCCTGGAGGTCCTTCGTGAACAATACAAAAGACTTTTCAATGAGGAACCACGGGTCGTTTCCTGCCATGCCGGACTCGAATGCGGTATACTCGGTAGCCGGTATCCGGGACTGGACATGATCAGTTTCGGACCCACCATCAAAGGAGCACATTCGCCGGACGAACGGGTACAGATCTCCTCTGTTCAAAAATTCTGGAAATTCCTCAGAGCAATCTTAGCCGAGATCCCGGAAGCCTAAAAAAAACTCCCCTGAATTGACAGGGGAGCTTTTTTTATTCACCGTAAAGACCTGTGATCTCCAGGTCGAAAACCAGGTCTGAGTTAGGAGGGATGGGTCCCATGCCCTGCTGTCCGTACCCCAAATGAGGAGGTATGAATACTCTGATCTTATCGCCCACTTTCATGGTGAGCAATCCTTCCTTGAACCCTGGGATTAAGTTTGCTTCCATACTGTAGTCCATAGGAAATGGACTATAACCACCCCCCATTTTCCGTTTAGGGTCAAATACCTGGTATTTCCTCGCTATCTCTTCGTAGTTACTGTCAAAGAGATCTCCGTTTTCGAGGTATCCTGCATAATTCACCATCACTTTTTGGCCAACTTTGGGCTTCTCTCCTGTTCCTTCTTCAAGAACCATCATTTTCAAGCCTGAGGGGAGGGTCTGAGCCTCATTCTTCTGGGAGGCTATCTCATCCGCCAGATCCCTTTTCATCTTCTCAAAAGCTGCAATCGCGGCTTCCTCCTCGGCGAAATATTCGGTCATGATCTTTACGGCATCGAACTTTTTAGCCTCTTTTCCATTGCGGATGATCTCAATGGTCTTCATGACCACATCTGTCACGGGCCTGTCCCTTTCGGAAGTCTCCACTACGCCTATCGAATCAACCACGGACATACCTTCCACCACTTCCCCAAAGACGGTGTGCTTGCCGTCCAGCCAGGGGGTGGGTTTCAGGGTGATAAAGAACTGGCTGCCATTGGTTTTGGGTCCGCCATTGGCCATCGACAGGATTCCTGCTTTATCGTGTCGCAGGGAATCGACGATTTCGTCCTTAAAGCGATATCCCGGATATCCGGAACCTGTCCCAGTAGGATCGCCACCCTGGATCATAAAATCGGCCATCACCCTGTGAAAAAGGAGACCGTCATAGTATTTTTTGTCCTTGTACTCTTCGCTGACGAAGGGGTTGTTGCCCTCTGCCAGGGAAACGAAATTCGCCACAGTCACGGGGGTCTTCTCGTGTTCCAGTCTGACGATAATGTCGCCCTGGGTCGTTTTGATATCCGCGAAGAGGCCGTCTCCCAGGTGGGTGTACTGACTTGATTTGCACCCTGTCATGAGGATCAGGATCGCGGTAATCAGGGAAAGTGTATTCTTCATAGTAAAATTGATTTAAGGTGTTTCGTCTGTGTTATCAGGTTCAATCTCAAAGATGGTGATCACAGCCTTCAGAGGCACATTTACTCCTATCTTGTTTTTATCGCCCAGGTAGCCGTATCCCAGGGAAGACGGGAAATAAAAAGTGGCTGTTTCCCCTTCCTTCAATAATTTGATACTGTTTCTCAAACCGGGAAAAAGTTCCTGCTTATCTACTTTGTAGGTCTGCAATCCGATCTCACCCCTGGAATAAATGGTGTCGTTTTCGAGGGTGAGCAGGTCATAGGTGAACCTGACAAGGTCGTCGGTCTGTGGAGTGTAATCGACCACCTCATTCCTGAGATCGTAGGTATACCAGCTGCCCTCGGCCGTTGGGTAGTACTCCTTCAGGCTGTCTTTTTGGATGACCTGCCGGATCATTTCCTCCTCCAGGGCCAGTAATTTCCTGTTCCGCTCCGCAGACTCCTTGATGAAGGTGCCTGAACTGACCTTTACCGGTCTCCTGGGTTGGGGTTCCTGACAGGAAAATCCAAGGAGAATACATAGGAGTAAAGAGATCTTTTTCATGCGATAAGTTCATTTTGGTGTTTTTCCAGCAGGCCCCTGAAATAAAGGACGGTCTCCTCAAGGGAACGATCACTTCTTCCTCCGGCGGCGTTGGTATGCCCACCCCCGTTAAAATAAGACCTGGCGAATTCATTCACCGAAAAATCCCCTTCGGATCGAAGGGAGATCTTGATGATGCCTTCGTCCCTGTTTTCTATAAAGATGACCGCAAGGCGTATACCTGCCAGGGTAAGCCCGTAATTGACGAAGCCTTCTGTGTCTCCTTTTTTGAACTGATGCTTGTCCAGTTCCTCCTGGCTAAGGGTGATGTAAGCCGTGCTGAATTCGGGTAGGATCACCATATTGTTGAGAGCACATCCCAGGAGATGGAGCCTGCTGGGTGTGTTCGTGTCGAAAATCTCCTTGTGGATGTCGGCACTCCTGGCCCCCTTATCGATCAGGAAAGCAGCCACCCTGTGCGTTTCACTGGTCGTTGAGGCGTATTTGAAAGAACCAGTATCGGTTAGGATCCCGGCGTACAGGCAGTCTGCGATCTCCGGCGTAACCTCTTTACTTCCTCCCAAAGCCTCTATGGTGTGAAAGACCATTTCACAGGTGGAACTCATAGAAGTGTCTGAATAGGTGATAAGGGCATAGTCAGCCGGACTGTGGTGATGGTCGATCATCACGAAAGGACTGCGAAGTTCCCGGAGGATCTCCTGCATGGGTCCGACCCTGCTCAGGTCATTAAAGTCAAGGGTAAAGACCACCTCGGCCTCATGGAGTACTTTTTTGGCAGCTTTCTCTTGTTTTTCAAAGATCATCACCTCCTCATTGCCTGGCATCCACTTCAGAAAATCGGGATAATCATTGGGGCTGACCACCGTTGTTTGGTGTCCTTTTAAACTCAAGAAATGATTCAGGGCCAGGGACGCTCCCACCGCATCCCCATCGGGGTTTTTATGGGGTATAATGGCGATCTTTTTCGGGCTGTTAAGCAGGTCCTTCAGGGCCCTCGCATCTGCTGAATTCATGGGCGCAAAGATACGACTAAAAACCTAAATCCCTGAGTCGATCTTATAGTTCAGAACGTGAAAAGGGACTCAAAGGATAGTTTTGTCATTAACTTTCTCAATGACATTTGGCAGGTTAAATTATCGATAAGTTTGGCCGATGTCTTATCCTGTTTGAGGTATTCTCTTAAATTTAGATGCAAAATAGTCTTGATATGCGGTACTCTTTATCCATTTTGTCAGTCGTATTTCTGATAGGTTGTAAGTCGGCTAAGCTCCCGGTTGAGGGACCGGAGACAAAAGGCCAGTTTACCCTGGCTTTTGGTTCTTGTAACAAACACAACGTAAAGAACATTTTGTGGGATGACGTGCTCGCTGCCAATCCCGATATCTGGATCTGGGGTGGGGATATCGTCTATGCCGATTCGGATGACCCACAAGTCATAGCCGGTATGTATAACGCCCAGAAAGCAGTCCCGGTCTACAGGGAGCTCCTATCCCAGGTCCCAGTTATAGGTACCTGGGACGATCACGATTACGGTCTCAACGACGGGGGAGTGGAATTTGAATCAAAAAGAGGGAGCCAGGAAGTTTTTCTCGATTTCATAGGTGTGGATGAGGACGATCCCCGAAGGAATAGGGAAGGGGTCTACGCCAGTCATGAATACGATCTCCCGGAAGGTAAGGTGAGGATCCTCGTGCTGGATACCCGTTATTTCAGAACGGCCCTGACACTGTCATCGCAAAAGGGCAGGAGGTATGAGCCGGGGGACTACGGAAAAGGTACTATCCTTGGAGAAGAACAATGGGCATGGCTCGAAGGGGAACTGCGCGACTCCGAGGCGGATTTCAATATTCTCGTGAGCAGTATACAGGTCCTGTCAGGGGAGCACGGTTTTGAGACCTGGGGGAATTTTCCGCATGAAGTCGACAAACTGGAATCCCTGATATCAGATTCCGGTGCCAAAGGGGTCATTCTCCTGTCTGGGGATCGGCATATTTCAGAATTTTCAGAGGTGTCTTTACCTGACTTGTCTTATCCCCTTGTCGATTTTACGAGTAGCGGCCTTACCCATGTCTACTCCGGATTTTCAGGGGAACCCAATAAGTACCGCGTTGGAGAAGTTGTGGCCAAAAGGAGTTTCGGGCTGGTCGACATCGACCTGAAGGCAAAAAGCGTTCGATTCCTTATGGTGGGTGACCAGGGGGAGATCCTGGGCGAATTAACACGGGAGTATTAATGTTGTAGGTTGCGGTAAGATAGCGTACTTTTGCCGAAAATTTTTAAGAATGACAGGAAACAGAACATTTACCATGATCAAACCCGACGCCGTGGAGAACGGACATATCGGTGCCATCCTGGAGAAGATCACCTCGGCGGGATTTAAGATCATCGCCATGAAATACACACAGCTCAGCAAGAGGGATGCGAGGGAATTTTACGCCATTCACAAAGAGCGGCCTTTCTTTGATGAATTGGTCGATTTCATGACCAGGGGCCCTATCGTTTCTGCCATCCTGGAAAAGGACAACGCGGTGGAGGACTTCAGGGCACTCATAGGGGCTACCAATCCTGCTGAAGCAGCCGAAGGAACCATCCGGAAGCTCTATGCCAAGGATATAGGCGAAAATGCCATCCACGGCTCAGACAGTGATGAGAATGCAGCCATCGAAGGGGCATTCCACTTTTCGGGTAGGGAGATTTACTGATCAGATAAGCAAGAAGAAGTAAAGGGCTTTCGGAAACGAAGGCCTTTTTTGTTTCTGGTCAGCGGAGTACAATTTTTGTGACCACATCCCTCCCCAGTTCTTCATTGAGCAGGGCAATGATCTTCGATTTACCGTGGCTAAGCTCTTCACGGAGTACGGAGGACGAGAGGGAAACAAAAAGGGTACCGTTCCTGAGATCGATTCCAGTGGTGTAGTTGTTCACCCCGTTGCCCATCAGGGAAGCCCATGCTTCGCGCACCAAGACCTTGTCGAGTCCCTTTTGCAATTTGTGGGAAGAGATGAACTCCTGCAGGGCCTCACCCAGGGTAACATTATTTTTTTTACGGACCATCTTCCTCCAGGATTATCGGTTGAAATCGCTTATAAAGATAGTGAATCTGATCCTGATTAATGACGCCAAAGCGCTCCGGAGTCAGGGATTCAATCTCTTCTTCCCAGGTACTCATCTCATTGCTGTACTCCATGTAAAAAATGCCATTTCGCTCTGAGATCACAAAATTCTCAGCATCGTCGGAGGTGATAAAGCTGCCATCCGGCAGAGGTTGTACCTTCTTGCGGTACCCAGACATACCAGAGGTCTCTATGTAATCTACGGTAGCGTTCATATCGTACGCCTTTTTGTCGCCCGAAGGGAATATCACCTCTTCGATCTCCCAGTATCCATCCAGATATCCAAGGTCCTCGGAGGTAACCTTACGGCCGCAGGAGAGCAATATCAAAAGGGTAAAGAAGGTTACTGTATTTCTCATTTTACAGGGGGAACATTTTATAGGTTTGGTGTATTTCTTTGATGATCTTCTCTGTGCGGTCAGCATGAGTGTCGCTGATAAAGATCTGTCCAAAATTCTCATTTTCCACCAGGGAGATGATATGGGCCACCCGATGTTCATCCAATTTGTCGAAAATATCGTCAAGCAGGAGGATAGGAGTGGTGCCCACCATTTTTTTCAACAGGTGGAACTGGGCGAACTTCAGGGCAATGAGAAATGATTTTTGCTGACCCTGACTGCCGAATTTCTTGATGGGATGGCTGCCGATCTCAAAATCCAGGTCATCTTTGTGGACGCCCACGCTGGTATATTGAAGTGCCCTGTCCTTTTCCAGGTTCTCTTTGAGGAGTTCAGAGAGGGGGGATTCGTGAAGGCGGGAGTTGTAGATCAGGCTGACCTCCTCTGTCGCTCCAGAGATCAGGGCATACTGTTCCCGGAACACGGGGACGAACTCCTCGGTAAATGCGATCCGCTTCTCATAAATGTGTTGCCCGTGCACCTGTAACTGCTCATCGTAGATCTCCAGGGTGGCCCTGTCAAAGGTATGGTTGGCGGCGAAGTATTTCAGCAGGGCATTGCGTTGGGAGACCGCCTTCTGATAGGTCATCAGGGCGTGGAGATATTCCGGATCCGATTGTGATATCACCCCGTCCATGAACTTCCTTCGGGTTTCACTTCCCTCTATGATGAGGTCTCTGTCTGCCGGTGAGATAATGACCAAAGGCAACAATCCAATATGCTCGGAAAGCCTGTCATAGGCCTTTCCATTACGTCTGATGACCTTCTTTACATTTCGTTTCAGGGAACATACGATCTTTTCTTCCCTTCCGTTGAGCATGAAATTCCCTTCGATGACAAAGAAATCCTCACCGTGCCGGATATTCTGTGTAGCGATAGGGTTGAAATAGCTCTTTCCGAAGGAGAGGTGGTAAATGGCATCGAGCATATTGGTCTTTCCCCTTCCATTGTTCCCCACAAAGCAATTGATCTTCGAATCGAATTCAAATCCGACGTCTCTAAAGTTCTTGTAATTGAGGAGGGAAATTTTTTGGAGAAACATGAAATGCGGTATTCAAATGGGTTTTCAGACCCTTCCGACTTCAAAAATAACAAATAAATACCCTATGGTTTTCGATAAAAACTTTATTTTTGCGCGACCAAATAGAGGAACAATGGCAACATATAAAAAGAGGGGTTACAAGCCGAAGAACAAGGAAGAAGAAAAAGCCCTGGCAGAGCAGGGAAGTACTACTGCCGAAGTCTTCAGCGCCCTTGATGAAAGCGCTTCCAAATCGGAGCAATGGGTGGCGAGGAACCAGAATTACATCCTGGGGGTGATCGGTGTAATCGCCGTTGCGGTCCTGGGTTACCTGGGGTACAACCAATTCGTACAGCAACCCAAAAATGCCAGTGCTGCCAATGAGATGCTCTACCCTAATCGCTATTTCAATGAGGCTTTGCAAAACACTGCAGAAAAAGATTCCCTTTTCATGCTTGCCCTGAATGGGGCGGAAGGCAAATACGGATACCTCGACATCATTGAGGAATATGCGGGAACTCCCTCGGCAAACATTGCCAAATACGCTGCGGGTATGGCATACAAGGAACTCAAACAGTACGATAAGGCCATTGAATACCTCGAACAGGTCACTCCTGATGAGGAGATTACGGCATCGCTGGCTATGGGCGGTATAGGCGACGCCTTTCTGCAATTGGGTCAGACCGAAGATGCTCTGGATTACTACGAAAAAGCCCTGGCCGAGGATGAGAATAACCTCACTACCCCGAGATTCCTTTACAAGGCAGGTATTGCAGCCATGGAACTGGGCAGGAACGAAAAAGCCCTTGACTACTTTCAAAGGATCAAGGACGACTACCCGGACACCGAGGAAGGAAGGAACATAGATGCCTTTATTGGCATGGCCCAAACTCAGTAGGCATGGCTACTGCAAACCGAAACCTCTCACATTACGATAAGTCGGCCCTTCCAGACGCCTCTGGTATGAGGATCGGTATCGTGGTGTCTGAGTGGAATTCGGAAATCACCGAAAGTCTTTTTAAAGGTGCCAGCAGTACTTTAATTGATTGTGGTCTTCAAAAGAAAAATATCCTGAGGTGGGATGTACCCGGCAGTTTTGAACTCATTTACGGATGTAAAAAGATGATCGGGCAGCTAAAACCAGATGCCGTAATAGCTGTCGGGAGCGTGATCCGGGGTGAGACTTCCCATTTCGATTTTGTCTGCAATGCCGCCTCTCAGGGTATCAAGGACCTGAATGTCCTGACGGACACCCCTGTCATCTTTTGTGTCCTTACCGACGATACCCTCCAGCAAGCCAAAGACCGGAGCGGTGGAAAGCACGGCAACAAGGGGGCCGAAGCGGCTATTGCGGCCATTAAGATGGCAGCCCTGGGAAACTGATCCAGCCTTTTCAGACGTTCCCGGATGTTAACAAATTTTGGGACTCATCCTACTTCCTTTTTTTTATTATTAAGTACTTTTGAAGGAGGAGCGATATGGGACGATTTACGAGACTGCGAAAGAACAAGAAATTCAATTACTCACCGAAATATTACGATGACAAAGGGGAGGGTAATCCCTATAAGATCGAGCGAAAGCTCGACAGATATCGCACCACTGCTGATTCGCCCGGTGGCCTGAAATCTCGTTGGAGTGCTGCCATGTCTGACCTCAGGAAGGGTGCGGACAGGAATTACAGGTTCCGGTTCCTTGTGGTCCTGGCAGTTTTGATCCTGATAGTCCTATATCTCTTAGATTTCGACCTCTCCATATTTTTTCCCGAGTAATGGCAGACCTTATTCAACTTTTGCCGGACCATGTGGCCAACCAGATCGCGGCTGGTGAGGTAGTGCAACGACCTGCCTCAGTGGTGAAGGAATTGCTCGAAAATGCAGTGGATGCGGGTGCAACAGAAATCAAACTCATCATCAAGGATGGGGGAAAGGCGCTCATACAAGTGGTAGATGACGGGATCGGGATGAGTCCGACAGACTCACGGATGAGTTTCGAACGCCATGCCACCTCCAAGATCAAAACGGCCGATGATCTTTTTCAATTGCATACCAAGGGATTCCGGGGAGAGGCCCTGGCCTCTATCGCGGCCATTGCCCATGTAGACATGCAGACCAAACCTGGAGATGAAGAGATCGGCACCCACCTGAGGATCGAAGGGAGCAAGGTGGTCTCCCAGGAAGCGACGGTGAGTCCGAAAGGCACTTCCATTGCCGTGAAAAACTTATTTTTCAATATTCCCGCCAGACGGAATTTCCTAAAATCCAACCAGGTGGAGTTCAGGCATATCACCGACGAATTTCACCGAGTAGCCCTGGCCCATCCGGGGATCAGTTTTTTCTTTTTTCACAACGGAAGCGAGCTATTCCACCTCAATGCCACAAGCCTGAGAAAGAGGATCATTGGCATTTTTGGAAGCCGGATGGAAGAAAAGCTCGTACCGGTGGAAGAAACCACCCAGGTGGTAAGTATACGCGGTTTTATCTGCAAGCCGGCTTTTGCCAAAAAGAGCAGGGGAGAACAGTTCTTCTTCGTCAATGACCGCTTTATCAAAAGTCCGTACCTGCACCATGCCGTGCTCTCTGCCTTTGAAGGGTTGATAAAGCCCGATGTACATCCGGGATACTTTCTCTATCTGGAGGTAGACCCAAATACGATCGATATCAATATCCACCCGACCAAGACGGAGGTCAAGTTCGACGACGAACACACGCTTTACGCCATCCTCAGGGCTACCGTAAAGCACAGCCTGGGTCAGTTTCACCTGGCCCCCATGCTGGACTTCGAAAAGGACCAGAACCTGGATACGCCCTATGCTTTCAGGAACAAGGAGGCACATCTGCCCGGTATTACGGTCGATCCGGGTTTTAATCCCTTTGAAGACCGCAAAGGGAAGAGCTCTTTCCCCTCCGGTCATGAAAAGCGATCAGCGGCAGGATGGGAAAACCTTTTTGTGGACCTGGAGTCCGGATCAGAGAAGGATAAATCTTTCAGCAGTGTTCATTTCGAATCTGAGGCAGTCACGGGTTCTATCTTTCCAACGGAAGAGGGGGATGAGGCCAATGAAGGTACTACCTTCCAGCTCAGGCGGAAATATATAGTCACCACCATCAGGTCGGGCATGTTGATCATAGACCAGCAGAGGGCGCATCAAAGGGTCCTTTACGAAAAATTCCTCAGGAGTATGACCCTGAAGGAAAGCCTGAGTCAGCAACTCCTTTTTCCGATCACAATGGACTTTTCAGCTGCAGAAATGCGGATCCTGGAAGAGCTTAAAGAATACTTAAACGCCATCGGTTTCGCCTTTGAAGGAGAAGGGGAGGAACATATCACCTTGAAGGGATTGCCGCCTATGGTGCCCGAGAAGAATGTCCGGGATATCCTGGATGAACTCATAGCCGAGGCCAGAGAAGGGGATGAGAGAAATTTCTCCCAATCCGATATGCTGGCAAAAGCCCTGTGCCGTACGGTCAGCATTAAAACCGGGGAACCTATGGACAGGACATCACAACTGGCCCTGGTCAATGACTTGTTCGCCTGTAAGGAAACGGTGCTAAGTCCGTTTAATAAACCGATCTTTGTCACCTTAACCGAAAATGAAATCGATAAAAAATTCACCTAGATGGGAAGACTGACCGGTGCGATTAAGCATCTTTTGATCATAAACATCCTCTTTTTTGTCGCCACCGCCCTGTACGGGGAGCAAATGTACCAGTGGTTTTCCCTCTGGTTTCCGGAGAACGAAAATTTCAGCTTCTGGCAGATCGTCTCCCATATGTTCATGCACGGGGGCTTTATGCATATACTTTTCAATATGTATGCCCTCTGGGCTTTTGGATCCCCACTGGAACACATGTGGGGTAAGAACAAATTCCTATTTTTCTATTTTTCTGCAGGAATAGGGGCCGCCCTTATCCATACGGCGGTAAATTACTATTATTTCGATCAGGGGATGGAGGTCCTGATCAATTCCGGGCTGACCTCTCAGGAGGTGATGGACATTATTTCTCAGGGGAAGTTCAACACAGACTGGTACAACCTGGCACCCAGGAGTACCATAGACAATTTCCTTATGGCGTACAGCACTCCGGCTGTGGGAGCTTCGGGGGCTATTTATGGTATCCTGGTCGCCTTCGGGATGTCCTTCCCTAACAGCGAGCTTTTTCTTATTTTTCTGCCTGTGCCCATCAAGGCTAAGTATTTTATCCCGGTTTTGATTGGTCTCGACCTGTTTTCTGGAGTTACGGGATATTCTATCTTTGGGCAGGGAATAGCGCATTTTGCCCACGTTGGTGGTGCTTTATTTGGATTTATAATGATGTGGTACTGGAAAAAGACCCAGTTCGACAAAAATCGATGGAATTAAAAGGATGAACAGCGGAGGACTTCGATATCAATATGCCCGACTGAACTTTGCGGAAAAGCTGATCGTAGTAAATACTGGGGTATTTATCCTGAATTTTTTACTGCCTTTTCTCCTCGGGCTGGGTAAGAATGCTATCTCCCGCTGGTTCGAATTGCCGGTAGACCTGATGGAATACCTTATGCAACCCTGGTCTATCGTGACCTACTCCTTTTTCCATGCTGATTTTTTCCACCTTTTCTGGAATATGATCCTCCTCTATTTCTCAGCAAGGATCTTCCTGAACCTGTTTTCGGCCCGCAAACTGATCAATGTGTATTTTCTGGGCGTTATACTGGGGGGGCTATTGTTTGTGCTCAGCTACAACCTTTTCCCGGCCTTCGCAGGTTCCAAATCGGCTATCATCGGTGCATCTGCAGGTGTTACGGCCGTCCTGATCTTTATCTGTGCCTACATACCCAACCAGGAAGTGCGAGTGATCTTTTTTAATGTAAAACTCTGGTATATAGGTGCTTTCTTCGTGATCCTAGACCTCATCCAGATTCCGGTTAGCAATTCCGGAGGCCATCTGGCCCATTTAGGAGGAGCCCTGTTGGGCTATACTTACGCCCGTCAGTTGATCAAGGGCAGGGATATTGGGGAGGGTTTTGCCAAATTTCTGGACAGCCTGGGAGCACTTTTCAAGCCTAGTGAAAAGAAAGCCCCAATGAAAACGGTCTATCGCAAGAAAAAGGCTTCCGGCAATAGCGATATAGACTACGATAAGGAGAGCCGTCAGCGGAAGATAGACGGCATCCTGGATAAGATCAGCAAGTCGGGTTACGAAAGCCTTTCCAAGGCAGAAAAGGACTTTCTGTTTAAGGCCGGAAAGGAAGACTGAGTCCTGATGAAACGATCGTCATTAGTATCCTTTATCGTCAGAGGCGCTTTGATCCTCCTGTCGCTTCTCCTAATTGCGGCCTGCCTGTACGGCACGGTTTGGGACACAGACATCGTTTTTTTTGACCTTCTTGCCCTTGTGCTTCCCTTCTTGGTTATAGCCAATCTGTTTTTGGGTATTACAGCTTTACTTTTCCGTAGCCGAGTGTTCTTACTACCTGCGGCCTCTTTACTTATCTGGTATTTTTCCCTCGGCCCTTTCTTTGTTATCTCAGGCAATACCGCCAAAAAGCTGGATGACAACATATCTGTTTTGACCTTCAACCTGCGCGGATTGAAGGGAGTTTACAATAGACCCCGAAAGGAAGAAACATTAAAGATTATAAATTTTGTCCTCGATCAGAATACGGAAATCGTCTGCTTTCAGGAAATAGCGAGTAATCGGGTTGCACGTGAGAAAATTAAGGCATATCCTCACAAATTCAAATATACCTATTCCAGGACTACTAGGTATTCACCCCTGGCTATCTATTCAAAGTACCCTATGCTGTCCACGGGGTCTCTTGATTTTCCAAACACAAATAATAATGCGATTTACGCCGACCTACTATTTCAGGAGGATACACTGAGGG
>CBDTYM010000016.1:0-35246 GCA_965364605.1 uncultured Muriicola sp.
TGCCTCAACGCGGATATCGAAGGCAACTTTAATGGAGAACTCCTGGTGTCCGAACTTCTCACCCTGAAATCATCTGCCCTGATCGAAGGGACTGTCAGTGTGGCCAAACTCGCAGTGGAACCCGGGGCTACATTCAACGCATCCTGCTCTATGAAAGGCAAAGGATCCCCGTCCGCAGCAGCTGGTAATGCAGGCGCCTCAGCTTCGTCTTCGACCTTTAAAGCAGCGGCGTCACAAAGTAAAAATGAGCCAGCAAAAGCCTCCTAAAGGGAAGAATTCACTCAAGAACATCGCTGTATTGTCCGGCATCGGCATCGAGATGGGTGTGATCATCTACCTCGCAGCCCAGGGAGGCATCTGGCTGGATGAGCACTATGCCATGGAAAAAAAGGTATTTACCGCCATAGCAACGATCCTGGGAGTTGCGGCGGCCATCTACGTTGTTTTATTACAGTTGAAAAGGATCAAATACTGATGGGAACCCACAGGCTCCTTTTTCGTTTTCTCCTGATCATCCTCCCGGTTTTGGGGATAGCTCTGTGGCTTCATTTGCTCTGGCAGGAGTCGGTTCAATTGCCCAGGGGATCGGATATGATCTATCTCTCCTATATGGTAAATTTCCTGCTCGCGGCCGGGATCTTTGTATTTCTTTACGGGTTGAGGAAGAAATACAAGAACCAGATCGGGTTTATGTATATGGGCGGGAGTCTTCTCAAATTCATTGTATTCTTTATCGTTTTCTATCCCGATTACCGGGCAGACGGCATGGTCACCAGATCAGAGTTTGGGGCGTTTTTTGTACCCTACCTCCTTTGCCTGATTCTCGAAACCGTATTCACGGCCAAAATACTTCTCGGGAAGACAGAGGACTAGGACACCGACAGGCCCTTCTGCGGGCCTTAAAATAAACGGGTTTTTGCTTTTTTCTTTTTGGGAGAATAGCTTACATTTGCACCGATTTTTAGCGACCCGCATTTTAAGGCCTTATGAGAAGTATTTACACGCTTAAAATTTTCCTGTTTTCTTTTGTCCTTTTTGGCAATGCTTTCTTAGCCAACGCCAAGGAGGAATCCGCCGAGGGTGAGAAGAAGGACATCAAAACAGAGATCAAGGAATACATAGACCATCACCTGAAGGACTCCCATGATTTTTCCATTTTCTCCTACACCAATGATGAGGGGGAACACGTCTATGTGGGGATCCCTCTCCCAGTGATCCTCTGGGATAACGGTCTCAAGGTTTTTTCCTCCTCAAAGTTTCATCACGGGGAGACCATTGCCGAAGTAGACGGGGAATATTACGCCCTAGAACACGCTAAGGTCTACAAAACAGATGCGGAAGGAAACCTCAGCTATGATGAGGAAGGTCATATCACCAACCCCAAACCCATCGACTTCTCCATTACAAAAAACGTGGTCATGATGGCCATTACCGGCCTGTTGATGCTTTGGTTGTTCTCCAGCCTCGCCAGGTCTTATGCCAGGAACAACGGAGTGCCTACAGGAGCTGGCCGGTTCTTTGAACCTATCGTGATCTATATCCGGGACGATATTGCCAGGCCGACCATAGGTGAGAAGAGGTATAAAAAATACATGCCATTTCTCCTCACCATCTTCTTTTTTATATGGTTCCTGAATATGTTCGGTTTAACTCCGCTGGGGATCAATGTAACAGGAAACATCGCCATCACCTTTGGCCTAGCGTTGCTCACCTTCCTGATCACAAATTTTACCGGGACCAAGGATTACTGGAAACACCTTGTAGATCCCCTTGGCAATGCCATGCCCTGGTATGGGAAGATCCCGATCTATATCATCCTTGTGCCCATAGAATTGCTCGGATTAATAATCAAGCCTTTCGCACTTTTGATCCGTTTGTATGCCAACATGCAGGCGGGCCACATCGTATTGATGAGTTTGATCGGGCTGATGTTCATTTTTAAAAGCTGGATCGGTAGTCCGCTGTCCTTTTTCCTGGCCTTTGCGATTACCCTGATCGAAGTCCTGGTAGCCCTGCTCCAGGCCTATATTTTTACCATGTTGTCCTCCCTGTATTTTGGGTTCGCTTCGGAGGAACACGATCATGAACACGAGGAAGAACCCGAGCTGGCTCACTTATGATAGGGGTGAGTTCAATAGAAAGAATGAATTTTAATTTTAAACTAGATAGCGTATGGAAATTCCAGTAATGGTAGGTGCAGGTTTGGTAGTAATCGGCGTTGGCATTGGCATCGGTAGGATCGGTGGTTCTGCTATGGAAGCGATTGCCCGTCAGCCTGAAGCTTACGGAAAGATTCAAACAGCGATGCTGATCGTAGCAGCGCTTATTGAAGGTATTGGTTTCGCGGCCCTTTTCGCCGTGTAACACAACTGTCTAAGGAGAAGGCCACAACGGTTGGTTGTGGCCCTCCTCAGTTTAAGATTAAATGTAAATAATACTATTCATGGAAAAACTGATCAATGATTTTTCGTTTGGCCTTTTCGTCTGGCAAACACTATTGTTCTTACTTCTGCTTTTCCTTTTATACAGATTCGCCTGGAAGCCGATTCTGAATGCGATCAATGATAGGGAAGAAGGGATTAAAAATGCCCTCGCTGCAGCTGAGGACGCAAAAAAAGAGATGCAGAATGTCACAGCAGACAGTGAAAAACTGCTGCAGGAGGCCAGGGGCGAACGTGAAGCCATGTTAAAGGAAGCTCGTGAGATCAAGGAAAAAATGGTTGCGGACGCTAAGGAACAGGCGAAACAGGAGGGGGATAAAATGATCGCCCAGGCCAAAGCCACCATTGATAGTGAGAAAAAGGCAGCCGTAGCTGAAATCAAGAATCAGGTAGCAGATCTCTCTGTTCAGATAGCGGAAAAGATCCTCAAAGACCAACTGGCTAACAAAGACAAGCAATTGAAGCTGGTCGATGATATGCTGGGTGACATAAAATTGAAATAAGCCCGATGAACGAAGCAAGAGCGGCAGCGAGATATGCCAGGGCTATCCTGGACTTTGCAGTGGAGAAAAAGAAGACGGACGTCCTTGAAAAGGACATGCGTTCTATCATTGAGACCATTGGGGGTAGTGAGGAACTGCGGGAGATGCTGAGCAGTCCTGTACTCAAGGCTGAGTTGAAAAAACAGGCCTTGCTTTCCGTTTTCAAGGGATGCGACGAGATAACGAAGGGGCTTTTTGATCTTCTGTTCCAAAACAGGAGGATCGACCTCTTGAATGAGGTTGCTTTGAAGTATATCATCCTCAATGAAGACCTCAAAGGAGAAGGTGTTGCTTTTGTCACTACGGCAGTGCCACTATCCGGAGATCTTGAGAAACGGGTGCTAAAGGAAGTTTCCAAACTTACAGGAAACAAGATTACGCTGAAGAACAAGATCGATGAGAGTATTGTTGGAGGATTTATATTGAGGATCGGGGATCTTCAGTACGATGCCAGCATATCGAACAAATTGAATACGATCAAAAGAGAATTTACAAAGAGCATATAAATTTAATTTCGGCCGAAAAAGAGAACCACTTTGAAGGCCGACAGATACTAACAAACATATGGCAGGAGTAAAAGCCGCTGAGGTATCAGCAATCTTAAAGAAGCAATTATCTGGCTTTACCGCCGAGGCAAGCCTTGACGAAATCGGGACTGTCTTACAGGTAGGTGATGGTATTGCCCGTGTTTATGGTCTTTCCAATGCTCAATACGGAGAATTGGTAGAGTTCGAAGGAGGTCTCGAAGGGATCGTCCTGAACCTGGAGGAAGACAATGTGGGGATCGTTCTGCTGGGTCCTTCCAAAGAGATCAAGGAAGGTACTACGGTAAAAAGGACACAGCGCATCGCCTCCATCAATGTGGGAGAAGGCATTGTAGGCCGGGTAGTAGACACCCTGGGTAATCCTATAGACGGAAAAGGTCCAATTGCCGGAAAGACCTATGAAATGCCCCTGGAGCGCAAAGCCCCCGGAGTTATTTTCAGGCAACCGGTGAACGAACCCCTGCAGACCGGAGTAAAGGCGATAGACGCGATGATCCCAATCGGTCGCGGACAGCGTGAGCTGGTGATCGGTGACCGTCAGACTGGAAAAACCACTGTCTGCGTAGATACCATCATCAACCAAAAGGAATTTTTCGATGCCGGCAATCCAGTGTACTGTATATATGTGGCAATTGGACAGAAAGCCTCTACTGTAGCCAACATCGCCAAGACCCTCGAAGATAAAGGCGCTTTGGCCTATACCACAATTGTAGCGGCCAACGCATCTGATCCGGCGCCCATGCAGGTGTACGCACCTTTTGCGGGAGCTGCGATCGGTGAATATTTCAGGGACAGTGGCCGTCCGGCCCTGATCATATATGACGACCTCTCCAAACAGGCCGTTGCCTACAGGGAGGTATCCCTCCTGCTGAGGCGTCCACCAGGCCGTGAGGCATATCCCGGTGACGTATTTTACCTGCACTCAAGGTTGCTGGAAAGGGCTGCAAAAATCATCAATGATGATTCTATCGCCCAGAACATGAACGATCTTCCAGAAGTGCTCAAACCGATGGTCAAAGGAGGCGGATCCCTGACAGCCCTGCCGGTCATTGAGACACAGGCTGGTGACGTTTCTGCTTATATCCCGACCAACGTGATCTCGATCACCGATGGACAGATCTTCCTGGAACAGGACCTCTTCAACCAGGGTGTTCGCCCGGCGATCAACGTGGGGATCTCCGTATCCAGGGTAGGTGGATCTGCTCAGATCAAGTCTATGAAAAAGGTAGCGGGAACCCTGAAGCTCGACCAGGCGCAGTTCCGCGAGTTGGAGGCTTTTGCAAAATTCGGATCCGACCTTGACGCGGCTACGCTGAACGTTATCGAGAAGGGGCGCAGGAATGTGGAGATCCTCAAGCAGTCTCAGAACGACCCTTTCACGGTAGAGGATCAGATTGCGATCATCTTCGCGGGTTCTAAGAACCTGCTCAGGGAAGTACCGGTAGAAAAGGTCAAGCAATTTGAACAAGACTACCTCGAGATACTAAACGCCAAGCACAGGGACGTCCTGGACACCCTGAAGGCCGGTAAACTCACCGATGAGGTGACCGAAACGCTGACTGCGGTCTGTAAGGATCTCGTAAAGAAATACAAAGGCTAATTCAGCAGTAGTTCAAGATTATGGCAAACCTTAAGGAAATACGGAACAGGATAGCATCGGTCTCTTCAACCATGCAGATCACCAGTGCCATGAAGATGGTCTCTGCTGCCAAGTTGAAAAAGGCTCAGGATGCCATCACGGCCATGCGTCCGTATGCCGATAAACTGACAGAACTCCTGCAGAACCTCAGTGGCAGCCTGGATGCTGACACCGGGAGTTCTTTTGCAGAAGAAAGGCCCGTCAATAAGGTGCTGGTGGTTTCCATCACTTCTAACCGAGGGTTATGCGGTGCATTCAATTCCAACGTGGTCAAGGAATGCTTATCTCTGAAAGCGAATGTTTTTGTCGACAAAGAAGTGCATTTTATGACCCTTGGGAAAAAGGGGTTCGATCTTCTGAAAAAGAAGAATACTATAGTGGCCAACCACAGTGCGGTCTATGATGACCTCTCTTTTGAACCGGTTGCCCAGATCGCAGAGGAATTGATGACCTATTTTGTCGACGGTTCCTATGATGAGATCGTTTTGGTTTACAATAAGTTCAAGAATGCCGCCACTCAGATTTTGATGACGGAGCAATTCCTGCCTATCACCGGGGAGAAAACGGAGTCCAAGAACACCGTGGATTATATTTTTGAACCCGAGAAGGAAAAGATCGTCATGGAGCTTATCCCAAAATCCCTGAAAACGCAATTATTCAAGGCGGTTCGGGACTCCTATGCCAGTGAGCACGGTGCGAGGATGACCGCCATGCATAAGGCTACGGATAACGCCTCGGAACTCAGAGACCAATTAAAATTGACGTACAATAAAGCACGCCAGGCGGCCATTACCAATGAGATCCTGGAGATCGTCGGAGGTGCGGAAGCCCTGAACAACTAGTGAGTATCATTCCCGTAAAGAATCAAACCCCGGCGAGAGTCGGGGTTTCTTTTTTTAACACTCCTCAGGAATACCTACATTTGGCATACCTATTGAAGTATACAATTCACAAAGGCTTCTAATCATGAAAAACTTCGCCATGTTCTGTTCAGTTCTCCTGCTGGGATTGTTTGGCTGCACCTCTCAGAAAAAACTGGTTTCAGAGGCTCCTTTTACCATTAAAACTCCTTCCAGCCAGGAATTTGCTTCCGGAAGGGAAGAGGGAGGTACGGGTTTCACCCTTAGACTACCCTTTGAAGAGGCACCAGAGGACGTGGAATTTATGGCCGTATATTTCAGGGGCCACAGTCTCGAGCCCAGAATGGTCATGGAGGATGGAAAGTCCCTCCTCCTCTGTGAATTCAGGCGCGAATCATCCGATGGAAATGGCAAGTTTGTGATGCATGCAGATCCCATGGAAGAGGTGGGCAATCAACCCCCTGCCAGGCTCGGAGAGAAAGATGCATCCATCCCGTTCGAACTGGACGCGAACGAGGCTGTCCTGGAATACAGGAAAAAAGGCAAGAAGAAGTCCCGCTTTTATAAGATAGGGGACATCAAGGAAAAATTACCGAGGCAATATCCCTCCAGACCACAGAACTGACTTTGCTGGCAGGCTCTAATTACCTAATTTTAAGCCTTACCTAACATAACTGCGGTTGAGTCTGTTTCAAAAGTTATTCAAGCAAACCTTTATCTACGGATTGGCGACGGTCTTGCCCAGGATGTTATCTTTTATCCTTGTCCCGCTTTATACCGAGGTTATGCCCACCGGTTCCTACGGTGAGGTCACACTGATTTTTGCCTGGTTTGCGATCTTCAACGTAGTGCTGGCCTATGGTATGGAGACCGCTTTCTTCAGGTACTACAACGGGGAGTCGAATCCCAGTCGCGTGACCTCAACTGCCCTCATCTCCCTGGGAATATCGACAGCTGTTTTCACCCTTATAGCACTGGTCATTCAGGATCAGCTGGCCATTCTGCTCAACATAGATGCCCGGTATATCAAATACGTTATTTTTATTCTCGCACTCGATGCCCTGGCTATCATCCCTTTTGCCCTGCTTAGGGCAAAGCAGAAGCCCCAGCGCTACGCGGTAATCAAGATCCTCAACGTCTCGATCAATCTGGGACTGAACGTATTTTTCCTGCTTTTGCTACCGAGGCTGACAAAAGAGGATCCATCAGGATTTTTAGGCGGTATCTACCGGCCCGACTTCCAGATATCCTATATTTTCATCTCCAATCTGATCGCCAGCGGGATTACCCTGATATTGATGTTCCCCTCCTACCGACTGCCGGCCTATGCGTTTGACAGGGCCTTGTGGACAAAGATGATCCGATACGGCATGCCAGTGATGATCGCCGGGATCGCCTTTACCATCAATGAGGTGTTTGACCGCATTATGCTTTCCGAACTGCTGCCCGCAGATATCGCCAAAAGCGAAATCGGGAAATACTCCGCCTGTTATAAGATCGCATTGTTTATGACCTTGTTCGCCACAGCATTCCGGCTGGGAATTGAACCCTTCTTTTTTAGCCACTCCAAATCGGAAAACCCTCAAAAAGCGTATGCACAGATCACCAATTACTTCGTCGTTCTGGGAAGTGTGATCCTTTTGGCTGTGGTGGTCTATGCCGACCCCCTCAAGGTGCTCATCGTCAGGGATTCCGACTACTGGGAGGCCATGCCGGTAGTCCCCGTTATTATTTTGGCCAGTTTTTGCCTGGGGATCTATCACAACCTGTCGGTTTGGTACAAGGTGACCGACCGTACTCGTTTTGGGGCCTATATCTCCATAGCAGGAGCTGTGATCACCATTGGGATCAATTACCTGTTTATCCCTTCCATAGGCTATTACGCTTCGGCTTATGCCACCCTGGCCGCCTATGGGAGTATGATGCTGCTCTCATATATTATTGGGCGGCGTTATTATCCCATCCCATATAATTTCAGGAAGATCTGTTTTTATATGGGCATTTCCATCCTTTTTTCAGCCCTTGCCTTCTATGTTTTTAATCGCAATATCCTGATTGGATCCGTTTTCCTTTTAGTATTTTTACTCCTGGTTTACAGAATGGAATACGATTTCCTCAAACGAATTATGATCCGCAATGAAGATTAAGATCATCAACATGTCGCCTCATCCCCTACCGGAGTACAAAACGGATCTTTCTGCTGGTGTGGACCTCAGGGCACATCTGGAGTCACCTGTAAGGTTACAGCCCCTGGAGCGTAGAGTGATCAAAACGGGGTTATTTATGGAGCTGCCAAAGGGCTATGAAGCCCAGGTTAGGCCCAGGAGCGGCCTGGCGGCAAAACACGGGATATCGGTATTGAATACCCCGGGCACAATAGATGCTGACTACAGGGGAGAAATTGGCGTGATTCTTGTGAATTTGTCCAATGAGGATTTCCTGGTGGAAGATGGGGAGCGCATCGCCCAGATGGTGATCGCAAAGCACGAACGCGCAAGTTGGTTGGAGGTGGAAGAACTTTCCCACACCGTCCGCGGTGAAGGAGGCTTTGGGAGTACAGGTACACGCTAGGTCTTCCCGCAGAACACACAGAACTTTTTTTGCTATGAAATGGGCTAAATTCTCAGTATTGGTGTGGATGGTGATGCTGCTGCCCCTGTCTGGCTATTCCCAGGAAGAAGAGAGTGCCGAAGTATTTCTCGAAGAATACACAGATGAGTTTCAGGAATCCTTTTTCGAAGCCCTGAAGCAGAAAGGGATTGAGAATTACGACAAGGCGATAAATGCATTGCTTAAATGTAAGGAACTTGACCCCCAAAGCCATGTGGTAGACCACGAATTGGCCAAGACCTACAAGCTCAACAAACAACTAGCCCTGGCCCAGGAATACGCCCTAGAAGCCTTAAGGCAAGAACCGGGGAACCCCTGGTACTTGAGAACTTATATGGGGATGGTCAATCTCACATCCCTGGACCTGGACATTCTGGAAGGACAGATCCCAATTGAAAACACCCGTTTGAAAGAAAACCTCGCGCTGATTCTTGTGGAAAAGGAGCAATATGAGGTCGCCCGACAGTTGATCGCCAGTTGGGAAGAAAACCCGTTCACGCGAAAAATAATGCAGAGAATTACTGATTCCCTGGAACGAAAGAACAACAAATCAGATACTTCTCCCGTTGCTGTTGAAGAAGAGGCGGTAGATCCTCTGGCAAAAATAAAGAGGGAATTGAAGGTCTATATGGACAAGGGAGATTTTCCCGCCCTGGATAAAGGTTCGACGGAGGCCTTAGAGGCCTATCCTCTTCAGCCATTTTTCTATTACACCAAAGGAGTAGCGCAGAATCGAATCTCAGATTTTGAGGGGGCTGAGGAGTATTTGCTGATGGCACTGGACTTTGTGAACGAAGACGTGGAACTGACGAATAATATTTACCGGGAGCTCGCCCTGACGTACCAGGGACTGGGTAACCCTGAGAAAGCAAATACGTATCTTAGCAAGATAAAAAGTGGGTCGTAACATGAAGTTTACAGCGTTAATGATGACTCGGAAGGCGGGATTCTTAATCCTGCTGCTGGCTGTATTGTCTTCGTGCAAGTCGACCAAAGTTTTGACTGACACGACCTTTGACGAGAACCTCTCCGCGAGGACGATCATAAGGAATCACTATCGAAACAGGGTAGATTTCAAGACTTTGACCGGTAAGCTGCGCATTGAATTCTCAGACGGAGAGACCAGTCAGACCCTCGGGGTAAGCCTGAGGATGGAGAAGGACAAAGCGATATGGCTTAGCGCTCCTCTTGGGGTGGTAAAGGCGATGATCACCCCCGGGCGGGTTTCCTTTTACAATAAGTTGGAAAACAATTATTTTGACGGCAGTTTTGAATATCTGAGCAGTCTTTTAGGTACCGACCTGGACTATCAAAAGGTGCAGAACCTACTTCTTGGTGAGGCTTTGTTCGATCTGAGGGATGAGCGTTATGAAGTATCCGTGAATACTACCTCCTACGAGCTCAAACCGGTACGGTCCATAGATCTGTTCAAAACCTTTTTCACGGTAAACCCGGGCAATTTTAAATTGGCCTCCCAGCAGATCTCACAACCCCTCCAAAAAAGGCTGTTGGAGATCAGGTATAAGGACTATCAGGAGAAGAACAATAAGATCGTTCCCAACAATGTAGGCATTCTTGCGATCGACAACAACCAGAGGAATGTGATCGACATCGAATATCGCAATATAGAATTCAATACCCGGGTTAGTTTTCCCTACAAGATCCCCAGCGGATACGAAAAGATCGTCCTGAATTAATATGAAGGCATTTTGCAACCATCGATCCTGCTTGATTATCGTATTATTCTTCTTCTCTGTATTTCTGGGGACTGCTCAAACCAATGAACAAAAAGCCCTGGAGGCGAAGAGAGAACAGCTGCAACGTGAGATCAGCGAGATGAACAGATTGTTGTTCGCCGAAAGAAAACAACGGGGTACGGTCCTGGATCAGGTGGAGTTGCTCGACCAGAAGATAAACGTGAGGCAACAGTTGATCAGGGTAACCAACCAGCAGTCCAACCTGCTAAGTCGGCAGATCAATGCTAATATCAGGAATATTGCCAAATTGCGGGAGGACCTCGAGATCCTCAAGGATGAATATGCCGAGATGATCCGGAAATCCTATCGAAACCGTTCTCAGCAAAGCCGGCTCATGTTCCTGATGTCTTCCCAGAGTTTTTATCAGGCCTTTAAAAGACTGCAATACCTGAAACAATACACCCAATACAGGAAAGAACAGGGGCTGCAGATCGCGGAAAAGACAGAAGATCTCATTTCCCTGAATAACGAACTTACACAGCAGCGAAAGGAAAAGGAGATCCTGATCGCAGAGAACAAGGCAGCCCGCAAGGAACTATTTGAAGAACTGGATGAACAGAAGGGATTGCTGAAGACCATCAGGCAGAACGAGAGCAACTATACTCTGGCTATCAACAAGAAGAAGGCGGAGGCCAGAAAGATCGATGAACAGATAGAAAGGCTTATCCGCAGTGCCATAGCAGCCTCAAACAAGGAAGCCGGAAATACGACCAATAGCAGCAGGTTTGTCCTCACTCCCGAGGCGGCCGTCATCGCCACTAATTTTTCAGCCAATAAAGGCCGACTCATATGGCCGGTGGAAAAGGGGATCAAAAGACAAGGTTTTGGGATCTACAAAGACGCGGTATATCCCGGGATTAAGCACCAGAACAACGGAGTGATCATCGCTACGGAAGAGGGGGCGAAGGCAAGAGCGGTCTTTGAAGGAGAGGTGATAGCGATCCTGGCGGTTCCCGGAGGAGGAAAAGGGGTTCAGGTCAAGCACGGTAACTATATCAGTACCTATTACAACCTGGCCAGTCTCTATGTTAAAAAAGGAGATAAGGTGGCCGCTAAAGAAGAGTTGGGAGAGATCTATACCAACAGGTTGAACGGCCTTACCCAGTTAAAATTCTATTTGTACAGGGACGCGACCCGACTGAACCCAGAGGAGTGGATCTATCAATTGTAAAAGGATGACATCATGAAGAAAATCACAGATATCAAAGGCGGATTTTCCCTCCGAAACGGGATAGAGATGCCCTATCTGGGCCTTGGGGTCTGGCAAACCAGGGATGGAGAAGAGGTGATCAACGCCGTTAAATGGGCCCTGGAAGCAGGTTACAGGCATATAGATACGGCTGCCATCTATGAAAATGAAGCAGGAGTAGGGGAAGGGATAAGGAAGAGCGAGGTGCCCAGGGAAGAAGTTTTTCTTGTAAGCAAAGTATGGAATTCAGACCAGGGATATGATGCTACCTTGCGAGCTTTTGAGGCCAGCCTGTCAAAACTGGGCACGGATTACCTGGATCTCTATCTCGTTCATTGGCCTGTTAAGGGCAGGTATAAAGAGACCTGGAAAGCACTAGAGACCTTGTACAAGGATAAACGGGTCCGCTCTATTGGGGTCAGTAATTTTCTAAAGCATCATCTGGAGGATCTCATGGGCCGTGCTGAAATTGTGCCCATGGTCAATCAGATGGAATTTCACCCTTACCTGGTTCAGCAGAGTTTACTCGACTTTTGTGTGGAGCAAGGGATCCAATACGAGGCCTGGTCTCCTTTGATGCAGGGAAACGTTTTTGATGATGGCACTCTAAAGGAAATGGCAGAACGCTATAATAAAACCATCGCACAGATCGTGCTGAGGTGGGACCTGCAAAAAGGCGTGGTGACCATTCCTAAGTCATCCAACAAGGATCGTATCCTACAAAATGGTTCCTTGTTCGACTTTGAATTGTCTGAAAAAGATATGGGGATTCTCGACCGATTAGATCGCAACAAGCGGTTTGGCCCAGATCCTGATACATTTGATTTCTGAACAGCCTGGATATCAGTCTAATCTATAAAAAGTGCTTTCAGTTCTGTGGCATCGTGGGGTTTCATTTTACCCGCCAGGACCAGGCTGAGTTGTTTTCTCCTCAGGGCACCGTCAAACCTGATCTTCTCAATCTCCGATTCGGGAACCAAAGGAGGAACCGCGGTGGGTTTCCCGGTGTCGTCTACAGCTACGAAAGTATAGATAGCCTCATTGGCCTTCGTTCTTTCCCCGCTCACGCGGTCTTCCATCCAGACATCGATATAGACCTCCATGGAGGTCCTGAAGGTCCTGGATACAGCTGCTTCCAGGGTCACCACACTGCCCAGCGGCACAGACCTGTTAAAGGCTACATGGTTAACCGAAGCAGTCACTGCAATGCGCCTGCTATGTCTTCGTGCCGTGATACTTGCGGCCCTGTCCATCCTGGCGAGTAGTTCACCCCCGAAAAGGTTGTTTAAGGGATTGGTTTCACTGGGAAGGACCAGATCGGTCATCACCGTCCGGGAATCACTGGGAGTTTTGGGATCCATAGTATCGATTTTTGCCAAAGATACAAAGCTGAGAAGGGCCTGTAGAAATGAAGCCTCTTATTTTACTGAAAGGAGCCAGGCATCACGGGATTCTGTCTGGCGGATGATCTTTAGAGCATCAAGGGCCTCTTTGGGGTCTTCGTAGCTGTCAAAGGCGACCTGAAACAAACCAAATTTGTTTTGTCCTACATAGAAGGCATCAAAGCCTTTTCGCTGAAGTTGACGGATCTTTTTGTCGGCATTGCTCCTCTCCCTGAACGCCCCCGCAATGATGTGGTGCTGCTTTCTGACATTCTTTTTCACCTCCAGCCTGAACACGGGGAGTTCCAGCGGTTTGGTGTCAAAAAAAGTGGCTTCCTGAATGCTGTTGGAAATGATTTCCTGGGCTTGTTGCTGAGATACCAACGCATTGGTTCTTACCTGATCATAGCTGCGATAAGCACTGAATCCTGCGGAGATGGCCAACAACAGGATAGCTGCGTATTTCAGGAGCGGCCTGAAGTTGTTTTTAGCTCTTTCTTCTGTTGTGATGATAAACGGTACCTTTTCTTCAAGCTCCTCCACCTCCTTCTTGAGAACTTCCCTGATAACGGGTTTGGAAACAACCGGGCTGAGTCCAAAAGATGAGGTGAGATAATTGGTATGCCGGGAAGGTTGAAAGATCAGCCTTCCTTCAGAAGTGGGCTTAAAGGAACCAATGTTATCAAACATCAGGGTTTCCCCTTTTTTAAGCTTGGCTTTCCACTCTTTTACCTGTTCCGCCAATTTGTGTTGCACCTCCTCATAGGAATGTTTTTCTGCTTCTGCCATATAGGAGATCAGCAGACCGTCATTGGATTGCAGCTGACTGTTAAAGGAAAGTACTTTGGAAGGAGGGTAAAGGGTATGGGCTGAAGCATCCACAAATGCCGGTTTTACGTGGGTGAGCAAGGCCCCAAATTCGGGGATCACCACGCAATTGTACCTGTATAGGAGTTCCTGTATGTACCCAATAGTGCTCATCAGGGCAAAGATGTAAAAAAATAGACCTGCTTCAAAGTGGCAGATTACTTTTTATTAACATTACTTTTTGCCTATTTTGTGGATAAGAAATTAATGATGCAGGATGATGGAAGAAGAGATAATTTCGTTATTGAGACTACAGGCCATTCCTTTTTTAGGGGAAATTTCCGCCAGGAGATTGATTCAAAAATGCGGCTCCGCACAGAGTGTTTTCAGGGAGAAGAAAGGAATTCTCCATCAGATTGAAGGTATTGGAACCAAGGCCACCCGCCATCTGGGGGACCCCAAATTTCGCAGACTTGCAGAAGCCGAGTATCGCTACATCACGGAGCACAAGATCAAGACCATCCCCATCGACGACTCTCGTTATCCCAGAAACTTGTGGCATTGCCCAGACGCCCCGCTGCTCCTGTTTTGCCGGGGCAGTATCGATCTGACGGATAGAAAGCTCATCAGTGTCGTGGGCACCCGGAATATGACTCCCTACGGAGCCGATTTTTGTCAGAAGCTGCTTGAGGAAATTGCTCTCTGGGATCCTGTGATCATCAGTGGGTTTGCCTATGGTATAGACATCTGTGCTCAGAAGGCAGCGATGTCTCTTGGCCTTCAGACGATTGGCTGTCTTGCTCATGGCTTGAATCAGATCTACCCCAGGGCCCATGAGCAATATCGTGCAGATGTAGAGCGCAATGGAGGGTTTATCACCGAATTCTGGAGTAGCAGCAAGCCCGAACGCAACAATTTCCTGAAAAGGAATCGCATCATAGCCGGAATGAGCGAAGCGACTGTCGTCATTGAATCGGCTGAAAAAGGAGGGAGTTTGGTCACTGCAGACCTGGCGAACGACTATAACCGTGAGGTATTTGCTGTTCCTGGCCGGCCCGGAGATCCCTTCAGCGAAGGCACCAACAGGTTGATCAAAACAAATAGGGCCCATCTGCTGTCCTCAGCTGCAGACCTGGTCTATCACCTGAACTGGACCAAAGAACCCTCCCCGGTAGCTTCAGTCCAGAAACAGCTCTTTGTGGAAATGAATGAAACGGAACAACGGGTACACACCCAATTGGCTGAAACGGGGAAGCAGCAGCTGGACGATCTTGCTCTAAACACCGGACTTCCTGTTGGAAAGGCAGCCTCGGTCCTCTTATCCCTTGAGATGAAAGGAGTCGTAAGACCCCTGCCGGGTAAATATTTCGAGCTGACCTGAATAGCGGTGCAGACCGACTGGTTTGTGGATCTCCCGGAGCGGGTATCTGTGAAGCGTTCCATGGTATCTCACCGATCAGCCTATCCTTTGGTCGTCAAAGCCCGTATGAGGTACGTTTGGACAGGGGATGTTAAACCGACCGTCGGGTCAGTTACAGGGATTTTTAATATCCGAGCTTGGTCCGCACCCGCTCCAGTACTTCCTCGGCGATCTTTTGGGCTTTTTGGGACCCCAGGAGTAGTAATTCGTCGATTTCGGAGAGGTTATCCATGTAGTGATCGAATCTTTGCCTCGGTTCTTTAAAGCGATGCAAAATACATTCGTAAAGGGCTTGTTTGGCATGCCCATATCCGTAATTCCCCCTTAGGTAGTTGTTCTTCATCTCCGCTACTTCATCAGGTGTGGCCAGCAGGGAGTACAGGGCAAACACAGTGTCCTTGTCCGGATCCTTGGGATCTTCCAAAGGAGTGCTGTCTGTCTGAATGCTCATGATCTGTTTTCTAAGCTGCTTTTCCGGAAGAAAGATATTGATGAGATTCCCTTTGCTCTTACTCATTTTTTCCCCATCAGTGCCGGGGATGTACATGGTCTTTTCCTGCACCCGTGCTTCTGGCAAAATAAAGGTTTCGCCTAACTGCGCGTGAAAACGTGAGGCGACATCCCTGGTCATTTCCAGATGCTGCAACTGATCCTTGCCCACGGGGACGATGTCGGCGTCATACATCAGTATATCTGCGGCCATCAGCATGGGGTATGTGAAGAGTCCTGCATTGACGTCTTCAAGACGATCTGACTTATCTTTAAAGGAATGGGCCAGGGTCAAGCGCTGATAGGGAAAGAAACAGCTGAGATACCAGGCGAGTTCCGTTACCTGAGGCACATCGCTTTGCCGATAAAACACCGTTTTGTGAATATCCAGTCCACAAGCCAGCCATGCAGCGGCCGTGGCGTAGGTGTTTTTTCTCAATTCCTCCCCATTCTTTATTTGGGTGAGGGAATGCATATCTGCAATAAACAAAAACGACTCATTTCGGGAATCCCGGGCCATTTCGATTGCGGGCAGGATGGCACCTAGGATATTTCCCAGATGCGGTGTACCCGTGCTTTGAATCCCGGTTAATATTCGTGCCATACGCCTCAAATACAAGAAGGACAAAAGTAAAAGAAATCCGGCAACCCTGCTAAATTTGTTATTTTTGATTCCATGGTAAAGCTCATTCGGAGGGCTGGTCAGCTACTGTACCGCATTTGGTTCTACATCCTGGTGGCCATCCCCATCTTGCTTTTCTTTCCAATACTGGTGGCCCTGACCCTTTCCGAAAAGACGTATCCTCAGTTCTTTTGGTTAGCCCGCAATATATGGGCCTCGTTTATCTTGTACGGAATGGGATGTATCCCCGTGATCCGATATGAAGAAAAGCTTACGAGAGGTAAAAGCTACATGCTGATCGCCAACCATACCAGTATGCTGGATATCATGCTCATGCTAAGGGTAAGCCGGAATCCTTTTGTTTTTGTAGGGAAAAAAGAACTGGTCAACATTCCGATTTTCGGGTTTTTCTACAAAAGGGTTTGTATCATGGTAGACCGGGACGACAGCAAGAGTCGGATGGGTGTTTACCGAAGGGCCCAGAGACGGCTGAACCAGGGGTTGAGTATCTGTATCTTTCCAGAAGGAGGAGTGCCCCCGGAAGAGGTGGTGCTGGACCAGTTCAAGGATGGAGCATTCAAGATGGGGATCGCTCATAAAATACCGATCGTTCCCATGCTTTTCTTCGATGCCAAAAAACGCTTTCCTTTTTCCCTGCATTGGGGAGGTCCGGGCAGATTAAGGGTTAAGGTCTACCCGTTTTTACAAACCGATGGCCTCTCCGAAAAGCAGACGGGGAAATTGAGAGACGAGACCCGGAACTTTATGTTGACCGAACTGGAAAGGGGATATTAAATATTAAAATATACTCCAAGGTATAAAAATAGCGCCCCACAATGAAAGTGGGGCGCTACGGGGGTTACTGAAGGGCAGTAACCAACCTAACCAACTTCTTAGAACCTGAAATTCAGACCGGAATACACTCCCATGGAAAAGGGTTGAAAGTTACCCGATGTATCCGAAAATGTGTTGAGCTGATACTTGAACATGGGCTCCAGGTTCACTTGTACTTTGTCGTTGAGTCTGTAGGTAAGTCCAACTCCGAAATTAGTGCTGAAGTTGAGATCGTTGATGTTGTTGGCCTCACCCATTTCTGTAGTATTCCCATTTGCTTGCAACACTACCGAATTGTCGAGCAGGAAAAGGGAACTCACCCCACCTACGATGTTCAGCCCTAATTTCCGATTGATGACTTCGTAGCTCAGTTCGAGAGGGACTTCCAGATAGCCAAATTCCTGAACCATTATTCCATTGAGAGAGGCGTCGGGACCAGCTACGTCCTGAGCGCTTTCTGAAGGAGCCGCCTTGCCACTCGGAGCATTGCTGCGCACGACCAGGTTCCTGGAACTCAGAGAGTAATTGATATTGTCAATGTTGCTTGTCGTATTGGCGTTGAGGGAGGACGAAAAGGAGACATCCTTTGTGTCGTACCCAAAATCGACCCGGTGCACCCCGGACCTCAGTTTTACCTTTTTTCCGATTTCATAGGTGACGGCAACTCCATAACTCATATTGACATTTCCCGCTTTCGCATTGTCTCTGAAACTGGAATGTATTGGGGAACCCTGGGACAGTGAACTAAAGAAAACAGGCGCCACCCTTGGCCCAACCTCCCATCGATCGGCTGAATTCTTTTCTTCGGTTTTTTCCTCTTGCTTGGCTATTACTTCCAGGAGGGATGCTTTAGCCTTTTCTTCCGGGCTTTCCAGAGGATTTGAGACCTCATCCTGTCCTTCGGGATTATTCCGGGCTATCTCCCCGGCATTCTTCTCGGTGGTCGTCGACATTGCCCTACCTGATTTTTCAGTTATGTTCCGGGCTATTTCCGTAAGAACACCATCCTCTTCAGAATCTGCGGAAGGGGTTGGCTTAATTTGGACATTCTTTTCTTTCTTTTCCGCCCTAGCTATTTCTTCCGTCTTTGCGCTGCCCCTCGTGGCGGACGCATCACTTTCTTCAATACTGATCCTGTGCTCCTCTGTCTGACTTTTTGTTTTACCTACTGGCTCTTCTTCTTGTGGGCTGTTTTCGGCGGCCTCTTCCGTCACTGCAATCCCGCCCTGTTTTTCGTCCGGTTCAGAGAAAATTACATCGGACCCGGATCTGATCGGCTCCTCAGCACCACTCTCTGTATCAGTGATGCCTTCGGGTGACGAGGACATCTGTTCTTCGGGGGTAAACAGGAAAAATCCGGCGATCAAAATGGCCGCAACGCCTCCCAGGCGCCACCAAATAGGAATAATTCTGCGCTTAGCCTTCTTTTCATCCAGAGATCCCGATATGCGATCCCAAACGTGTTCTTCGGGAAGCTGACTGTAATCCTGCAGTTTTTCCCGGAAGAGTTTATCTATGTTTTTCTTCTTCATGCTCATGGATTTAAGCAATGTTGATATTTTCTTTCTTCAATTTTTCCTTCAGGATCATCTTAGCCCTGGAAAGGTTGGATTTTGAGGTACCCGTTGAGGTCCCGAGCATTTCGCTGATTTCTTTATGGGTGAAACCATCGAGCACATACAGGTTAAAAGTCAGCCGGTATTTAGTAGGCAATTCCTGTATGTATTGCAGCAGCGTGGACAGTTTAACATCGGAGTATTCGTACTCCACATCTTCCTCCTCTTGCAGATTATCCGAAACCACGTTCATGTACTGTTCTTTCCGGTATTTTTGAAGTACCGTATTGACGGTGATCCTTTTGAGCCAGCCCTCGAACGAACCCTTGAATTTGAACTGCCCGATCTTTTCATAGATCGTCATAAAGCTGTCATGCAGATTATCTTCCGCTTCTGTCTTGTTTCGTGAATACTTCAAACAAAGCCCGAAAAGGACACTGGAATACTTCCGGTAAAGCTGTTCCTGAGCTTTCCTGTCTCCTTTCTTACAATGACGTATGAGCTTCTTCAGATCCAAATTGTCGGTTAGATTTGATCTCTTCGCCCCTCCGGGCCCCTAATTTACAGGCACTTCCACCTCCAGGTATTGTTGATTACCGTTTTCGTCTTCCCCGGTCCAGAATTTGAACAAATAGGTCCCTTCGTACAGACAAATAAAGTCGAAGCTGGCTTCTTGTTCCTCTACGGCCTGTGTACAGACCTGTTCGTAGAACTCGGAGCCAATAGCCACCACGTTACGAGTCGTGGTGCCATCGCGGGTTATATCAAAGCCTTCAAAATACACACAGGCGCTCGGGCGTAAAAAACGCACTCTGATTTCGTATGTCTCGTTGAGGTCAAAGGATTCCGGGACGTCTACACTTACAATTTGAAGTGGGACAAAGCGGAAGTTAACCCTGTCATCTTCCAGTTTACAGGATGATACACTGAGAGTCAGGAAACAAACAAGCAGGGATATGGATTTCTTTAAGCTCATTTCATTACGGATTTACCTAAAGATGAAATTAAGCCCCAAAGGTTGCTTTGATATCGATAAGTAGGGATTAGACCTTGATGGCGGTTATAGCCTCTTTTATTTTTCCCTCTAATTCTTCCAGTAATTCGGGATTGTCCTGCAGGAGTACTTTGACGGCATCCCTTCCCTGACCGAGTTTCGTATCCCCGTAACTGAACCAGGAACCGCTTTTTTTGATAATTTCAAATTCAACACCCAAATCCAGGATTTCACCTACCTTGGAGATCCCTTCTCCGTACATGATATCGAATTCAGCTGTCTTAAAGGGCGGGGCTACCTTGTTCTTGACCACTTTCACCCTTGTTTTATTGCCCTGTACATTCCCATCGGTGTCTTTGATCTGCGTAGACCGACGGATATCGAGGCGGACAGAAGCGTAAAACTTCAGGGCATTACCCCCGGTGGTAGTCTCCGGATTACCGAACATAACACCGATCTTTTCCCTTAGCTGGTTGATAAAGATCACCGTACAGTGGGTCTTGCTGATAGAAGCCGTGAGTTTCCTGAGAGCCTGAGACATGAGTCGGGCGTGCAATCCCATCTTGGAATCCCCCATCTCCCCCTCGATCTCACTTTTTGGAGTAAGGGCGGCCACGGAATCGATGATCACGATATCAATGGCACCAGAACGGATCAGATTATCCGCGATCTCCAGGGCTTGTTCCCCGTGATCGGGTTGGGAAATGATCAGGTTGTCTATGTCCACTCCCAGTTTTTGGGCGTAAAACCTGTCAAATGCGTGTTCAGCATCTATAAATGCGGCAATCCCTCCATTTTTCTGAGCTCCTGCTATGGCGTGGAGGGTAAGGGTGGTCTTCCCGGAGGATTCCGGGCCGTAGATCTCTATGACCCTGCCCCTGGGATAACCTCCAACCCCAAGTGCGATATCGAGACCGAGCGATCCGGAGGGGATGACCTCCACGTCTGCAACCACATCGTCTCCCATCTTCATCACAGCCCCTTTCCCGTAAGTCTTATCCAGTTTATCCAGGGTCAATTTCAGGGCTTTCAATTTCGCTTCTTTCTCACTGCTCATTTCTTCTGTATCTTAAATTAAAGGGTGACTAAATTACCACTTCTTTTTGCATATCACAATCACCGAAGCAACCTTTTTGAAATTATCCCATCTTACCCAATAAACGTATTGTTCACTTTACTGGTTATCTCTACTATGAAAAAGAAAATTTCCTTAAAGTGATCCATAAGGGCCCTGATTTTCAGGGCTCTTTTTGTTTTAAGCCGATCAAAAAGGTTATTTTTGCCTTTTAAATTTCATTCACCTTAATCGCGGTATAGCATGCAACTGTACAACACATTAAGTGCGAAGGAAAGGGAAATTCTCATAGAGGAAGCCGGAAAGGAACGGCTAACCATCTCCTTTTACAAGTACGCACACATCGGCAATCCACAAATTTTCAGAAACCATATCTTCCTGGCGTGGGACGCGCTTGAAGTTCTGGGAAGGATCTATGTAGCCCACGAGGGCATCAATGCCCAATTGTCCGTGCCTGCGGAGAACTTTGACGCCTTCAAAGCCCATCTGGACAGTATCAGTTTCCTGGAGAATGTGAGGCTGAACGTCGCCATCGAACACGATGACAAATCTTTTTTAAAGTTAAAAATCAAAGTCAGGCACAAGATCGTTGCAGACGGACTGAATGACCGCACCTTCGATGTGACTGATAAAGGAATTCACGTAGGGGCCGAACAATTCAATGAACTCATCGAGGATCCGGATACCCTTCTGGTAGATATGCGGAACCATTACGAAAGTGAGATCGGACACTTCAAAAATGCTATCACACCAGATGTGGATACCTTCAGGGATTCTCTGGATATCATCGAGCAGGAACTCGCCGAATACAAGGAGAGTAAAAAACTGGTCATGTACTGCACTGGGGGCATTCGTTGCGAGAAAGCCAGTGCCTATTACAAGCACAAGGGGTTCAAACAGGTCTACCAATTGGAGGGAGGCATCATCGATTACACCAGGCAGGTAAAAGCCAAAGGACTGGAGAATAAATTCATGGGGAAAAACTTTGTTTTTGACCACCGTAGGGGGGAACGTATCTCCGATGAGGTCATCTCCCAGTGCCATCAGTGCGGGGCGCCTTGTGATACCCATGTCAACTGCGCCAATGAAGCCTGCCATCTGCTGTTCATTCAGTGTGATGCTTGTGCGGATAAGATGAACCAGTGTTGTTCAGAAGCATGTAAGGAAATTCACGCCCTGCCCGAAGCCGAGCAGAAAGAACTGAGAAAAGGGATCTCCAAGAGCAACAAGATCTTCAAAAAGGGCAGATCCGAGGCCCTGTTGTACAAGAAGAGTCCTGAGGAACCGGTCAGGTCCTCTTTTACTTCACATTAAAAAAATAGTATCTTTACCCATAGGATTTAATATGAACCTTTTTTGGGCGAGGAAAGCGTACCTCTGTCCGAATCAAGATAAAGAATTATGGGGTGTAGCAGTTGTTCAACCGGAAAGGATGGACAACCTAGGGGATGCAAGAACAACGGTACTTGCGGTACAGATGGTTGTAATAAATTAACGGTATTTGACTGGCTTGCCAACATGTCGCTGCCTAATGGTGAAAAGCCATTTGACTGTGTTGAGGTCCGGTTTAAAAACAGCAGGAAAGAATTTTTCAGGGTTCCTGGAGATATAGCTCTATCCATAGGAGATATCGTGGCCACTCAGGCCAAGTCCGGACATGATGTAGGGATAGTCACGCTGACGGGTGAACTCGTCCGGATACAGATGAAGAAAAAGAAGACCTCCTATGATGACCCTGAACTTCCCAAGGTCTACAGAAAAGCCACACAAAAGGACATTGATAAATGGCAGAAATGCAGGGGTAAGGAAGAGGAGATCAAAAAGAGATCAAGGGAAATGGCGATTATTCTCCGCCTCCAGATGAAGATCTCGGATGTGGAATTCCAGGGAGATGGTTCTAAGGCTACCTTCTATTACACGGCCGAGGACCGCGTCGATTTCCGTCAGCTGATCAAGGATATGGCCAAGGCATTTGGGATCAGGATTGAGATGAGGCAGATCGGTTATCGTCAGGAAGCTCAGAGGCTTGGGGGAATTGGCTCTTGCGGACGCGAACTCTGCTGTTCTACCTGGCTTACAGACTTCAGGTCCGTCAGCACCTCAGCCGCGAGGTACCAGCAATTATCTCTCAACCCCCAAAAACTGGCAGGCCAGTGCGGGAAATTGAAATGTTGTCTCAACTATGAACTGGATATGTATCTGGAGGCTCTTAAAGACTTTCCTTCCCAGGATAGCAAGCTCTACACCGAAAAGGGCATGGCGTTTTGCCAGAAGACCGATATTTTCAAAGGCCTCTTGTGGTATTCCTACAAGGATGATCCCTCTCATTGGCATACCCTGACCAAGGACCAGGTAAAGGAGATTCTCCAGAAAAACAAGTCCAAAGAAAAGGTAGCCAGCCTCGAGATCTACGCCACCCATAATCTGGAGAGAGAGGCACCACTTTTTGACCATGCGGCCGGGCAGGACAGTCTGACGCGTTTTGACAGGCCCAAAAACAAGAAACGGCGCAAGAAGAACAATAAAAGAAGGAGAAATCAGTCAAAATCTTCAAGGAAAAATGCGTAGGCCAGCCCTTATCTCATTGGGTATTTTTATTCTTCTGCTGGGATGTGGAAAGGACATGGAATTTTCGGAATACAGGGCGTTGAAGAATGGTATGTGGCACAAAGATGATATTCAGGAATTTCAAACTCCGGAATTAAACGCAGATATCGCTTACGATTTTTATATTCAGGTCCGAAATGACAATCGCTATCCGTTCAGCAACCTGTTTCTCATCACAGAACTGGAATTTCCGGAAGGTGAAACACAAAGGGACACCCTCGAATACCAGATGGCTGAAGCAGATGGCACCTGGCTGGGAGCAGGGTACGGCAGTATCAAAGAAAATAAACTTTGGTACAAGGAAAACATCAATTTACCCGTTACAGGCGTATATACCATACGAATAGAACAGGCCATGAGGAAGAATGGAAATGTAGAAGGGATCTCTGAGCTCGAGGGGATCATCGATGTGGGCCTGGAAATAGAAAGGCATTAGACCCATGGCAAAAGCGAAAAAAAAATCGGACATCAAGTCGTTTTACCCCTTTTTAAAGTGGTTCTGGATCCTATTTATATCCGGAGTACTTGGGGTCTTCCTGGTATTCCTCCTGGCCGCATGGGGCGTGTTTGGGGAGATGCCCACCTTCGAACGTCTCGAAAACCCCCAGACCAATCTGGCGACAGAGATCATTTCCTCCGATGGGGCAACGCTGGGTAAATTCTACCTGGACGATAACCGCACCCCCGTGGCATTTAAGGATCTGCCAGACAATCTCATCAACGCCCTTGTAGCCACGGAAGATGCCCGTTATTATGAACATTCCGGTATCGATGGGATAGGAACCCTCAGGGCATTTGTCTTTCTGGGCCAACGAGGGGGAGCGAGTACCATTTCCCAGCAGCTGGCCAGGCAGTTGTTCGTAGGAGTGCGGTCTAAAAACTTATTTCAGGCGGTGACACAAAAGATCAAAGAGTGGGTGATCGCCACCCGTCTGGAACGCAATTACACCAAGGAGGAGATCATCGCCATGTACATGAATATCTATGACTTTGGATATAACGCGGACGGTATACGATCTGCTTCAAGGATCTATTTCGGGAAAGAGCCCCGGGAACTAAAAACAGAAGAATCTGCAGTACTGGTCGGGATGCTCAAGAATTCCAGCCTGTACAACCCCATCCGAAGGGAGCAACTGGTGCTGGATCGGCGAAATACGGTGCTGTCCCAGATGGAGAAATACGGATATATCTCCGAGGAGGAAAAGGATTCCCTTCAAAGTTTGAGGATGGACATCAACTTCAGTCCGGAATCCCACAGGGAAGGCCTAGCAACCTATTTCCGAATGTACCTCCAGGGGTTTTTAAACGACTTCCTCAAGGAGAACCCAAAGCCGATTACCGCCGATGGAGAACGTGAAACCTGGAACATCTACCTCGATGGTCTCAAGGTTTACACGACCATCGATTCCCGCATGCAAAAGAATGCCGAAGACGCTGTAGCAGAACACATGAAGAGGCTGCAGGCAGAGTTCTTTCACCAGAATACCCCCCAGCGCAATCCCACCACCCCTTTCATGGATCTCGAAAGGGAGGAAATAAAAGGGATTATGGAGCGCGCGATGAAAAACTCGGAACGTTGGAGGAAGATGAAGGCCGAGGGAAAATCGGAGGAGGAGATCAGGTCCTCCTTCAATCAGAAGACCGAAATGACCGTATTCGACTGGAACAGTGAGACCAGGGAGAAAGATACCATCCTCACCCCTATGGACTCTATCCGGTATTATAAGACCATTCTCAGGACGGCCATGATGTCTATGGAGCCTCAAACAGGCCACGTGAAGGCCTGGGTTGGAGGTATCAACTACAAGCACTTCCAGTATGACAATGTCATACAAGGTGCTCGTCAGGCGGGGTCTACCTTTAAGCCCTTCGTGTATGCAGCAGCCATCGACCAGCTGCGGATGTCGCCCTGCGACCAGTTGCCGGACAGCCAATACTGTATAGAGGCTGGAAAACACGGTAACCCGGAACCCTGGTGCCCTAAGAATTCCGATGGAAAGTATTCAGGGAATATGTATTCTCTTAAAAGGGCTCTGGCAAATTCCGTGAATACGGTCACAGCACAGTTGATTGACAAAGTTGGACCAAAACCCGTGGTGTCCATCGTGAAGAACCTCGGCCTGACCCGCGAAATACCGGAGGTGCCCTCAATAGCACTGGGGACCCCTGATTTCAATGTTTACGAAATGGTGGGTGCTTACGGTACCTTCGCCAACCAGGGTGTTTATGTAAAACCCGTCATGGTCACCCGGATCGAGGATAAGAACGGCACCGTTCTCTACGAGTATGTTCCAGAGACCAAGGACGTGCTTAGCAAAGAGGTAGCCTATGCCATGATCAACCTTTTGGAAGGGGTTACGGAAGGAGGGTCGGGTACACGCCTAAGGCATAATTTCAACAAAGAAGATCGCCTGTACAAGGAGATCATCACCGGATATCCCTACAACTTTACCAATCCCATTGCAGGTAAGACAGGAACTACCCAGAACCAGAGCGACGGTTGGTTTATGGGAATGGTACCCAACCTGGTCACCGGTGTGTGGGTTGGGGGTGAGGACAGGGCAACTCACTTCAAGACGATCAATTACGGCCAGGGGGCTTCCATGGCCCTGCCCATCTGGGCACTTTATATGAAAAAGAATTACGAAGAACCGGATCTGGGGGTATCTCAGGATGAGTTCACTGCACCGGAAGATATGTCGATCAATTTGGATTGTTCCAAATTCATACAGGCTGTGGGTGAAGGGGACGACCTTGAGGACGATCTGGACGATCTCGATTTCTAATTAAAATAAAACGGTTTATGATCCCAAAAAAAGTCAGCGGGCCTCAGGAAGCACTTCGAGGAGTTAAAGATGGTATGACCATGATGCTGGGAGGTTTCGGCCTGTGCGGCATCCCTGAAAATGCCATTTCAGAATTGGTGAGACTCGGGGTAAAGGACCTAACGTGTATCAGTAACAATGCGGGAGTGGACGATTTTGGGTTGGGACTTCTTCTGCAGAAACATCAGATCAAAAAGATGGTTTCCTCCTATGTTGGGGAAAATGACGAATTTGAAAGGCAGATGCTCAGCGGAGAATTGGAGGTGGAACTGACACCCCAGGGGACCCTGGCGGAAAAGTGCCGTGCAGCACAGGCGGGATTTCCCGCTTTTTATACCCCAGCAGGGTTTGGCACTGAAGTGGCTGAGGGAAAAGAGACAAGGGAATTCAATGGTAAGATGTACGTTCTGGAACACGCCTATGAGGCTGATTTTGCCTTTGTAAAGGCCTGGAAAGGAGACGAGGCCGGCAACCTTATCTTCAAAGGTACAGCCAGGAATTTCAACCCGTGCATGTGCGGAGCGGCAAAGATCACCGTGGCCGAAGTAGAGGAATTGCTCCCTGCCGGAGCTCTGGACCCTAACGAGATACACATTCCCGGGATCTTTGTACAAAGGATTTTCCAGGGAGCAGCGTACGAAAAGAGAATAGAACAACGAACTGTAAGAACCCGGGACTGATGTTGGACAAAAACGGAATTGCAAAGCGGATAGCCAAGGAGGTCAAAGACGGTTACTACGTCAATTTGGGCATAGGGATCCCCACCCTGGTGGCAAACTTTGTCAGAAGTGATATACACGTCGAATTTCAAAGTGAGAACGGAGTACTCGGTATGGGTCCTTTCCCATATGAAGGTGAAGAGGACGCAGATATCATCAACGCTGGAAAACAGACCATTACCACCCTTCCCGGAGCGTCCTTCTTCGATTCTGCCCTTAGTTTCTCAATGATCCGTGGGAAACACGTGGATCTCACCATCCTGGGGGCTATGGAGGTAGCGGAAAATGGGGACATTGCCAACTGGAAGATCCCCGGAAAAATGGTCAAAGGAATGGGAGGTGCGATGGACCTTGTTGCCTCTGCAGAAAATATCATCGTGGCCATGATGCATACCAACAGGGCAGGAGAGTCTAAATTACTCCGTCGTTGTACCCTTCCGCTGACAGGAGTGGGCTGTGTGAAGAAGATCGTTACCAACCTGGCGGTCCTGGAGGTGGTATCCAAAGGATTTAAGTTGCTGGAAAGGGCCCCAGGCGTATCTCTTGAAGCTATTGAAAAAGCTACTGAAGGGAACCTGATCATAGAGGGCGAAATACCGGAAATGACATTTTAGACTTCAACTTTTTGATCGTTGACAACTTTTGCGATTAATTTAACAACAATTATTCGCAGAATTTTTCGTTCTATTCTTATTTTAGGAGCCCTTAGAAAATGAAAGCCCCCAAACCTAATCGTAAACCTAAAAAGCTATGGACTCTCAGACAAATCAGACTCCCTCAGAAGAGAGGGTACAAGTCTACCGAAACGATTTCTATCACGGCATTTTGCAATTAGCCAAAAAGCTGTTCATGTTCTGATCGAAAGATCACGAAAGAGAAAAGGAGCAAGACCTCAGGTTTTGCTCCTTTTTTTATTAGTTTTCGACTGTAACCTGAGGGATGATGCTCACTATAACCCCCTGTTCTGCCGATGACCTGGAAACGCTGGTCCTCATTTCTAACAAGACGTTCCGGGATGCTTTTGAATCCCTGAATGATCCGGAAGACTTTCAACACTACCTCAATACGGCCCTCTCAGCTGAGAAGTTAGCATCCGAACTAGAGGACCCACTCTCCAAGTTTTTCTTTGTCTATCTAAACGGTGAGATCGTAGGCTTCTACAAGGTCAATGAAGGAAAGGCCCAAACCGATATCAGGGATCCCAAAGCTATTGAGCTGGAACGCATTTATGTCCTTTCGCCCTATCAGGGACGCGGCTTTGGACGCATGATTATTGAACACGTCCTATTCCGGGCCAGGGAACTCGGAAAGGAATACATCTGGCTAGGCGTGTGGGAGAAAAATATCGGGGCTATCGCTTTTTACGAAAAGCTGGGGTTTGTAAAGTTCGGAAGACACCCCTATTATATCGGGAGTGACAAACAAATGGATTGGCTAATGAGACTCGACTTATCACCCTCATAGCTACAAACCTCGTGATGTGAAAATCAGTGTTCCTGCTACCTGTTATTTTTTCTGCGGCTCTGTGAATTCATCTGAAAATCCAGTCTGATCAGATACGGTTGAGGATCTCCGCAGTCCTGAAAAGGGTTTCGTCCGTTTTGGCAAAACAAAACCTCAATTGTTTCTGGTCCAGGTTATCCAGATTGAAAACCGAAATGGGAATACTCGCAATTCCTTTTTCCCAGATGAGACGTTTGGCAAAGGCAACGTCCCCCTCTTCTGTTATCGCGGAATAATTGAGCAATTGAAAATAGGTCCCCTTACTGGGAATAAAAGTGAATCGCGAAGGTGAAACAGCTTCCAGAAAGAGGTCGCGTTTCCGTTGAAAAAACGATGCCAGGTTGAGATAGTGTTCCGGCTCTTTCAGATAGGTGGCCAGGGCACGCTGTATGGGATGGTTGATGGCGTAGACGTTGAATTCGTGCACTTTTCGGAATTCCTTCATCAGGGCTCCCGGGGCTGCGCAGTATCCCATCTTCCAGCCGGTGACGTGAAAGGTCTTTCCGAATGAGGCCATCGCAAAACTACGCTCAGCCAGTCCCGGAAACACGGATACACTTTGGTGTTTCTCTCCGTCGAAGACCATGTGCTCGTAAACCTCATCACTCAGCACCACGATATCCGTGTCATGCAGGGCGGCAGACAATTCTTTCATGTCACTCTCCGATAGCAGGCTGCCGGTGGGATTGTGCGGAGAATTAATGATCACCATTCGGGTTTTTTTCGTGATGGCTGCCCTGAACTCATCCCAGTTGATATGGTGGTCTTCACCCTTCATCTGGATGTATACCGGTTTACCTCCATTGATCTGTATGGCAGGCTCATAACAGTCATAGGCAGGTTTAAATAAAATGACCTCATCGCCCGGATTAACCATGGCTGTAATGGCTGTAAAAATTCCTTGTGTGGCCCCGGCCACCATATTGATCTCCTTGTCGGGGTCGTAATGGCGACCGTAAAGATGTTCTATTTTCTGGCTGATCTCTTCTCTCAAAGAATAGATACCCTCCATAGGAGCGTATTGGTTGTGCCCTTCTTTCATCGCCCGGGTTACCAGGTCCAGGAGTTTGGGGTCGGGATCGAAGTTGGGAAAACCCTGCGAAAGGTTCAGGGCATTGTGTTTATGGGCAAGTCTTCCGATTACAGTAAAAATGGAAGACTGTACTTCGGGTAGCTTAGATGTTTGAGAGACGATCACGGATTTATATTTGATTCTTTTAAAAGTACTAAAAACAATGGAGGCACCCGGAAACAAAAACCCCTGATCTCAGGATCAGGGGTCTATTTTAAATGATCTTTTATTTAGCCTTTGAGAGAGGCACTGAGATATTCCCGGTTCATCCTGGCAATGTTTTCCAGTGAGATCCCTTTTGGACATTCTACTTCGCAGGCTCCTGTATTGGTACAGTTTCCGAAACCTTCGATGTCCATCTGCCTGACCATGTTCAGGACGCGGTCCGCAGCCTCGACACGACCTTGTGGCAGGAGGGCGAATTGCGAAACTTTTGCTGAGGTAAACAGCATGGCACTGGCATTTTTACAGGCGGCCACACAGGCACCACATCCGATGCAGGTGGCTGCGTTAAAGGAGTGATCAGCCTTGTCCTTTTCGATAGGGATGGCATTGGCATCGACCGTATGTCCGGAAGTATTCACTGAGATGTAACCCCCGGCTTGCTGTATCCTGTCAAATGCAGACCGGTCTACGATCAGGTCCTTGATCACAGGGAAAGCTTTGGCACGGAAGGGTTCTATGGTTATGGTATCCCCATCCTTAAAGCTGCGCATATGCAACTGACAGGCGGTAATCATCGTATCGGGCCCATGGGGCCTTCCGTTGATCTGGAGGGAACAGGTTCCACAAATACCTTCACGGCAATCATGGTCGAATTCGACGGGCTCCTCTCCTTTGGATATGAGGTCTTCATTGAGAATATCCAGCATTTCCAAAAAAGACATGTCCCCTTCAATCCCCTCCAAGGTATAGTCAACCATTTTTCCTTTAGAGGCAGCATCTTTCTGACGCCATATCTTCAAATATATTTTCATAGCTGTTTTTTATTTGTACGAACGTGTCTTTACTTCGATGTTTTCGTAAACCAATTCTTCTTTGTGAAGTTTGGCATCCTTGGGCTCGCCTTTGTATTCCCAGGCGGCCACATATTTGTAATTCTTGTCATCCCTAAGGGCCTCACCTTCCGGGGTCTGATATTCTTCCCGGAAATGACCACCACAGGATTCGTTCCGCTCCAGAGCGTCTTTGGCGAAGAGTTCCCCGATCTCCAGGAAATCAGCAACCCTACCGGCCTTCTCCAATTCCTGGTTTTTGGAATCTGGGCTTCCGGTGACCTTGACGTTTTCCCAGAAATCCTTACGCAATTCGGCGATTTCCTTGATAGCCTCCTTCAGACCTTTTTCATTCCTGCTCATTCCGCATTTGTCCCACATGATCTTACCGAGCTTCTTGTGGTAGTAATCGACGGAGTGAGTTCCCTTGCCTGACATCAGTTTTTTAAGCCTGTCCCTCACGTCTTTTTCAGCCTGCTCGAATTCAGGGCTGTCCGTGGGGATCCTGCCGGTACGGATGTCGCTGGCCAGATAGTCACCAATGGTATAGGGAAGGACGAAATACCCGTCTGCCAGCCCCTGCATAAGGGCGGAAGCCCCTAGCCTGTTTGCCCCGTGATCGCTAAAATTGGATTCTCCAATGGAATAGCAGCCCGGGATTGTGGTCATCAGGTTGTAATCCACCCAAAGTCCGCCCATGGTGTAGTGGACAGCAGGGTAGATCATCATAGGTGTTTTATACGGATTTTGGTCGACGATCTTCTCGTACATCTGGAACAGGTTCCCGTATTTGGCTTCTATGACCTCTTCTCCCAATCTCTTTACGGTCTCATCATCCGGGTTCTGGATCCCCGAGGTATACGCTTTTTCTTTACCGTAACGTTTGATGGCTGAGGCAAAATCAAGGTAAACAGCCTCTCCGGTCTTATTGACCCCGTATCCCGCATCGCAGCGTTCTTTAGCTGCCCGGGAGGCCACATCCCTGGGGACGAGGTTCCCGAAGGCGGGATATCTCCTTTCGAGATAGTAGTCCCTGTCTTCTTCCTTAATTTCGGTAGGTTTCAGCTTGCCTTCACGAATGGTTTTTGCGTCTTCCAGTTTTTTAGGCACCCAGATCCGTCCATCGTTTCGAAGAGATTCGGACATGAGGGTTAATTTGGACTGGTGATCTCCTGAAACCGGAATGCAGGTCGGGTGTATCTGAGTAAAACAGGGATTTGCAAAAAAGGCCCCCCTGCGGTGCGTTCTCCAGGCAGCCATGACGTTGGCTCCCATGCAATATGTGGAGAGGAAGAACAGGTTGCCGTATCCTCCCGAAGCAATGACCACGGCATGGGCGGAATGTCTTTCTATCTCACCTGTGACCAGGTTCCTGGCTATAATACCTCTGGCTTTACCATCGACAATTACCAGATCGAGCATCTCATGACGGGTATGAGATCTGATCTTCCCGCGATGTATCTGCCGGTTCATGGCCGCATAGGCACCCAGTAACAATTGCTGCCCGGTCTGCCCCTTGGCATAGAACGTTCGGGATACGAGTACCCCTCCAAAGGACCGATTATCCAGCAGTCCGCCGTATTCCCTGGCAAAGGGGACTCCCTGGGCGACACATTGGTCTATGATGTTCCCGGAAACCTCGGCCAGGCGATAGACATTGGCTTCCCTGGACCTGTAATCCCCACCTTTGATGGTATCGTAGAACAGGCGGTAGTCGCTATCCCCGTCTCCCTGGTAGTTTTTGGAAGCATTGACTCCTCCCTGGGCAGCGATGGAGTGTGCCCTTCTCGGTGAATCCTGGTAACAGAATGTCTTGACGTTGTATCCCAGTTCGGCCAGGGTAGCGGCTGCGGAGCCTCCCGCAAGCCCTGTACCAACAACGATCACGTCAATGTTTCTCTTGTTGGCCGGGTTGACCAGATTGATATCATTTTTATGTTTGGTCCATTTTTCGGCCAGCGGCCCTGATGGAACTTTTGAGTCTAGGATACCCATATCTTAATGTATTACAGGGTTAAAATGATGATAGATGGCGATAAAGGCAAATCCCAGGGGGATGGCCACGGCATAGATCTTAGTGAAGTTTACGATGGACGGCGTGTATTTGTTGTTCACTCCCATGGTCTGGAAGGAGGAGGCAAAGCCGTGCCAAAGGTGCAGGGCGAGGAGTCCAAAAGAAAGCACGTAGAGGGCGGTTCGCCAAAATGGAGCAAACTTCTCTACGGTTTCTGCATAATATCTCGTAGGATCTTCGGGATTTGCTTCTACGTATTTATAGGCCATTTCATGGATCCAGAAATCGTAGAAATGCAGTCCCAGGAATGCAAGCACCACTGCTCCAGAAATGATCATATTCCTGGATACCCAGGGAGCATTGGCACCTCCTTTGTACTGCACGTACTTTACGCCCCTTGCCCGGTTGTTCTGAATCTCCAGGACAAAGCCCATGACAAAGTGGATGACCACCCCTGCGATCAGGATAGGCTGCATGATAAATTGCACGATCACATTATACCCCATGAAATGAGACAATTCGTTAAATGTCTCCGGGGAAATCACCGAGGTAAAATTGATGGTGAAGTGCAGGGCGAGGAACAACACCAAAAAAATGCCAGAAAGGGCCATTACGACTTTTCTGGCTATGGAAGATTGTATGATTTTACTCATTACCGTTGTGGTTTAGGGTCACAAATTTACGTCAGAAGGCCCGCAATAGCAAACGAAAAGGACCAATACTTACGCTGTGCGGGCCCAATTTTCACACTCTTTAATACCTGTTCAATTCCCGATCTGAAAAGAGTGGCATTCACTCCACAAACATTGAACAAAACTGCCGGGTCCTTTAAGAGTTTTTTAGGGTTGCCATTCCTATTCCAGGGCAAAGGAGATCTTTTCTTCATTTCCGTTCCCGCTCAGAATCAGTTCGTAGGTTCCCTCGGGCAGGTAGGTCTTGCTATCATCTGCCGTTTTGAGTTCCTTTTTGTTTTTTGAGAGGTAGGCCAATTTCCCGCTTTTAGAGAAAGCCACGTCATAGGAAAGGATGTTGAAACCCCGGTCTGCCTCCATGTCGAACCCACTTACTTCTATGCCATCAGGGGTCACGATCCGGGCCGAGTAGGAACCTTTATTTTTGGAGTAGAAGACAAAGTCGATTCCCGGGGTATTGGGTTCAGACCAGCTGCTCCACGAATTCCCCCAGCGATCGGAGTGTCTGATGGCCGGCACCTCGAAGATCACGAGGTCCTCCTTGAATTTTTCCCTCGTCATGGCTTGCAGGTGAGCGATATCGGCCTTGTAAATACTCCGGCCATGTGTCCCTGCAAGGAGGTGTTTTTCTTCTGGCTGTACGACCAGATCGTGTACGGCCACATTGGGCATACCCTTTTGGAATACCTCCCAGGAATCACCTCTGTCAAAGGAAACGTACAAACCGTTGTCCGTACCCACGAATAACAAGTCCTCATTGGCCGGATCTTCAACTATGACATTGACCGGTGACAAGGGGAGGGCCGACCCGATGTTCTTCCAGGTCTTTCCCTTATCATTGCTCATAAAGACATATGGAGTGAAGTCGTCCCACCGATATCCATTCAAACAAACATAGACCCTTTCCTTTTGATGGCTCGACGCGACCACACGACTTACCCAAAGCTGTTTGGGAAAGTCCTCTGAGATCAACTCCCAGCTGCCTCCGGCATTATCGCTTCGGTACACAAGTCCGTCATCACTGCCAGTGTACAGCAAGCCGAATTTGAAGGGCGACTCCGAAATGGTCGTGATCGTGCCATAGGCCACGTTACCTTCTTTCCCCCCCCTGGTGAGGTCGCCTGAAATAGCTTCCCAATCGTCACCCTGGTTGAGGGAGCGGTGAAGCTTATTGCTCCCGAAATATACGATGTCCTGATTGTGGGGGGAAAGCAGGATGGGCGTCTGCCAGTTGAATCGATAGGGTTTTTCGCCCAGTTCATGTTTGGGCTGTATGTTGGTTCTCTTCCCGGAGGCCAGGTCCAGCCTGTAGTAATTCCCGAACTGGAATCCGGTATATACGATATTGGGATCCCTGTGATCTATCTGAACCTGCATTCCATCACCCCCCATGATGGACTTCCAGGGATACTGCCCGCTCTGATGCCAGCTGCTGTTCTCTTCGGCGTTGTGGGGACCCATCCAAACCCCGTTATCCTGCAGACCTCCGTAGACGTTATAGGGCTTCTGATGGTCTACGTTAATCGCATAGAATTGGCCGACCTCAGGGGAATTGTTCTTGATCCAGTGGGCCCCGTCGTCATAGGTTATATTGATCCCCCCGTCATTTCCATTGATGAGATGGCCGGGTTTTACCGGATTGACCCACAGGGCGTGATGGTCTGCATGTACATTCTCCCCGTTAATGGAATTAAAGGTCTTGCCCCCGTCTGACGAGGCGATCAGGGGTACCCCGGCCAGATAGATCTTCTCCGGGTCATTACGGTCTACCCGAATCTGGGCGAAGTAATATCCATAGCTGTAAAAGAGATCGTCTATGTATTTCTCATTTTGTTTTTTCCAGGTCTTTCCTCCGTCATCGCTGCGGTAGACCTCGGCCCCAATCACAGGGGTATCGAAGAGGAGGGAATTGGCGTCTTCCAGATAGGCCGCGAGGTCTGCAGGCTTAACGGCACCGCTTCTCACCATTTCCTTGACGTTTTCGGCCCGGTATTTTTCCTGGAAGTCGTTGTCCTTCAAAAAGTCGTTGAGCTCCTTGTCCTCCAGTTCGAGAAATG
>CBDTYM010000017.1:0-34287 GCA_965364605.1 uncultured Muriicola sp.
AAGAGGAAGTTGACACCTCGAAAAACAGGGGTTAGGACAAAGCCTTCAAACAAGGCTAGATCAACGACGTTTTTATTGGCTGTGTTGCCAAGTAGACCTGGCGGTGATAAGAACTTTATAAATTGATAATCAGTTAATTGAGTACACTTCTAAAGTAATCCCTGTATGCCTTTTCATACAGGTTTTCATACAGAGGCAGGACATGTTGTATGTCGAATTTCAGGGCCTCGCGGTAGGCATTGAGCTTGAAGGACTCCAAAGTTTTGGGATCTCTGAGGATGTGAAGCGCATTTTTGACCATATCGTCCACATCACCCACGTCGCTGAGATAGCCAGTGACCCCGTGAATGTTGACCTCCGGAATACCTCCCGTATTACTTGAGATCACGGGCACCTTGTTGATCATAGCTTCCAGGGCTGCCAGACCAAAACTCTCCGATTTTGAGGGCAGGAGGAACAGGTCTGAGAAACACAGGATACGATCGATCTCCGAGCTCTGACCTAAAAAGACCACCTTCTGGCTAATTCCCAGCTCATCACAGAGCATTTCTGCCTTTTCCTTTTCGGGCCCCTCCCCTACCATGATTAGCTTGGCTGGCATCTCTTTCTGTATCCCGTAAAACACCTTGATCACGTCAGGAATGTGCTTTACCTTCCGAAAGTTACTGATATGGGTGATGATCTTTTCTTCCTCGCGCGCCATCAGGGAACGCTGGCAATCCGTAAACTCTGCGTTGTATTTTCGTTTGTCAATGAAATTGGGCACCACTTCAATCTCCTTGTCGATCTCGAAAAAGTCCAATGTCTTTTTCCTCAGGTCCTCGGAGACACAGGTCACAACCTCCGACTTGTTGATGCTGAAGGTCACTGCCGGTTTGTAAAATGGATGGTTGCCGACAAGGGTGATGTCTGTCCCGTGCAAAGTGGTGATCATTGGGATAAAGACCCCCTCCTCTTCCAGGATCTTTTTGGCCATATACCCTGCATAGGCATGGGGGATCGCATAATGCACATGCAAGAGTTCTATACCGTGTAACTTGATCGTGTCCACCAATTTGCTAGAAAGGGCCAATTCGTAAGGCTGGTAATGGAACAAAGGGTACTCCGGCACGTGAACTTCGTGAAAATGGATATTGTTGCTGAGTAATTCGAGGCGGACCGGCTGGCGATAGGTGACAAAGTGAATTTCATGGCCCCTTCCGGCCAGGGCGATGCCCAGTTCTGTGGCGACCACACCACTTCCTCCGAAGGTAGGATAGCAAACGATGGCGATCTTCATACAGTAAAGTTACATTTATTATCCATTTCTATCTGATAATGGAATCATAAATCGCCTGCTGGATGCGGGTGCGGAGTTCGGATTTGATCAACAGGTTATTTGAGGAAGTCGGATAGGTCCTGTTGGAAAGAAATACGTACACGATCTCCTCTTCGGGATCAGCCCAGGTATAGGTGCCCGTGAATCCACTGTGACCGAAACTCTTGCGGGATACACAGCCGCAGGTGGGACCGTGCTCCTCCAACTGGGGCTTGTCAAAGCCCACACCCCTTCTGACGTCTTCCTTGCAGAAATAGCATTTGTTGAATTTCTCGATGGTCCTTGACTGTAGGAGTCGATCCCCCCCGTAATAGCCGCCCTGTAAGTACATCTGCATGATCTTGGCCACATCATTAGCATTGCTGAACAATCCGGCATGACCTCCTACCCCACCCTGCATAGCGGCTCCCATGTCATGTACATATCCCTGTACGGTCTGATAGCGATAGTAATTATCCTCTTCTGAGGGAACAATGCGTCGTTTATCAAAATAGGTCAGGGGTCTGAACCGGGTGTTATCCGCTCCGAGAGGCTTGTAAAACTCCTCCGTGACGACACGGTCGAGGGTTTCACCCAATGTGTCCTCTATGTACTTTTTCATCACGTAGTAGGCCACATCACTATAGCGGTAGCGATTAGATTTTAAGGATTGCCTGCCGATACGGTTGTAGATGGAATCCCGGTACGCATCTGTGAGGTAAAGGTTCTGGGAGACTTCGATGGAATAGCCGGGCCCGGGACGGTTGCGATAAAATTCACTGGAAGGTTTGCGGTCCTTGTCCAGAGTTGCCAGGTAAAAGGCAATCCAGGAAGGCAGCCTTCCGTAATGACTCAGCGCCTTCAGGACCGTCACGTTCTTCAGGTCTGTAGTATCGTAGCCCGGGATCATTTCCCCAAAAGTATCATTCAGTGATATCTTCCCCTCCTCCTCCATGGACATAACTACGGGGAGGGTGGCCAGGATCTTGGTCAAGGATGCCAGGTCGTACAGATGATCGGAAGTAATGGAGTCTGTTGAATCGTAGGTGGGTTTACCAAAGTTTTTCTCATAGACCACCTTCCCTTTCCTGGCCACCAAAACCTGAGCCCCTGGAAACATCAGGGAATCTATCCCATGTTGCACCAGGGTATCTACCCTTGAAAGTTGCATTCTGTCTAAACCAACCCTTTCCGGGCTGCTGTATCCCAACCTGCCCAGGGATTTTCCCAGTATGCCTGAACCTACAGGAAAGTCATTTCCCAGAGTGACAGGCAGCTTCCCTTTGGCGGGAATAGCTCCAAAGATCACCTCAGCCGTTTTCTCCTGGGCAACAGGATTGTTCTGATACCCCAGTACAATTGCATCAATATCGTCATAGTTTACCAGATCCAAAAGGGCGTAGGGTTTGGCAAAGACCGAAAGAACCAGGTTAAAACTGCGCTGCCGGCCCAATTCTGCCAGCCAGTACAGCTCTTTTTCCGAGAATTTATAAGGTTTCCAGGGACTCGCATCACTCTTGTGGAATCCTACAATGACCAGGTTGTAAGGTTCAAGATTCTTCTTTAGAGTAACAATGTCCTTTCCTTCTACCCGGGTAACCTCGGTATATCTTTTCAAGGCGTGATGAAAAGCCTGCCCGGAGTCGTCCCCCAGGGATACGTAGGCGATTTTTTTGTTTTCCAGGTTTTTAACGGGAAGGAGGTCTACATTGTTCTTTACCAGGGTGATGGCTTCTTCAAAGGCCTGCTCATACAAAAGATCGTCCTCAATTGTGTTGAGATCCTCGATCAGGTTATCCAGCTCCACAGGCTTATATTGGTGTAATCCCGCCCTGTATTTGGCCATCAAAATCTTTTTCACGGAGGCCGACAACCTCGACTCTGAGATCATTCCCTTTTCATAGGCAGTTCTGACGGCCTCAGCGGCCTGTTCGAGGTCTTTCGGCATCAGGAGGATGTCATTCCCAGCCAGAAAGGCCTCAAGAGAAGCGTTGCCCTCGCCTGCAAATTTGGTCACCCCATTCATATTAAGGGCGTCTGTTAGGACCAGGCCCTGGAATCCCAGCTCATTTTTCAGGGTTCCGGAAATGATGTTCTTTGACAAAGAGGAAGGTCTTTTTTCTTCTGCTTCCAATACAGGTACATTGAGGTGGGCCACCATGACACCCGACACTCCTTCGCGGATCAGCTTTTTATAGGGAAAGATCTCAATGCTGTCTAAACGTTCTCTCTCAAAAGGAATGACCGGCAGGTCCTTGTGGGAGTCCACCGCCGTATCCCCATGGCCGGGAAAATGCTTGGCACTGGTAAGCACACCCGCCTTGTTCATACCCCTTACGAAGGCTGCCCCTTTATCCGCCACGTTCTCCCTGTCCTCCCCATAAGAGCGGTTGCCGATGATAGGATTCAGGGGATTGATGTTGATATCGATGTCCGGGGCAAAATTGATGTGTACCCCCAGGCGTTTGGCGTGACTGCCAATGCGGTAACCTATTTGTTCGACAAGACCGGAATCCCTGATCGCACCCAGGGTCATGTTCCAGGGATAGGCAAAGGTGGAATCGAGGCGCATGGCCAGGCCCCATTCGGCGTCCATCCCGATCAATAGGGGTACTTTGGATATACCCTGGTATTCATTGGTGAGTTTTGCCTGTCTGGCCGGACCTCCTGTTGAAAAGATGATCCCCCCGATATGTTCTTGTGCGATCAGCTCTTTCATCCTATCTGTGCTCGCCTTATTCTGGTCTGAAGCTACAAGCACCATAAATAGCTGACCTATCTTTTCCTCAAGGCTCAACATACCGTAAATGTCGTCTACCCATTTCTTTTGAGCCAGACTGTCTTTTGTAGCCAAAGGGTTACTCTGGGCCAGGACCGCTGAAACAACAAGCAGGAGAAATGATAAGGTTATATAAATTTTCCGCATAGACAAACTGAACATTGAATCTAACTGGGATGAATAAAAATTATTGCGTGTGTTCGGGATAACACTCTGAAATTGTGGTGAATGGACTAAATAAACCTCCCGTGCCAGCTTTCGGAGGCAGGTACTTCCCAATGCTCAAGGTATTCTTGTTTGTTGGCCACCAGGTTGTTAAAGACGATGGTTTTCTCTGTGATCGCCCTGGCTTTGGCCATTTTCTTGAAATCGGCCATGGATTTATAGGTGATGTAGTCGCCCTGCTTGAAGGATACATTCATCCTGTCCAGCAACTCCACCCCAAATCGCTTTTCCAACCCCTGAATGAAATGTACAGATGCATCGATGGAGCACCCGGAGGCAGAGGCCAGGGACTGGTCCAGGCCTATGACGATAAAACGGTTGTATTTTATCTCATATCCGGCGTGAAGGGAGGACCCATGAGCCGTCCACTGGGTTAGAAATTGTGGTAATAATAGGTTAATTTCCTCCAGTTCCTGTTCCGAAAAATTTCGGTTGGCCTGGTAGACCCAGATACGGGATGTTTCGGGAAGTTCGTTAAAGGCTACCAACATAGCTCTGATCTTTTTTCTTGTTCATCATCCTTTTCACATACTAAAATCGTTCCAGAAAGCAGGCCAGATCAAAGGTCTTCAGCACTGGCCATCAATTCTGCGATGTCCATGACCGCAATAGAGGCCTCTTTTTCCTTGTTCTTAACCCCGTCTGTCATCATGGTATTGCAGAAAGGACAGGCCGCAGCTATGATCTCGGGCTGGGTTTCCAGTGCCTGTTCGGTCCGTTCTATATTCACTTCCTTGTCTCCTTTCTCTGCTTCCTTGAACATCTGGGCGCCTCCGGCACCGCAACACAGGCCCCTTTGCTTGCAGTTTTTCATCTCCACCAATTCGGCATCGAGCTTTCGGATCAGGTCTCGGGGGGCTTCATAGACGTTATTGGCCCTTCCCAGATAGCAGGGGTCGTGGAAGGTAATACGCTTTCCTTTATAGGTGCCTCCCTGCAAGGTCAGCCTGCCTTCTTCCAATAGTTGCTTCAGGAACTGGGTGTGGTGAACCACTTCATAGTTTCCGCCAAGACCGGGATATTCGTTCTTCAGTGTATTAAAGCAGTGCGGACAGGCTGTAACCACTTTCTTGACCCCATAACCATTCATCACCTCTATGTTTGTGACAGCCTGCATCTGGAAGAGGAATTCATTGCCCGCTCTTTTTGCCGGGTCCCCCGAGCAACTCTCTTCGGTCCCCAGTACGGCAAACGAAACTCCGGCCTTATCCAGGAGTTTTACAAACGCCTTGGTAATCTTCTTCGCCCTGTCGTCAAAACTGCCGGCACAGCCCACCCAAAACAATACTTCGGGTTCTTTGCCTTCGGCGAACAGGGATGCCATTGTCGGTACATTCATATCCTCGGTAGTCTTTGCTTACGCTGATTCATTCGCCCAGTTAAGGCGGTCCATCTGGTTAAAGGGCCAGGGAGCCCCGTTATTTTCAATATTTCCCATCATCGCATTCAATTCTGAAGGCGCTGCCGACTGCTCCATGACCAGGTACTGCCGCATGTCCATAATGATGGACAGGGGGTCTATACTCACCGGACAGGCTTCCACACAGGCGTTGCAGGAAGTGCAGGCCCACAATTCTTCCCTGCTGATATATCCATCCAAAAGCTGCTTCCCGTCATCTGCGAATTCACCGCCGTTCTTGTCTATATTTCTTCCAACCTCCTCGAGTCGGTCGCGAGTATCCATCATGATCTTCCTGGGCGAGAGTTTTTTACCCGTCTGATTGGCAGGGCACTCACTGGTGCAGCGTCCGCATTCCGTGCAGGTATAGGCACTGAGCAATTGAGACCATTTCAGGTCCATCACATCGGAAGCCCCAAATTTTTCCGGTGCAGGAGCATCCCCCGCCGGGGCGGCAAAAGGATCTGCATTGGGGTCCATCATCAGTTTTACTTCCCTGGTCACAGCCTCGTTATTGCTGAATTGTCCTTTGGGTTTGAGGTTGCCGTAATAGGTGTTGGGAAAGGCCAGCAGGATATGCAGGTGCTATATGCGACCACCATGCGCTTCGCTCGATAAGGACCACCGTGCTTGCCGACATGCCCTCAAACAAAGGGGTTAGAAACTGACTCACCGGAAACGAGCCTGCTTCTGAATAATGCTCAAGTCCCATGCGCTGCAGATGAAGATCCGAAGCATTCATGGTCAGGAAAAGCATCATGAGGATGAGTTCGATATATAGGATCCAATTGGCGTCTTTTTTGGGCCAGCCCTTCATTTCGGGTTTTACAAATCGCGCAAGGCGAAGGGCATTACGCCTCAGCCAGAACACCACCACTGCCACAATGACCAGCAGGGCCAGGATCTCAAAGGAGGCGATCAGGAAATCGTAGAACCCGCCCATAAAGGCAAATACCCTATGGGTACCCAGCAGTCCGTCGATGATGATCTCCAGCACCTCGATATTGATGATCACAAAACCCACATAGACTATGATGTGCATCAAACCAGAAACCGGCCTGACCACCATCTTGCTCTGGCCGAAGGCGATCCGCAGCATGTTCTTCCATCTCTGGGGTTTGTCATCCGACAGATCGACATCCTTGCCCAGGAGGATATTCCGTTTTAGTTTTTTGACGTTTCTGGCAAAATAACCGATCCCAGCAATCAATAGGAGGGCGAAAATGATATTCGGCAGGTATTCCATGAACTATTCTTCGTTTTTTACGGCAGGATCGTTTTGCGGCAGGGTGTATTCTATCTGTTTTTTGCCAAAGACAGAGACATTTACATAACGTTTGGGATTGAGCCTGAAATCCTGCAGTAGGAGGTCCAGTTCCCTGGAAGCCTCTGCCAGGTTATTGTAGAGGTCCTCGTCCTTCATCAGTTTGCCCATGGTCCCCTCCCCCTTTTCGATCTTGGACAGAATTCCATTCAGGTTGGTCATGGTCGCTTCCAGATTGCTGATCGTCTCACCGAGATTGGCAGTCGCCAGGGAGTCTGAGAGTTTTGCAAAATTAGACGTCATACGGTCAATATTGCGCATAGAACTGTCTATGTGACTCTTGTTCTTGTTCAATATCTCATTGAGGTTACCCGCGCTTTGCTGAAAACTCTCCACAACGGATGTCAGGCCGCGGATACTTTCCCTGAGGCTTCTCTTAGTAGGCTCGTCCAGCACCTGATTAAAATTCATCAGCAAGGTATCTGCATTGGAAACAGCCCCTTCTACCTTTAACTGCAAAGGAGTCAGTTTTTGCTGCACGAGTTCCGTTAGTCCCGGACGTGTGTCCGTGATCAACGTATCCCCTGACTGTGCCATGGGAGCCCCGTCAAACATCGGAATGATCTGAATCCCTTTGCCACCGATGATCCCCGTGTCGTACAATTCGGCCTTACTGTTCTTGGAAAACTCAAAATCCTTGGATACGGTAAAGGTCACGACCAATTTTCCGCTGTTGTCCTTGAATTCTATGGCGTTCACTTTTCCCACACCAAAACCGTTGATCGATACCTGGGTACCGGTCTGAAGACCGCCAATGTTGTCGTACACGGCGTAAAAGATCTTGCTGTCGTCAAAGAGAGGGGTAGATTTGAGGTAACTGAAGCCCAGGATAAAGAGGAGAATGCCCCCGATCACAATGATGCCTGTCTTGATTTCCCGAGATAACTTCAATTTCGCGCGTTTAGGTTCCAAACAAAATTAGAAATAAATTCGGAAGGCCGGTCATTATTCATCTTCGTATTTCAGAGCATCCTGAAGAGCAACGCGTTTGCCGTCCTTATAGGCCACAATGTAAGAGGAGGTAAAGCCTTTCATGTCGGCATTGGCTTTCAGAAGTTTTGCCCCCATGTAGGTGTCCGTCTCTCCGTACATGTAACGGAACAAGTTCTTAACCGGTTCCTTGGAAATCTTATTCAGGCCTTTGAATTCGGGAGAATTCATAGGCAGGTTTTTTCCAGTAGCCATGAGTTGTACCTTAAAGACAAAACCCTCCCTGGCCACTTGCATACGTTCCTTAGGGGAAGGTTCTTCAGCCTTTTTGGGTTCCTCCTTTACAGGTGTTGGCTTGGTAATTACCGTATTCTCCGATTTAACATCCAAAGGTTTTTCTGTCTTGAGATCCGGGTCAGCCTTTTTGGGCACGTCCTTGATCTCGGGTGTGGGGGGAGCGGGATTTCCATTTGAGATCACAGACTGTTCATCCGGAATACTGTTTCGGTATTTAACGATGGCTTCGGCAATGGCCATTCCCATTTCGGCCTGGCCCCTCGGGGAATTTAAGTATCTCCCTTCTTCCTTGTTGGTCAGAAACCCGGTTTCGATCAGGACGCTGGGCATAAAGGTTTGATGGAGAACGATGAATCCCGCCTGTTTCACTTTGCGGTCATTGCGCTTCAATTTGCCGGTAAAGTTGTCCTGAATAAGCTTTGCCAGCAGAATGCTTTGATCCAGGAATTCCTCCTGCATAATGGTCAGTCCGATGACCGATTCCGGAGAATTGATATCGTAAGCGGCGTATCGGGCTTCGTAGTTATCCTCCAGGTAGATCACCGAGTTTTCCTTTTTGGCGATCTCAAAATTCTGTTTATTGGCGTGCAACCCCAACACAAAGGTTCCCGCCCCATGGGCATTGGAGGTATGGGAATCACAATGGACGGAAACGAAAAGGTCTGCGTCTGCCTTGTTCGCGATTTCCCCCCTGACGAAAAGATCCACAAAGGAGTCATCATCGCGGGTGTAGACAACTTTGATTCCAGGGTTTTTCTTGAGTTCTTCTCCTATTCTCAATACGATGTTCAGGGCGATATTCTTTTCCATATACCCATTGCCGAGGTTGCCAGGATCATGCCCGCCGTGACCTGCATCCAGTACCACGACAAAACCGTCATCCCCCCTATTTTCAGGCTCGGGGTCAGAGGCAAAAAGAAACAGCGACAAAATGAGGTGAAAACTGGCCGTTAAAAGCAATTTTTTGTTCATGGAACGCGCGAAAATTTCCGTACTAATCTTAGGTTAAAAATATCCATCTCTGCCACGGGCAGAAAAAAAATATATGTAAGTTTGACTTACAAAAATCAAGCCACAACACTACAAAAATAGGATATATAGCTTTGCAATCAAATAATCGGCTTTTTCTTTTCACGGCTTTGTTTTTTTCAGTGGCGGCCCTGATTTTTGGACAGGAGGACAAAATACAGCCCTTGCCGATCAAAGCGGTCCAAGACAGCATACGAGCTCCACAACTCCCCGGGGACCTTGTCCGGGACACAGTAGATACGGATTCTGTAAGGCCCGATTCCGTTCCCCAAGGGCCGGCAATGCTGTTGGATAAAATCAAATACAAGGCAAAGGATTACGTCAAACTCAGTCAGCGCGAACAGAAGATTTACCTATACAACGAGGCTGAGATCTACTACCAGGACACGGAACTCAAAGCCGGAATCATCATCCTGGATTATATCAAAAACGAAGTGTACGCCGGACGCTTCAGGGATTCCCTGGGGAACTATTCCCAGCTCCCCTATTTCAAGCAAGGGGAGAACGTAGTGATCCCGGATTCCATCCGCTTTAATTTTGACACCGAGAAGGCAGTGATCTGGAATTCCAGGACCGAACAACAAGCCGGACTCGGCCAGCTGGGCAGCGACGCCATGAAGGTCTATGCAGAGCGCACCAAAAAAGAAAATGACTCGGTCTACTTCCTCAGCGAGGGTAAACTCACCACTTCCAAGGATACCATAGATCCCGACTACTACATCCGGGTCCGAAAAGCAAAGTTCGTCCCAAAAAAGAAGGTCATAGCCGGTTTCAGCAACCTCTATATCGTGGATGTCCCAACCCCTATCGCCCTCCCGTTTGCCTATTTTCCGCTTACGACGGGTCGTACCGCAGGGATCATGATGCCAACCTTTGGCAATGATCCGGACCGGGGGTATTTTTTACAGAACATGGGATATTACGTGCCCATCAATGACTATGTGGACCTGACCCTGACCGGAGACCTCTACACAAACGGGAGTTATGGGATCAGGGCGCAATCTGTTTATTCCAAACGCTATCGGTACAGGGGAAATGTCAATTTCCGGTATGAGAACCAGATCGTCAGTCAAAAGGGTTTTGACGATTACAGCCGGGGTACTATCTACAACATACAAATTTCACACTCTCAGGACCAGAAAGCGAATCCCAACAGCAGGCTATCGGCTTCTGTGAATCTGGGGAGCAGCCAGTACTACCGGAACTCCCTCCTGCAGCAAAACCTGGCCCTGACCCAGACGAATAACCTCTCATCCTCTATCTCTTATTCTAAGACCTTCCCGGCCTACCCATCCGTGAATATGAGCCTTACGGCCACGCATAACCAGAATACCAACACCAATATTGTCGATGTAACCCTGCCTACCCTCCAGGCGGCCATGGAGAGGGTCTTCCCCTTTGCCCCCAGGGAAGGGATCAAAAAGGGAGCTATACAGAATATTAACTTCCAATACGACCTGAATGCCCGAAACAGCATTCGCACCAACGACGAGGATTTCCTGACAGCCAAAATGTTCGACGATGCCAAGGTGGGCGCCAGACATCGCATCCCGATAAGCACCAATTTCAAGGTGGCAAAATACTTCAGCGTTTCCATGGGTGGTAACTATGAAGATATCTGGACGCTGGAGACCTTCAATCAGCGTTTCGACCCGGATACCCAAACGGTGGTCACCGATACGATCAGCGGGTTTGACCGATACAACCAGTACAACTTAAACGCCAGTGTAGGAACCACCCTCTATGGTACGTTCACTTTTGGGGAAGACAAAAAGATACAGGCCATACGTCACGTAATGAGGCCTACGGTGAGTTACGGTTACGCCCCCTCTTTCGAGCAGTATTACGACGAATACCTGAATGAGGCGACCGGGAACGTGGTGCAGTTTTCGCGTTTTCAGAATACGATCTACGGCGCCCCGCGTCTCGGCAGATCCAATGCGCTTACCTTTTCCCTACAAAACACCTTAGAAGCCAAGGTGAAGGACAAGGACAGTACGGCTACTGAACCCAAGAAAATACAGTTGCTCAACAGCCTGAACTTTTCCTCCGGATACAATTTTGAGGCCGATTCCCTGAAGATCAGCCCGGTGACCATGAGTGGGGGGACGTCTATTTTCAAGAACAAGATGTCCGTAAACTTCGGTGCCAGCCTCGATCCCTATGCCATAGACAACAATGGAAGGAGGATCAACACCTTTAACGTCAACAGCGGTGGGGGACTATTCAGGCTAACCAACGCCAGGGCCAATATCAGCTACAGCATCAGCAGCAAAGACTTCGGGGGTAAAGGAGAAGAAAGGGAGGAAGAACAGGACCCGTACGCCGGACAGAACTATGTGGCCGCCAGTGGTGGTCGTACAGACGATCTTTTCGGGACTGCAGACAACTTCAATGACAGTAGTTTCAAGAACCGTGATCCGGATGATATTGAGAATCCGAGGTATGGAGCCAAAATCCCCTGGGACCTCCGCCTTCAATACGCAGCCACTTACAGCAACAGTAACAGACAGAACGAGTTTTCGAACCACTCCCTGATGTTTTCCGGGAATATAGAGCTGTCTCCCCGCTGGCGAGTGGGTGCATCCTCGGGATACGATATACGGAGAAAAGGCTTTACAGTTACCCAGCTCCGGTTTGAGCGCGACCTCAAAAGCTTTGTGATGCGGTTCAACTGGACACCATTTGGAGATTTCAAACGCTGGTATTTCTTTATCGGCATCAAGAGCTCCATCCTGCAGGACCTGAAATGGGAGAACCGCAGTCAGCCCGTAAGACGATAACCACTAATCCTTTCTTATATGAGCAGCAGAAAGATCATCCATACTTCCAAGGCCCCTCCGCCTATCGGGCCCTACAGCCAGGCCATCCTGGCGGGGAATATGCTTTTTATTTCCGGTCAGATCGCCATGGATCCCAATACAGGCGAATTGATTTCAGGGGATATCAAGACGGAAACCAGGCAGTGCATGGAAAACCTCAAGGCCATCCTCACTAAAGCCAGTATGGGATTTGACCAGGTAGTAAAAGCCTCCATTTTCGTCAAGGACATGAAGCAATTCGCCGAAATCAACGAGGTGTATGCCTCCTATTTTGATGCTGCTTCTGCCCCGGCAAGGGAAACTGTTGAGGTCTCCAACCTCCCGAAATTCGTCAACGTGGAAATCTCGATGATCGCGATCAGATAGTCTCCCTGTGGAATTCTACCAGGCCTTCAATAGGTCTTTGGCGGATAACCCCCGGAATAAGGTCGTTGCGCTCGATCACCATTTTTAACTCATCCCTGAGGAACCAGGCTATGCTCCCCACAAAGTGGATGGGCACCTTGGTGGCCAGTTCGAACTGCATGATGTAGTTGTTCACGAACTGTTGCAATCCTTTATCGATCACTCCTTTGCAGTAGGGATGGTCCTTGTTTTCTATGAGGAAACGGGCAAAAGTAGCCAGGTAGGTATTGGGGTTTGGCTGCTTGTAGAGGTTCTCCTTGATCACGTCCGGATCGAGGTTGTATTCACTGGCAAATTTGAGCCCCAGGGCCTGGGGCATTTTGTGGAAATAATAATCCCGTATCAACTTCCTGCCAAAGAAATTCCCGCTGCCGTCATCCATTGGGATATAACCCAGAGAAATCACTTTTTGAAAAAGCTGGTGACCGTCGTAGTAGCTGCAATTCGAGCCCGTGCCTAAGATGCATACGATACCTTGATGTCCTATCTTGGTGGTGGAATAAATAGCGGCGTATGTATCTTCCTTAACCTCGATCTTGGCATTTTTGAAAAATGATTTGAAGATGTTCCTGAGGAATTTCTTCATCCGGTCAGTCCCGCATCCGGCTCCGTAGAAATACAATCGCTTTACTTTGGTCCTGTTCTTGGAAAGTTCAAAGTTATTGGCAAGGCGGTCTTCAATCACCTCCCGGGTCAGTACCTCCGGACTCAGGCCGAGGGTTTGGGTCATGAATGCCTCTTCGCCCTTTTTGTCCAGGGCAATCCAGTCTGCCTTGGTGGCCCCGCTGTCTACTATTAAAATCATAGGTCAGGTATAAAAACCGAATCCTTAAAATAAGCAAAATTTACCTATTTCAAGGATTCCCGTAGTTGTTTCATCCCTCCTTAGAGAGTGTGTATATATTCTGCGAGATCTACGAGTTTGTTCGAATAACCTGCCTCATTGTCGTACCAGGAAACTACTTTAAAGAACCTGGGGTTCAACTCTATGCCGGCACCCGCATCGAAAATACTGGTTCTCGGATCGCTGATAAAATCCTGAGATACCACCTGCTCTTCCGTATAACCCAATATCCCTTTCAATTCTCCTTCCGATGCCTTTTTGAAGGCCTTTTTGATCTCCTCGTAAGAAGTTTCCTTTTGCAGCCTGACGGTAAGGTCAACTACGGAAACGTCCGCGGTAGGCACGCGGAAGGCCATTCCTGTCAATTTACCTTCCAGGGCGGGGATCACTTTGGTAACCGCCTTGGCTGCCCCTGTGGAAGCCGGGATAATATTCAGCATGGCGCTTCGTCCTCCCCTCCAATCCTTCTTGGATGGACCATCTACTGTTAACTGAGTAGCTGTGGTTGCGTGAACAGTGGTCATAAGCGCCTCCTCAATCCCGAAAGAATCGTTCAGGACCTTAGCCAAAGGAGCCAGACAGTTGGTGGTACATGAAGCATTGGAGACGATCTTATCTGAAGCCTTTACTTCTTTGTGATTCACTCCCATCACGAACATAGGGGCATCCTTGGACGGGGCTGAGATCACTACTTTCTTAGCGCCGCCGTCTATGTGATATTGTGCGGTTTCCAGGGTAGTGAAGATCCCCGTGCATTCCGCAACGATATCAGCACCCACGGCATCCCATTTGATGTTCTTGGGATCGCGTTCTGCTGTGATCCTGACTGTCTTCCCGTTAACTACCAGGTTACCATCTTTGACATCCACGGTGCCGTCAAATTTTCCATGTACGGAATCGTACTTCAAAAGATACGCCAGGTGTTCCACATCGAGGAGGTCGTTTATTGCGACTACCTCTATACCGTTGCGTTTTGCGATCGATCTGAACACCAATCGTCCTATCCTACCAAATCCGTTAATTCCTATTTTCAATGTTGCCATGTTGTTGTTTTTATGTAGACATTATATCGGAGACTCGGATGAGTTCCTTGTTGATTTTTGTTTTTCCTTTGATCGCCTCACTTAGGGGTGTGAACGCGATGTCGTCATCTAGAATTCCCACCATGAGGTTGGTCTTACCATCCAGCAACGCCTCCACGGCCTTTACGCCCATGCGACTGGCCAGGACACGATCAAAACAGGTCGGGGCTCCCCCCCGCTGCATATGGCCCAGGACACATACCCGCACATCGTAGATGGGGAGGTTCTCCTCCACGTATTCCTTTAGCTGAAAGACGTTCTTTCCGGTGGTCTTGTCCCCTTCGGCCACTACGACAATACTAGAAGACTTCCCGGTGAGCTTGCTGCGTTTCAGAGATTCCAAAAGACGTTCCAGACCCAGGTTTTCCTCCGGGATCAGGATCTCTTCAGCCCCGGCCCCTACTCCTGCATTCAGAGCGATATGGCCTACGTCACGCCCCATCACCTCCACAAAGAAGAGGCGGTGGTGGGAACTGGCCGTATCCCGGATCTTGTCGATGACTTCCATGGCCGTGTTGATAGCAGTATCAAAGCCCAGGGTATAGCGCGTTCCGAAAATATCGTTGTCTATGGTACCGGGGATGCCAATGACCGGGATGTCGAATTCCTCATTAAATAAAAGGGCTCCCGTAAAACTTCCGTCTCCGCCAATGACCACCATGGCGTCGATCCCTTCGGATTTCAGCTGGTCGTATGCCTTTTGACGGCCTTCGCGCGTCTTAAATTCCTCACATCGGGCCGATTTCAGGATGGTACCCCCTTTGTTGATGATGTTGTTCACACTACGGGCATTCATCGGGAGGAAATCCCCTTCTATCATACCCTCATAACCCCTGTAGATACCCACGCAATCGATCTTCATATAAGCACAGGTACGCACTACCGATCGGATGGCGGCATTCATTCCGGGGGAATCTCCCCCAGAGGTAAACACCGCGATTTTCTTAATTTTTGTATCCATAAAAATTATCGAATTCCAAAAATAACAAACAATTATGAAATCAGGAGGGAAGCGCAACTTTAATTGATCTTCCGGGGCTAATCAAACGTTGTAGTTTAAAAAAATTCAGGATTTTCCGTAGCCTTTTGTGGATCTTTCAATTGCGCATCAATCCTTTACCGGAGTTGTATTAGGTTTCTGGTAGAACCGCACCACGCTATCCCGACCCATGATTCCCTGTGTATTCCTGGGCCTGGAGCGGGGTTCCTCTTCTTTTTCCGATGGCTGAAATACTTTTCTCAATAATTCATTAAAGGTGCTGAAATCCACCTCATAAGACAGTCCCACTCCCTGGGTATAGCCAGTCTGGTTGGCGAGAAATTGCTGAATCTCGTTTTCCCTGTTGAAGATCTTAGCCCTTAACGTGCCTTCTTCATTGAGGAGAACCTGGACTTCCACGTCCCCGGCCACTACGGTCTCACTCACTCCACCGACCGGTACGCCAAACCGGCCGTTGAACAGAACACGATCACTGATCCTGGTGGACACCGTAACCCCCAGGCGGTTCTCGGTCTGGACCAAACTCGGGTCAAGGGAACCCTGCTCGAGAGAAAAACCAAAGTCGAACTTATCGTTTCCTCCGCCCAGCAGGGAATTGACCAGACCGGATGCGGTCTGTATCAGGTTTCCCGTAACCGCCTGCTGGTTGAGTCCGCTGCCCTCATCTACAAAAGTCCCCTGGGCAAGGAGGAAGAAGGCATTGCGTTCCTCAACCGTAGGGTCCTGCAGCTTATACTCCAACTCTGACTGGATGATGGAACTCGTGCCGGGAAATTCGATATTAAAGTCGATCGTAGGTCTTTCAAGCTCACCTGTGAGCTGGACGACCACATTGGTAGGTATCCTCCTCGTTACCCCGGAATTATCGAGTAAAGGTGCCGGGTTTGCCGTCAGGGAGTACACTGCTTCCATATTGAGCTGAGCCGCCAATGGCGTACCATCCCAGACGATACTTCCCCCGGGCTTTACCGAGAAGGACTTGTCTATGACCCCTCCAAATCGATAATTATAGGTTCCCGTAACAACCACAAAATCCCCGAACATGTTAAACTTACCATTGGTGTTGATCTCGATAAGAAGGATCCCTTCCCCGGTGCCTCTCAGGGAGGATCCGGTCTTCTGATCGACCACGATCTCCACCTCTGCATTAGGAGTAACATCGAGGTCGAAGTTGAGTTCCAGACCTTCGTAGTCCTCCAGGGTTCGCTCGAGTTCAAAGGTCTGCTGATCTTTCTCTATGAAGTTGATAAAGGAATAGTCTCCCACAGAGGCTACGTCGCTGAGTGGGATCTTCAGGGAAGTCCCTTCGGCCGTCTCACCTTGCACATCGATGGTAAGCGCCCGCGTGGGTCCATAGATCCTGCCGATACCCCTCAGGTATCCCGTACCATAGTAAAGGACTTCCTCTTCAAAGGGGGTATTCAGGATCAGTAACCGATCGTTCCGGGTATCCACATTGAGGTCCAGGCTCCAGTCATCCCAGTACTGGTGCCGGATCGTCCCGTCCAGAATGGCCGTCGTATTCTCTGCGACATCTGTGAGTCGTATGTTTTCGAAATCGAAGGTCTGGTTGTAGAGGCGCACGCTGGAATTCGGACCAAAACCGTAATCCACGTTGAGGTAGGGAATGGCGATCCCCGCACGATCCAGGTTGAGCTGTCCACTGATATCGGGATTTCTCAAATCGCCTCGTATCTGGGCTGAACCATTGATCAAACCTCGGATATTCGTGATGACCCCTTCGCCGAGCGGGCTAAAGGGATCTAGAGGAAAATCAGTAAAGTTGGCCATCAGGTCAGCCTTTGGCACCTCATCCCTGTTGCTGAAATTTCCCAGGAGACTAAACGTTTCACGACCCATTTCAGTGATCTGTGTATTGACCACGTATTCCGTGAGGTCCCGGTTCCCTACGATCCCGATACTGAGCTGGCCCAGGGTGATGTCATTGATACCAAAATCAGTGATCTGCAGATTACAGGAAGGCAGGTAAATATCATCCTTTTGTAGGATGTTCAGGGTTCCGTCTATCTCCCCTTTTAGTTTCAGGCTGTCCACCGTTGGGGTGATCTTATTCAGGGAAACCAGTTTAAAGTCCAGCTGCAGGTCCTTGTAAGTGGAATCTGCCAGTTCCCCCCTCAGTCGTATCTGTTCCCGGTTGTTGTTGTTCATGACGATCTCCTCGATCTGAATGCTGTCCAGGGACCGGTTGATAATGACTTTGTTCTTCTGGTCGCCTTCCTTGTTGAGGACCCAGGTATTTCCTTTAAAACTGATATCGGATCTCTTGAGTCCGATCACGGAACGGTTCTGGGCATTAAAAGTGTGATAGAAATTGAGGTTGTAACTGTCGTTGTACTCACTGCCTCCCTTGAATTCCGTCCTGAAAAATAGGGTGTCTGAAAGGGTGGTGTTGATCAGGTTGAAATCCTTGAGGTCATAATAGACCGATTTGACGTCTGATACTGAAATATAGGTATTGAACAGAGGGTTTTTGTTGTCGATCTTGACGTCTATACTATCAAATACGTTTTCAAAGGCCGATATCCTGGGTGATTTGAAGTTGAGCTTGAAATCCCCTTCATCTGCCACGATATTACCCCTGATAAAGGTATTGGGGGCAAAAGCGACCTCCGGAAAAAAGACATCCACGATCTTGTTGTAGATCTTGAAATTAAAATCGAGCTCCTGTCCCTCAGAAATCTCAAAAGGTTTGTAGTTCGTATAAATGCTACCGATGGAATTCCTAAGGAGTTTATCCAGCTCATTAACCTTGAATTTCCCCTTCATGAATCCGGTAATGATGTCGGGGGAATTGATCTCAATGGTCCGGGTACTGTCGGGCTCAAAAGATGACACCACGTTGAAATCCTCGAAGAAATAAGTGTTGTTGATGTTCTGGTAATTTGTATTGGTAAAGGAGATATTACCGACAATATCATCGAGGTTGCTGCCTGAGACATCCATGATCACATCCCCTTTGAAAATGGAGATACTGTCCTTGATGAAGTTGAGCTTTTTAAGGTCAGCATAGGCCACAGATGCGTTGAAGTTGAAAGTGTTGATGGTACCCCCGAAATCAGCGAGACCCTTGAATTCAAAGTCGAAGTTGGGGTCTTTACTCAAGAGGGATCCGTCGAAGAGCTGGTCTTTCAGGATGCCAGAAACCGACAAATCCCTGTAGGTATAATCGTTAAAATCGATGCTGTACACCTGACCGATCACCTCGGTATTTAAAGTTTTCTGGGCGAAGCCCTGTCCTTCGACATTCACATCCATCGAGGCGCGGCCGAGATTATCATCCCCTGCAAAACGACCCAGATCGAAATCGATCAGGGAGACAAATCCACTATATTGGGCGTCGTCTATCTGGTTTACATCGGTCAGCGTAAGATCCACGTAGCTGTCCCCGATAGAGCTGTTGATATTCACCCTTGCTTTCACGGACGATTCGGTTATCGTCGCGTCTCCTCGTACGGTGAACTGGCCCAGTTTTGAAAAGGTAATTGGGATGTTGGCTCCCAGGACCTCCGGCATGAGGGACCTCATCTCGTAATAGCTCGTAGTGATGTTCTTAATACCAGCCTCCAATACAAAGGGGTCGTCCTTGACAAAAAGGTTCTTAAAATTAAAATCCCCCCGTATCCCCGTGTTTTCCGTGGTTAGGAATAACTGGTCTACATTGAGGTCGTTGAGCACTCCATTCATGGAGGCGGTAAATAAAACCTCCTTTTCCGTACCAAATTGTTGGCTTAATATGTTCACCTCATCCAGGGAGACTCGTGAATCCACAAAATTGGCGGTGAGGTTGACCTTATTGAGGAAGTCGGCAAAGTCTTCCCGGTTGTAATCGAAGACCAGGTTACCGACCAAATGGGATTTCGGGGTCCGGATCTCAAGGGAATCGAAACGCATTTGCTGCTTGGTGTATTTAAAAGAGGTGTCAAGGCTCTCCAATGCGATGCCGGCCTTGCTGAGAAAAGAAAGACCGACGATCTCTGAAGTCACCTCAGGACCCAGGATTTGGAAGTCCCGGGCCTCCAGGTTCAGGTCCCTAAATTTCAAGGTTTCTGCCGTCTCGAGATTCTCATCGATCAACTGAAAGGTGCTATTCGCGATCTCTATATCTGAAGAAGAGAGAAAGAAGGGTGGGCTGCCAGGTTCCCTGGGTTTGTTGTTGTCGAGTTTGGCCACAAATACATCGAGGTTGGTGTTGGTCTCCCCTTCATAGGTCTTGATCTTGAAATTGAGACCTTCGATCTCTATCCCGCCGAATTCCAGGCTGCCGCCGATCAGGTTCCTGATACTGAGAATGGAGGTATTGAGTTCGTCGATATAAATGAGTGTATCCTTTCTATAGTCTTCAATATAAATTCCTTTCAGTGCAGTGTCCCATGAGATGAGGGAGACGCGCAGGCGATCGATGTTGATATTGGTCCCGAACTCTTCATTGATCGACCTGGTGGCGTAGTTGGCCAAACGGGTCTGAACAGCGGGGAGGGAGAGGATGATTGAACCCAGGACCAAGATCAGTAATACCGCGAGCAGTACTCTAACCCCTATTTTTCTCAATTTTTTGATAGGACGATATGATTTACCTTTGTGCGACCAATAATTATTCCAAAGCTAGGTGAAAAAACAAAATATCTACATACTGGCTATTGAATCTTCTTGTGATGACACTTCCGCCGCTGTGATGTGCAATGACCGCGTCCTGAGCAACGTAGTGGCCACCCAGGAGATACATGAGGAATACGGGGGAGTTGTCCCCGAACTCGCATCCAGGGCACATCAGCAACATATAGTGCCTGTGATCCACCAGGCCCTGGCTAAGGCAAATATCGGCAAAAATGAGCTTTCCGCCATAGCGTTTACCCGTGGCCCGGGCCTTCTGGGATCCTTGCTGGTGGGAACCTCCTTTGCCAAGTCACTCGCTCTCGGGCTGGGTATTCCCCTTATCGAGGTCAACCATATGCAGGCCCATATTCTGGCCCATTTCATCAGGGAGGAAGGTTTCGAAAAACCCAGTTTCCCATTTCTCGCCCTGACCATAAGCGGGGGACACACGCAGATCATAAAAGTAACGGATCATTTCGAGATGGAGGTCCTTGGTGAGACCCTGGACGATGCCGTGGGAGAGGCCTTCGATAAGTCGGCTAAACTATTGGGGCTTCCGTATCCCGGAGGACCACTGGTCGACAAACTAGCCCAGCAGGGCAATCCCAATGCTTTTCCCTTTCCCAAACCCAGGGTAAAAGGACTGGACTTTAGCTTTAGCGGACTCAAGACGAGCGTTCTCTATTTCATCCAACGGGAGACAGCTGCCAACCCCGATTTTATCGCGCAAAACCAAAAAGACATTTGCGCTTCCATCCAACACACCATCGTGGAAATTTTGATGGACAAGCTAAAGAAAGCGGTAAAACAGACAGGGATTAAGCAAACAGCTATAGGGGGAGGTGTCTCAGCTAACTCGGGAATAAGGGCCGCCCTTAAACGAGCTGAAGAAGAGAAGGGATGGAAGACCTACATCCCAAAATTTGAGTACTGCACAGACAATGCAGCCATGATCGGAATCGTCGGTTATTTAAAATTCAAGGCTGGTTCCTTTTCAGACCAGCGCGTGAGTGCAAAGGCTCGTTACCTAATTCCCTGAACGCTTTAGCACATCGGGGCTGCATTTGGTAAAATGACCTATATTTAAAAACCTTAAAAGAATTGCCCAATGCCTTTTGACCCCGTCCTGGCTGAAAGAATCAGGCTGACGTTGGAGGAATTTCCGGAGCCCCTTCGATCAGACATCTCAGAGAAAAAGATGTTTGGAGGGCTCGCTTTTTTGCTCAGGGGGAAGATGACCGTCGGGATCGTGGGTGACGACCTAATGGTCCGTGTGTTGGGAGATAAAATGAAAGACGTCCTCAGTGAGGAGTCGGTAAGGCCCATGGATTTCAATAAAAAACCCATGAAGGAATTCGTCTTCGTATCACCCGAGGGATGTGTTAGTGAAACATGCCTGAGGAGGTGGTTGGAATTGGGGATAGAGCACGCCCGCCATAAACTCAACTTGTAAAATACTATAGATATATGCAACTATTCTTCGATCCTGATATCAACGAGAACACTCAGGAATTCGTACTCAATCCGGAAGAGAGCAGGCATCTGCTCAAGGTCCTGAGAAAAAAGAAAGGGGATCAATTTCACCTGACCAACGGGAAAGGATGGCTATTTGTCGCCGCCCTCGAAAATGATGACCCAAAGAAAACTAAGGCGGTGGTGGTATCCTCGGAGAAGCAGCACAAGAAAATGCATTCCCTGCATATGGCCGTAGCCCCGACAAAAAGCAACGACCGGTTTGAATGGTTCCTGGAGAAGGCGACAGAGATAGGCATCGATGAGATCACGCCCATAGTGTGCAAGCATTCGGAGCGAAAGACCTTGAAAATGGGGAGGCTGCAAAAAGTGATACAGGGCGCTATGAAGCAATCCCTGAGGTCTTATCTTCCCGTGCTCCACCCACCGATAAGCATAGAGGAATTTCTCGATGCTGAACACCCCGGGCTCCGATTTATCGCTCACTGTCATGAAGAGGAGAAGATGGAACTCAAAAGGCGCATCGCACCAGACAAAAGGATCACCATCATGGTAGGTCCGGAGGGCGACTTTACGGAAGAGGAGGTCGACCTGGCCTATGAAAAAGGCTTTTTACCCGTATCCCTCGGGGAGAGCAGGCTCAGGACCGAAACCGCTGCCGTATACGCCTGTACGGCCGTAGCCGTTTTCAATAGCAGATAGTCACCTGTGTTTTGTATTGCGTACCTTTGACATTCACATCCACAAACAGTATGCGCAGGACCGCTTACCTTTTCATTCTCGGCATGACCATGCTGACCTTTTCTGTATCGGCCCAGGAGATCGCTGTACTTAAGTACAAGGGTGGAGGCGACTGGTATGCCAACCCTACAGCCCTGCCCAACCTGATCCGTTTTTGCAACCAGAGTATTCGTACCCGGATCGATCCCAAACCCCAAACGGTTGAACCCGGAAGTGCCTTGCTTTTCCAGTATCCCTTTATCCATATGACCGGGCACGGGAATGTATTTTTTTCCGAGGATGAAGCCAGAAATCTCAGGACCTACCTACTGGCAGGCGGATTCCTGCATATAGATGATAACTACGGCATGGAGCCCTACCTCAGGAAAGAACTCAAAAAGGTATTCCCGGACAGGGAATTGGAGGAAGTGAGTCAGGACCACCCGATCTTTGACCAGGCGTTCAAGTTTGCGAACGGCCTGCCGAAAATCCACGAGCACGACGGTAAAAGGCCCCAGGCCTTTGGTATTTTTGAAGAGAACAGGCTCGTTTTGTTGTTTACGTTTGAAAGTGATCTGGGGGATGGATGGGAAGATCCGGAGGTCCACAACGACCCGGAGGAAGTCAGGATGAAGGCCTTGCAAATGGGCGCTAATATTATCCAATACGCATTTGAGAACTGAGATATGAATTCTAACACCATAACCACAGGGATTTTAAGGGCGGTCGGTATTCTTGTAGGCGTCGTTGTGCTGTTGTATTTCCTATACGAGATTCGCTCTGTGCTTGCCTACCTCTCCATGGCAGCTGTGGTAGCCCTTATCGGCCGGCCGGTGGTCCTCTTTTTCCGGAAGAGATTACGGCTTCCAAATACCCTGGCAGTGATCGTGACCATGGTGCTTATGATAGGTGTCCTGGCGGGCATTATCGCCTTGTTCTTTCCCCTCGTGGCCGAGCAGGCAGCGAACCTTTCCCTCCTCAATATAGAAGAATTGCGCAGTAACCTGATGACCCTCTACCAGGAGATCATCCTTTATTTTGGTGCTTCCCCGGACCAGGTGAACGACCTGATCAAAGGGAGTGACCTGGAAAAAAGCGTGATCCAGGGACTGGATATCGGTTTCATCCCCAACATCCTCAATACCTTTGTCAATACCTTGAGCGCAGCCAGTATCGGACTTTTTTCTGTCCTGTTCATCTCCTTTTTCTTCCTGAAAGACAGCTCTCTCTTACAGAGGGGACTACTCACATTTGTACCCGACAACAAGGAATCCGGCATGACCAAGTCCATCGACAAGATCAATGGATTGCTGTCTAGGTATTTTGTAGGGTTGCTCTTCCAGATCCTGATCCTATTTGTGATCTATACCGTGGTCCTGCTCATCGTAGGGATCCCCAATGCCATCGTCATCGCATTTTTATGTGCATTGTTCAATATCATCCCTTATGTGGGACCCATCATAGGAGCCGTTCTTATGGTTACCCTCTCCATGACCTCCAATCTCGGGGCGAGTTTTACCGAAGTCATTCTCCCCAAGACGGGTTATGTGCTTATAGGTTTCGCTATCGGACAACTCGTGGATAACTTCTTTTCCCAACCCTTTATTTTTTCGAACAGCGTAAAATCACATCCCCTGGAGATCTTCCTGATCATCATCATCGCAGGCCTGCTTTTCGGCGTCCTGGGAATGATCGTGGCCGTACCCGGATATACCGCGATCAAGGTCATTTTAAAGGAATTCCTGGCCGAAAACGAGATCGTTAGAAAGTTCACTCAAAACCTGTAGTTTTAGTTTGAATAAAAATATCTTAAAAACTGGTGTACAGGATTTTATACTTGAAAATTACAATACTGACATCCTGTCAGTGTTGCTATCCAAGCCCGTTTTTCCCGATGTTTCCCAAAAAGAGCTCACCCAGCAATTGGAAGGGAGAAAAAAGGCCGAAAAAAAGTTGCCGTCCTGGTTTTCCGCCCGGGGAATTTATTACCCGACTGGCGTACAAATGGAGCAGACCTCCTCAGAAAATACCGGGGCATATAAGGCCAGCCTGGTCCGGGGGAATCGGCTGGCAGACCTCACCGGGGGATTCGGGGTAGACACTTTTTTCTTCAGCCGCAAGGTCTCAGATGTAGTCTCATGTGAACAGGATGCGGAATTGCATGAGATCTCCAAATCCAACACGGTTAAACTTGGGGTTTCCAATGTAGATTTTCGGCATACTGACGGGATTGAATTCCTGCGATCCTCCACAGAGAAATTCGACTGGGTCTATCTGGATCCCAGCCGCAGGGATGCTACAGACAAAAAGGTATTCCTGCTTTCAGACTGCCAGCCAGACGTAGTCAGCAATCTGGAACTCCTATTGAAAAAAGCAGATCGTATCATGATCAAAACCTCTCCCCTGCTCGACCTCTCCGCCGGTATCGATCAACTGAAGCAGGTGGGGGAAATACACGTAGTGGCTGTTCGCAACGAGGTCAAAGAGTTGCTCTGGATACTCAGCAGGGACCTTCCATCCGAAGATGTCACGATCAAGACGATCAACATCACCCCCGGCGGGGAGGAACGATTCGAATTTTCCAGGGCAGTAGAACAAAAGGCCGTGAGCTCCTATACAAGGCCCGGAAAATATCTCTATGAACCCAATGCAGCGGTGCTTAAGGCAGGCGCGTTCAAGATACTGTGCTCCGTATTTGGTGTTGACAAAATACAGGAGCACAGCCACCTTTACACCTCGGATACCTTGGTTAAGTTTCCCGGGCGTACCTTTCGCGTTGAAAATGTCTACCCTTACAACAAGAAAGTTCTGAAAATTTTCAAAGGAAACAAGGCCAATGTCACTACCCGAAATTTTCCGGAGTCAGTCGCCCGGATCAGGAAGAAGCTCAGCCTTAAAGACGGAGGCAATACCTATTTATTCTTTACTACAAATTACGAAGGAGAACGCATTGTCATTCAATGTACTAAGGTGAGTTTAAAGGACATTCCCACCTGAAATCGGCCACCTTATCCCGGGAAGCGCTACCCAGGTTGTAATGCCACCATTCGGTTCGCACCGACCAAAATCCATGACGTTCCATGACTTCCTTCAAGAGGGTCCTGTTTTCCAACACTTCAGAGGACAACCCCAGGAAATCGTGGTGTGCCTTCCTGCCGAAAAAATCGAAATCCGTGCCCATATCCAGGACCTTTCCCTCCAGGGTCTCCAGGGTGATATCAACAGCCCCACCCCTGTTGTGGATGGAGCCTTTATCGGGGTTGGCCACGTATTGGGGATTGGGGTAGATCTCCCACATTTTGTATTGCACCGAATTGGGCCGGTAACAATCGAAGAAGCGAATACGGTACCCTTTTTCTTTAAATTCAGCATTAGCAGACATCAATGCCAGGGCGGTCTTTTTACGGGTGTAGCACTCTGCACAATCGTACACCTGGGTTTTCAGAAAATTGTTGTCCGTAGCATACCTGAGCTCATAGGAGAAATCCGGACTGTAATCCGCCAGACGAACAAAAGTCGTGTCGGCAAGGTCGTCCAGATCCGGCAACGACTTAATCTCCTCCATGTCACTGATGGAATCCACCCCTTGAATAATGGTTTCTTCGGGAAGGGGAATAGTCACCTCCTCTTTTTTCCCTTTGCAATTGACGAGAACCGGCAAAAGGGCAAACACTATTGCTGTGTACTTAAATGTGCTATTCATAATCTGAAGGATCAAAAATAAGCATCTTGGCAAAAAGATGTACCTTACCTATTCAAACTAGTCGGCTATGAGACCGTTCAGGCTCCTTGTCCTTTTGGCCATTACCTTCCCGATGTTTTCGGCATGGACCCAGGAACCCTGGCTACTCGATTTTAAAAAGCCGGCAACCAACCCCATCCTGGGACCTGACAGCACAGCTCTTTTTTTAGACCCCATTACCGATTCCCCCGTCCATTGGCAAAAAGCCGATGTCTTCAATCCGGGAGCAGTGGTTCGCAACGATACCGTTTTTCTCCTTTTCAGGGCTGAAGATGACCCGGATGCCATCCTTGGTGGCCGCACCTCAAGGGTTGGCCTTGCCTACAGCACAGACGGTGTAAATTTCAGTAAAGACCCTTCTCCTGTCCTTTATCCGGACAGGGATGATTTTAGCCAGTGGGACCATCCGGGAGGCGTGGAGGACCCCAGGGTAGTAGAGCTCGAAGATGGCACATACCTTATGCTCTATACCAGTTGGAACAGGAAAACAGCAAGACTTTCTGCGGCCGTTTCCCGGGACCTCAGAAGTTGGGAAAAAAAAGGTCCGGTTTTCAAAAAGGCATACGATGGGAAATTCCTCGACACCTGGAGCAAGTCGGGTTCCGTCGTGACGGAACTGGTCAACGGTCGACTTGTAGCTAAAAAAATCATGGACAAATACTGGATGTACTGGGGAGAACTCTTTATGAACCTGGCCCACTCTGATGACGGCATACACTGGCAGCCCCTGCTCGACGATAAAGGACAGTTACTACATGTCTTTGAACCGAGCCTGAGGGAATTTGACAGCCATTTGGTAGAACCGGGTCCGCCGGCACTGTACACAAAAGCAGGAATACTGGTGCTCTATAACGGAAAGAATCTGAGCGGACCGGAGGCGGGAAGCCTCGTTCCGGAAAACACCTATTGCGGAGGACAGGTTTTGTTCAGCAACCGGAATCCTGCCAAATTCCTGCAACGCCTTGCAGAACCCTTTATATGTCCCTCCCTCCCACACGAAATCAAGGGGCAGTATCAGGCCGGTACTACTTTTATACAGGGTCTTGTCTATTTCAAGGGGCAATGGTTCCTGTATTACGGCACTGCCGATTCCATGGTAGGTGTTGCGATTTCAGAGGCAGAATAGAAATCCTGACCTTTTTTACTGGTCCTTAAAGGTCTTCAGATAGGCAAGGCTCTGCGGTACCTGTTCCAGGACACGGGAGGATTCGTCCTCGATGAACATGTATTTGATACCTAATTCGCCGGCCTTCACCACAATGTCATAGATCGGTATCTGGCCCGTCCCTAAAACCACATTGGTCTCCACATCCTCGTGACCGGTGTCATTCCCCACCAGGCCTTTACTCATGTCCTTTAGATGTAACAGGACGAACTGGTCCGAATACTTTTCGAGTAAATTCAGTGGATCTGCTCCCCCGTGCTGTACCCAATAGATATCCATCTCAAAATGGAAATCCTCGGCATTTTCGGCCATATAGTCGAACAACGTGCCTTCACCATAAGGTCTGAACTCATAGCCATGAGGGTGATAAGCCAGGACCAGACCCTCCTCGGCCAGCACTTCTCCTGCCCTGTTAAATGCCTCTACGGCCTTTTGGGCATCCTCAAAAGTAAAATCATCCCCCTCGTGAGGGATCCATGCGCACATGACATATTCCGCTCCATAGAATTTCGCCTTTTCCACCACCTGTTGGGGATCGGCCAGTTCCTCAAAGGAAGCACCCACGCTCACCACCTCCAGGTCGTATTTCGCAAGCAGTTTACGGAACTCCTCCGGGGGCACACCGTAGGTATCGCCTCCTTCGATCTTGCTGATACCCCAGTTTTGGATCGTTTTCAGGGTCCCTTCTACGTCCCCTTTGAACTGGTTTCTCAGGCTGTATAATTGCAATCCGACCTCCTGGGCCGTGCCTACCTCATTTACGAACAAGGTGATCAGAAGGAGCAGGGATAATCTGTGTGCCTTTTTCATCGAATCTTTTTTGAAGTTTGTTTATCTCTCAGGTCAGTAGGTTTCCATTTTCATCCCACTCCGCGATCACGCCCCGCTTGCTTTGATCCACGCACTTGGCCAGCCATTCTTCATCATAAGAAACCCCGTGCTGTTCTAATACGTCCTCAGGTACTCCATCCCAAATATTGGGCATATTGCCTTTATAGCCAAGGTCCTTTATGCCAACCTCAGAGGTATAGTACCCTGTCAGGGTAAGGTTTCGCATCAGATTAAAGAATTGTATCTCTAAGGGATGTTCGTCCATAGGGATCTCAGGATCATAAAAGGCAATGGCATCCAGGATCTCTTTTTGAGAGACTTCAGGAGTGGTTTTAAACTCAGTCCCGAAAGCGGTATTGCTCTTGTGATCCAGCCACATCAAGCCTCCGCGAAGAGTGGTCTGCAAATCGGGAATATCCTTGGCCATGAATTCGATAAAGGCCGGCACACCGGCTTCGGTGGGCCCGCCATTCTCATTCGGGGGCAGGATGAGGTTACTGAGCACTTCTATGGTCTGTAACTCGTGTTCATTAAAGAACTGTTCGGCATTGAGTTTGGCAATTTCTTCCAGTTCTTCCGGAGTGCGACCGAAGTAATTGGTATCCTCTACCAGTTCCTGGGAGAATGCCTCCTCAGTGCTACCGGGCTTGCAGCCATGGAGGGCGAGTCCACCGGCTACAGAACCGAGCAATAAAGATTTGATACTTTTTCTTCTGTCCATCGCTTAGATATTTTGTTGCTTCAATTGTTCTACGATATAGTCTGAGGCCCTCCAGGAAAGGGCGAGAATGGTCCAGGTGCAATTCTTGTCTGCCTGGGACACAAAGGGTCCGGCGTCCGTGATAAAGACGTTGTCAGCGTCGTGCAATTGCTGGAAGCGGTTGACAACCGATCTTTTGGGATCGTCCCCCATCCTTGTGGTACCCACTTCGTGGATGATCATCCCGGGAGCCAGAAGACCGTAGTCCTGTTCTGCAGTCGGGGTGTCCCCGAGGGGTTCCCCTCCCATACTGTAGATGAGTTCCTCAAAAGTCTGCTGCATGTGCTTGGCCTGCTTGCGTTCAAAGTCAGACCACTGGTATTTAAAACGCAAGACCGGGATCCCGAACTCGTCTACCGTGGTGGGGTCGATCTCGCAGTAATTGTCTTCTCTTGCGATAGCTTCGCCCCGTCCCCCGAATCCGATGACGGAACCGTAATACTTTTTAACGTCTTCCCGAAGAGAAGGTCCGTATCCCCCTGTCGGCAGGCCAAAGAACTTATTGAAATCATTGGGATTGAAACCAAATCCGTAGTTGGGCATCCCGATCCCGCCCCACACTTCGATGTGGTACCCTCTGGGAAAATCCAGGTCCTTATTGTCCAGCCACCAGGGCGTGTATACATGCATGCCCCCTACCCCGTCTTCATTATACATTTTGCGATTCATCAAGCCGGGAATAAATCCGGCCCTGCTGCTTCCGGTGGAGTCGTGCAGGTACTTGCCCACCAGGTTACTGCTGTTCCCCAAACCATTGGGGTGCTGAGGACTTTTGGAATTGAGCAGGATACGCGCAGAACTGCAGGCAGAGGCAGCCAGCACTACCACCTTACCCCTTAGCTTGTATTCCTTGCGATCTTCTTTGTTGATATAGGAGACGCCCGTGGCACGACCTTCATTGTTTGTCGTCACTTCCCTTACGACCGAATTGACATAGAGGTCTACCTGTCCGCCGCTTTTCTGAGCCGGGAAGATCAGGCAGGAGCCCGAGGAGAAGTCGGCATACACCTGGCAAGCCCTGGAACACTGTCCGCAATAAAAACAAACCCCCCGGTCATTGTTGATCTTTTTGGTGAGCATGGACATACGGGAAGGGATGACCGGTATGTCCAGTTTCCGGGCACCCTTTATGTAAAACAGCTCGTGTAATCTCGGTTTGGGTGGCGGAAGGAAGAACCCATCCGGATCGTTGGGCAGGCCTTCATTGGTGCCAAAGACCCCGATGAGCTTGTCCACCTTGTCGTAATAAGGTTTTACGTCCTCGTATCCAATAGGCCAGTTCTCACCCAGACCATCCACATCCTTGTGTTTAAAATCCTTAGGGCCAAACCGAAGGGAGATCCTGCCCCAGTGATTGGTTCGGCCGCCCAGCATATGGGACCGAAACCACCAGAAATTCGTATCGTCCTTTTGGGTATAAGGTTCGCCTTCGATCTCCCATCCCCCGTATGCCATGTCAAATTCGCCAAAGGCCCTTGAGGTACCGGCCCCACGGCGCGGGGATTCATAAGGCCACTTTAACTGAGTCATCTGCTTGGGGTCTGCCGGGTCGAAATACGGGCCGGCTTCCACGACGGCGATCTTGAGGCCTGCATCAGCCAATACCTTGGCCGACATACCTCCTCCCGCCCCAGATCCGACGATGATAGCGTCGTACTGGACAGCGGTCTCTTTGATTTGCATAGGGAATGAATTACGGATACCAAGCCAAGTTAAAAAATTAAATCAGACAATGAGAATAATGATGCCTGAACTGAAATTTCACCCTCTAATTCCTCATCCCTGGATCGATCAAAACACACTGAAAAAGAGGACTTTCATACATACGGCAAGATTCTCAACTCAAAAAAAAAATATTATTCCTTAGGGGGCTTTCACATAATTTTAGTATTATTATCTTTAATTCGTAATTTTTTTAACATTTCTGCGAAATCGTTATCGTAGCAGATTGTGTTAAAATCGAAAAGACAATCATTAACTAACTAAACGAGACACGATTATGAATCGAAGAATTTTTCAACATGGGTTGAAGCCCAAAGTGTGGAGATCATTATTCAAATCCACGACAGCAGGGGCTTTATCTCTGCTCTTATTTTTTTCGGTATCAGTGGTTTTTGCCAGTCCGGCCTCTGCCACTCTTGTTGACGACAAAACGAGTGCTCAGCAAACCATCACCGGAACGGTAACTGACGACTTGGGTGCTCCCCTGCCGGGAGCAAATGTCCTTGTCAAGGGAACAACCAACGGAACACAAACCGATTTCGACGGGAACTACACCATTACGGCTGCGGCCGATGCGGTGCTGGTCTTCAGTTATATCGGCTTTAAAAGACAGGAAGTACCTGTCAACGGCAGAAGCACTATAGATGTGCAAATGGCAGAAGACGCCAGCCTGCTCTCCGAAGTGGTGGTGACAGGTTATGCCTCCCAAACCAGGGGAGACATCACAGGATCCGTAGCTTCGGTCGATGTAAGTGAAGCCACCAAGGCACCACTTGTAAACGCCGCAGAAGCATTGGAAGGTCGAGTTACAGGTGTCACGGTAACCAACGCCGGTACACCGGGGGGATCTCCCAAGATCGTTATTCGTGGTTTCGGTACAAGCAACAATACCAATCCCTTATATATTATAGATGGGGTTCAGACAGATAACCCATCTATTTTGAACAGTATCAATCCGGGAGACATTGAACAGATCAACGTCCTCAAGGATGGTGCCGCTGCCATATACGGTGCAAGGGCCTCTAACGGGGTTGTGATCATCACCACCAAAAGCGGTAGCTACAACCAGACAGAGCCCACGGTAACATTCAACGCGTATACCGGTATTTCACGCGCAACTAGATTACCTGACCTGCTCAATGTACAGCAGCACGGGGAAATGATCTTTACCAGTCTATCAAATGACGGCGTAACTCCCTCCCACCCGCAATACGGCAGTGGAGCGAGCCCTGTGGTACCTTCCACAGTTCAAGATTACACCAGGGTGGTCTCTTACGATCCTATTACAAGAGCTCCCAGAACAGCCACGGTCAACCAGCCCAATGGTACTGACTGGTTCAATGAGATCACGCAGAATGCACCCACCCAGAATTTCGACCTGTCTATTTCCAATGGTAATGAAACAGGTAAATACTTCCTGTCTGCGAATTACCTGAACAGGGAAGGTATTCTCAACGATACCGGATTTAAGCAGGGAGTCACACGACTGAATTCTGAATTCAAGATCGGAGAGTACGTCACTATAGGGGAACACCTGAACGCATCTTTTTCAAGACAGCAGGAAGGAACCCTCGAAGCCATCAACATGGCATACAGGTTCACGCCCCTGGTACCCGTCTTTGACGATGAAGGGGATTTTGCAGGCTCCGGCGGTCCCGGTCTGAGTAATACGCGTAACCCTGTTGCCTTGCTTTCCAGGGGATCAGATAACTACAACAAGATCTTCCGTGTTTTCGGAGACGTATACCTGCAGGCAAAGCTATATGAGGGACTGACATTCAAGACTACCCTCAGTGGAAACATCGAGAACTTTAGTCAGCGCCGTTTCCAGGCACTGGATCCCGAATTCATCGAGCCCTTGTCTACCAACACCCTCTTTGAGCAGGATATCAATAACTACACCTGGACATGGAACAATGTGTTGAATTACGCCACTACGATCGGTGAGCACAACATCAATGCCCTCGTCGGGGTGGAAGCTGTGGAAGAAAGCAGTAAGGGAAAAGGAATCAGCAGAAATGGATTCCTTTTTGAGACACCGGACTTCTATCTTTTGAGCAATGGTAGCGGTACCCCCAACGTGGATTTCGCCTTTGATGGCGGGAATACATTATTCTCCATTTTCGGTACGGCCAATTATTCTTATAAAGGCAAGTATTTCGCTACAGTTACCCTCAGGAATGATAAATCTTCCCGTTTCCTCGGAGACAATCAGAGTCAGACCTTCCCATCCTTTAGTGCGGGTTGGTTGATCAGTGATGAGGACTTTTTCCCCCAAGACGGCATCATTAGTCGTTTGAGAATTAAGGCCTCCTATGGGGAATTGGGTAATCAGACCTTACCTGCCAGTAACCCGACGATCAACATCTCTAACCTGAATGAAGGTTTGGCTAATTACGCCCTTAATGGAAGCGCAATTTCCACAGGGGCTATTTTGAGTCAGGTAGGAAATCCCGACTTGAGATGGGAGACCAGTGTAACGACTAACCTCGGGTTTGAAATGGGATTGTTGAACAATGCTCTGACAGTCTCCTTCGAATACTTCGACATCGATACTAAAGACCTCATTACACGTGACCTGAGCTTGATCAGTTCTACAGCCATCGACGCCTCTGCGCCCCTGGTGAATCTCGGAGATATCCAAAATACAGGTTTCGACCTGGCAATCGGATATAGCCGCGAAACTTCTTATGGTCTTAACTACTCCATCAATGCGAATGTTTCTCATTACAAGAATGAGGTGAAAGATCTGATCAGTGATTTCCAGATAGGCCGAACTGACCTTAGAGGAGGAGCTGTTACCCGAACTGAAGTGGGACGTGCCATCTCTGAATACTACGGTAGAAGAGTCACCGGCTTTGACAGCACCGGACGTTTTACCTATGAGGACGTAAATGGTGACGGCACCATCAATGATGACGACAGGACCTATATAGGTTCGCCTCACCCCGATTTCACCTATGGTGTTAACCTGACGGCAGCTTACAAAGGATTTGATATGTCTGCCTTCTTCTCAGGTTCTCAGGGGAACGATGCGTACAATTATCAGAAGATCTTCACCGACTTCCCAACCTTCTTTAACGGGAACAGAAGTACAAGAGTATTGGATTCCTGGACGCCATCGAACACCAATGCAACTCTGCCTGCTTTGAGTCAATCCATTCAGAACGCAGAGACCCAGCCAAACTCTTATTTCGTGGAAGACGCATCCTTTTTAAGATTGAAGAATCTACAGATTGGATATACTTTTGACGAAAGTATTGCCAATTCTATCGGAATGGACATGTTCCGCGTGTATATTCAGGGAACCAACCTGTTTACTATTACAGATTATGAAGGACTCGATCCTGAGGTAATTTCCACAGATAACTTATCTTTGGGTGTTGATGGACCGAATCCTGTATTCCCATTGGCACAAATACTTACAGTTGGTATTAACACAAAATTCTAAAAAAAATGAAAAAGAGATTTTTAATTTATCTAACATTATTCGCCGTAATTTTTGCTTGTAGCGACGATTTCACGGATGTTCCCGCGGTAGGAGCACTTAGTGATCAGACACTGCAGAATGAACAGGGTGTTGACCTGCTATTAGTAGGTGCTTACTCTTCCCTGGACGGTATTCGAAACAACCAGCCCGGTGCAGATTGGGCGGTTTCAGGAGATAATTGGTGGTTCGACGTAATCGCCGATGACGCCCACAAGGGGAGTACTGACGGAGACCAGGCCGATCTCTACTTGCTTGAGATCTATGACTGGACTTCTGCCAATCCTTACCTTACCGTTTGGGACGGTCGCTTTGCCGGTGTGAACCGTGCTAATGCCGT
>CBDTYM010000018.1:0-31603 GCA_965364605.1 uncultured Muriicola sp.
TCCGTATGCAGCCCAGAGTAACCACATATACCTCCATTCGTTTGTCAGGTAGTTGATCAAAGCCAGGGCCGAGATCACCAGGACGTAGGAGGTGAGGTTGGAATAGAATTTTTTGAGGCGCTCCACGCGCTCTTTGGCGCGCAGGTATTTGTTTTCTTTGCTAAAGTCTTCCATGATTAGTGTATTTATTATCCTACCCTAAAGTTCCTTATTTCCGCATCTGTTTCAAAAATGACTTTTCTGAATTGTCAATTTATTGAGATGAACCGTTGTCCTGTATGATCAGAACAGTGATACTGACGAGGTATCAGAAATCGTCCTGGTCCATGAATTCGCGGATCTTTCTTTCCTCCCATCGTTTTCCCCAGAGGGGATTATAGCCATAGGCTTCCATCCCGTGGGTCACGACTCCCACCCCCCATCCCAGGGCTGGAAAGAGCACCCAAGGAAAATCGGTCGTCCGGTAATTGATCCAGGCCAGGAAGGGGATCACCAGGCAATATGCCAGGAGGTTACCGTAAAAGCCCTTGATCGCTTCCACATGTTCTTTGGCCTTCTTATATCTCTTGTCTTCGATAAATGCTTTTTGGGATTCCATACTTCCTATCTGCTTAGTCAACATCGGCAATTGTACACTGAATTCTGATGCCGTTTTGTGGATTTGTACGTTCCGATTCGATATGATTGAATAGCGCTGCTGCACATTGCGAAGCCCCACGCCACTGCTCCGTTTTACCACGGATTTCTCCTGTAAGTTATTCTGAACGACCAGATTGCCGTCCGCCTCGTACACTTTGATCACCAGAGGCTTATCCGAACTTACCACATTGTGTTTTACAGCGTTTTCCAGCAGCAATTGCAAGGAAAGGGGGACGATCTTCGCTTCGGAGTTTAAGGCTCGTTCCGGGATCTCAAACCGGATTCCGTCCTCGAATCTCATCGTGAGCAATTTGACATAGGTCCTGGCAAAATCCAGTTCCTCATCCACCGGTACCAGGTCCTTGTTCTTCTGTTCAAGAACGTAGCGGTATACCTTGGAAAGAGCGGTCGTAAATCGCTGGGCCTGACGCGGATCCTCATCGATCAGGCTCGAAAGTACATTCAAGCTATTAAAGAGAAAATGCGGATCGAGTTGGTTCTTTAAGGCATCGAATTTGGCAGAGGCTGTTCCGGCTATGATCTTCTGTTCTTTGATCTTGGTGTCCTGCAAGGCCTTCCAGAAATAAACGGCATGTACAAATAATGATACGACCAAAGTGATTACAAGGGCGACTATGTAGTTCACTATGCTTTCCGTTTCCAGGAAGGCGTTGAAGTCCTGCCCGTAAATGATTACTTCCACGAACCACCGCACCAGCCCAAAGGCCAAAACCGTCAGGATGACTGCACCGATAGCCCCAAACCAAAGCCTCTTTACGGGATGTGCCTCCCAGCTGTATTTCCTTGTGGCGAAATTGTGAAAATAGGAGTTGACCCAGGTGAGGACAAAGCAGTATATAAAGGATATTCCTGTCTTTTCCAGTACATTGAGCAGCAGCACTTCCTCCCCCAGGTTCACAATGAGGTTCAGCAGAACGATGATCACTGTGAGAATGAGTGATACCTTGATGACTACATTAAAATCCTTCACTTTTACTTCGTTTCCTTTTTACCCAGTTCTGAACTTCCCTATAAAAATAGGCAATTGCTCCTATTGTTCAATCTGCCCTGAAGCCCCTAAATCTTCCTGAGATAATCTTCTGCAAAATTGAAAAAGGTCCTTCAGATGATGAAATCCTTCTTACCGAGTTGTGAAATATCGCCGCCCAACTGTAGCATTCTTTCTGGAGAAATTGGGTTACCTTGTGGTTGCCAAAACCCTTGCGCATGTATATTCCGCCTAAATACAAGAATACAGACCTGGATGAGGTCAGGGAATTTGTCCGTGCCCATTCATTTGCCATCCTGGTCAACAACACGGAAGGCAAACCCTGGGCCACACATACGCCCCTGGAATTGGCTAGCAACAGCGAAGGAGAGGACATTCTCATCGGGCATATCGCCCGTGCCAACCCTCAGTGGAAGGCCTTTAAAGATCACCCCGATGTACTTTGTATCTTCCATGGGCCTCACTCCTATGTTTCCTCCTCCTGGTACAAAGAGGAAGAGGTGCCTACCTGGAATTATATCGCGGTCCATGTCTACGGTACCTTGGAGATCATGGAGGAAGAAGAGGTCCTCGAATGGTTAAGCCAACTGGTAGACAAGCATGAGGTCGAGGAAAAAGACCCGGTCTCCCTGAGCCAGATGTCTCACGCCACCCTGCGTCAGGTTCAGGGGGTAGTCGGGTTTCGGATCCGGATCGATGAGGTACAGGCCGCGTTTAAGTTGTCTCAGGGTCGGGAGGAGGACCATGGGCGGATCATTGCTGAACTCGCTTCGAAAGAAGATCCTGGCAGCAAGCAGATATCAGGGATGATGAAAAAGAGGAAATCAGAGAAATAGATACCTTTAAAGCCTTATTACCAAATATCAAATGGTCTGCAGGTGTCGGAAAAGTTCCTCCCTGTAGGATTTACTCAGGGGAATGACCTTCCTGTTGATCTCTACATGATTGTCGGCCAACACATCCAGTTTGGTGATATTGACCAGGAACGACCTGTGGATTCGCACAAAAAGAGTTTCAGGAAGTTTACTCTGCATTTCCTTAAGAGTGGTAGCGAGTACATATGACTTCTTTTCAGTAATGAGGTTAGAATAGTTCCGGTCGGCTTCTACGTAGAGAATGTCCTGCAGGAGCAACTTGACCATCTGTCCTTGATGGCGAATAAAAATCCGGTCGTTTAACAATGCGATGTATTCCCTTTTTGCTTCTGCGTTATCACGACTCACCCTCAGTTGCTCTGTGGCCAGTGCCAGGGTCCGGCTCAATTCACGGATGGTTATCGGCTTGTCCACGAAAGCAAAGGGATGTGTTTTTCGGGCCTCTTCAAAGGTGGCCTCGTCATTGTTGGCCGTGATGTATATGATGGGGATATCTGCCTGGGCCTGGATACTTTTTACTGTTTCAATCCCATTCAAACGGCCTTTGAGATTGATATCCATGAGGATGACATCTGGCACGTTCAGTCGTGCGTGTAATACGGCTTCCTCACCCCTGGATTCAATACCCGTTATCTCGTAGCCTTCCTTGGTCAGCTGGAGAGACAGGTTGGAGGCGATGATCATATCATCCTCAACGATCAAAACACGTGTCTTATTTTCCATTTCAGGCAGCTTTTGGGAGTTGAAATTCAAAGGATACCGAGGTGCCGTCTCCAACAACCAGATCCATTTCCCCATCTAATTGGGTCGTCAGCAAATCGATCAGTTGGGTGCCAAAACCCGTGCCTTTTGTGTGGTCAGATAAGTCTTTTCCCACCCCGTTATCTGAAACCAACAGGTACAACCGGCTGTCCTTTTGCATAAGGGACACTTGTATCCTGCCTTTCCGCTTACCCGGAAAGGCGTATTTAAGGGCATTGGACAAGAGTTCGTTTACTATCAGGCCGATGGGAATGGCGTAATCTATATTCACCGAAATAGGATCCATTGAACAATCCATCTCTATCCGGTTCTCCATTCCGTATGATTCGATCACGTGCATACCCAAGTTGCAGAAGTAGTCCTTCATCTCAATATGTGAAAGGCTGTTGCCCTGATAGAGGCGCTGGTGGATCATGCTCATGCTGTGGACCCGCTGCTGGCTTTTCAACATGGCGCTGCGCACTGTAGGGTCGTGGATCTGCTCTGCCTGCAGAGCCAGCAAACTCGATACGATCTCCAGGTTGTTCTTTACCCTGTGATGGATCTCTTTGAGCAAAAATTCCTTTTCCTCGTTCTGTATTCCGAGCTTTTCATTATTCCTGCGATTGGTACGGACCGATTTGAAGATAAGAAGCAGGTACAGAAAGAGCAGGATAATTACGATCATTCCCAGGGTCTGTATGGTCCGCTGTTTCTTGATCTGAATCCCCTGCAATTGAATGGTATTCTCCTTTTCCGCCACCTCGAACTCTGTCTGGATCTGAGACATCCGTTCGGCCGCTTCCGCGGTAAAAACCTCCTTTTGTAGCGCATCGTACTGCTGAAAGGCGACATAAGCATCCTGGTATTTGTGGTTGCCTGCGTAGGCCTTTCCCAAGTTCTGATAGGCGTCACTCAAAAAAAATGCATCCCCAAAGTCCTCAGTAGCCACTTCAATGCACTTTTCCAGACTGATGATAGCCGACTGGTACTTACCCTGAAGGTTTTGTAGTTTACCCAGCGAAAGCCAGGAACGCATCAGCATAAAATTATTGTTGAGACGCTCACTGTATTCGATGGCTGAAAGGGCAGCCTGTTCTCCCTCCTTCAGCTGCCGGGTCTGGCCGTACAGGTCGGCCAGGGAAATATAGATATCGCTAAGGTTGTTGTAGAACCCATAACGCTCACCAATGGCAATGGCGTGGTTGAAATATTTAAGGGCTTGTTGTACATCACCCAGGGCCAGGTAGTTATTGCCCACCACATAGAGGGTAAAATCGTAGTCCAGGTCGTTTATCCCATTTTCCTCAAAGAACTTCAGGGCCCTGAGGCCCTGGTCCAGGCCCTTCTGATATTTTTCCTGTTTCCAGAAGAGGTTGCTAAGGTCACTTAAAGCCAGTGCCTGAGCATGGAGGTCTCCAAGTTGTTCCCCAAGACTAAGGGATTTCATCGCAAATTCGGCAGCCCGGGCAAGATCTCCCTGCCGTTCGGCCACATAGCCCAATTGTGTATACAACATGGGCAGATCGGTTTCCTTAACCTTTTTGATGGCCTGACCCAGGACCGTCCGGGCGCTGTCCAGTTTTTCGTCTCTCAGCAAAATGGCTCCTTCTGTGATCTGGAACCGCCCAACCCATTCGGTAAGACCCAGGGCGTAGGCCTCCTTCAAACCTTCGTGGGTAAAGGCGTAAGCTCTCTGGAGGTCGCGTGTATGCCAGTAATACGCCAGGTCGTTGAGGATCAAGAGTCGGAGGGAATCTGTAGGAGCTCGTGAATATCCTGCCTCTAAAGAATCCAGATATGAAGGGCCGAAATTATCTGTTTGCCTGAATACCTGTTTGTAAGAATTTTCTTCACTAAAATCAATAATCTGGGACGTGGCTATTCGAATGACCAGGAGGGTCAACAGGCAACTTAATGCGAAGGTTAGTTGTCTTGTTCTCATTTCGTTATATAGCTCACTGCGGGAAATGAGGTTCTCGAAGGTACGAAAAATTTCCTTGTGATGCGCGTGATAATAAAAAGGCCCTTTTCGGAAACTTTTTGACCCATTTCGTCCCTGCTGATTCCCATATATGATCTCAAATGGTTTTATTTCCATCCGGTTTAACCGCCCGGTCCGGAATGGAATCCAATAGGCAGAATTATGATGCGCGCTTTCCGACTGTTATTCGTTTTTATTTGCCTGATCGGCTGCCGGTCGGTTGATCGTGAAGATACCGGGGAAGCAGATGCTTACAAACGTCTCGTACTGAATTTCGTGGAAGCCAGTTGGAATGCCGGAGAGAAGCCGGAGATAGAGAATTTGCTCAGCGATGATTACGTGAGGTATCTCAACGGGTTGGAGGTGGCCAACGGCGTCCTTGAACTGGAGGCCTATATACAGAACTATTTGAATGCCTTTCCCAACTTAAAGGTTACAGTGAACGCAATGGTGACCTCAGATAGTAGGGTGGCGGCATTCTGGAGTTTTGAAGGCACGAACACCGGAGAGTTTGGAGAGTACCTGCCGACGGGAAAAAAGGCCATGGTGGAAGGTGCCTCGCTCTTTACATTTGATGCAGCAGGGAAGATCGAAAGGGAGGATACCTTCTACAATGAACTCTACCTTCTGCAGCAATTGGGCTATACCCTGCTACCTCCTAATCTGGAATAGCACGGAAAATAACTAAAACTGAGTATAACCATTAAAACCAAATAACATGAAAACGAAACTAAGTAGCTTTTTTATCCTGGCTGTTTTTGCCATTTTGCCCTTTTTTCTGGCAGCCCAGGGATCTTCCAGCCAGAGATTCTGGGTGCATGAAGATGTTGTCAAACCCGGAATGGTCGCAGAATACGAAGCCGTATGCAAAGAACTTATAGGTCATATGAAAACCCATAATATTCAGGGGACCGGTTGGATCGTGACCAATACCTCAGACAACAGGTACCTCTATGTGAGTCCGATTTCCGGCATGGCTGAACTGGACAACCAGGTTTTTGCCGAACTGGCCCAGAAAATGGGGCAGGAAGAAATGAACGCTCTCTTTGCGAGAATGGACAAATGTTATGACGTGGAGCAGGATTATATCATTTCGCTGGACGCTGACCTGTCGTATCAGCCAGGAGGGATTGATCAGACCCCGGAAGGACAGGACTATCGGATGTTCCACTACCTCTTTGTGACTCCCGGAAACCGGGCCGTGGTCAAGGAAAAAATGAAGGCCGTAAAAGACATGTTTGCCAGCATGGGGTCTAAGGTGTACTATAGGGTGTATCGCAGTGGTTTTGGGACTCGCGGTGAATTCTATATGGTGGCGGTAGCTGCCAAAGACGCTGTGGAGCATGCCCAGATGGCCAAAGCCAATCAGGAATTAATGGGGGAAGACGGAGGAAAAGTCATGTGGGACCTTTTCAACAACCTGTTGAGTTATGAGGAATATTCCGGGATGATGCGCCCAGATATGGCCTACACTCCCTCTAATTAAGGACGTATAAAAAGTACATCTGACCAAGCTGACAGAGAGACCCGGAGCACTTCGGGTCTCTCTTCGTTGTATGCCTGATGAAAATGAATTAACTTTAAAGAAACCATCAACCCTTTATCCCATGTTGCGCAACAAATTCTGGCAGGCGTTTTTCGCCATAGGCCCTATCGCAATGCTCTTTTTGGGCATGTTAGTGTACTTTATTTTTTTGTTATTCATTTTTAGAAACCTGGACGAGCTCGAAGGGGGAGGTAGTTATTCCACCTCCTGGATACTTGGAAATCTGAGTGTGATTATGATCTTCGTACTGTTCGCCATACTGATTTCCTTTGGTAGTTTGGTCTTTTATATCGTTCACGCTGCCAACAATCCCAACCTCAGACAAAACAACATGCTGCTGCTCTGGATCCTCCTTTTCATCTTTGCCAATGGCCTGGGGCAATTGATCTACTGGATCGTGGAAGTGATCAACAAAAAGGATCAGGACCTGATCAGGTCCTGATACCGTATGCTACTTAATGTGATCCCGGGATTTTCGGTTATCAATCATCCCAATTCAAGGTAGCCATTCGGGAACTGGAGGCTTTCTGAACGCTCATGATCCAAAGTTCATTACCGTATTTGGCACGGAAATCCGACTTCACAGCTTCGAGGTCTGCCTCGTTGTTCTCATATCGGGCGAGGTAAACATAATTCAGGCCATTGATCGGGTTCTTGAAATAACCGGCTTTGATTCCCTTGCGTTTGAGCTCGGCCAGGAATTTCTCCAGATATTCTCTAGTCTCAAAGACATTGGCAATGACGTAGTGACCCTCGGGTACACCTATGAGGTCTCCCAGTACGATCGTTTCATCGGCCCTGGCAGGTAATTCGATCGATCTGTGTTCAGGAGCCAGGGACATCTGGCTTAGTCTGGTCAGGGAGTCGATGTTTCTCTCCATTTGCAGCTTCATGGCTTCGCTTAGACCTACGGATTTCTTTTCTCCAGCAGAGGCAAGTACAGCAGGCTTTTCGTATCCCATAGCGTTCTTCATCTCTTCGAGTTCCCGGCGTGTATTCCTCACAGCCAACTCAAACCTGCGCTCCATCTCAGAGTTGATATGATTCTCCAGGGAATCCACTTTGAAGATGAGTTCATTGATCACTGCGTAATTTGCACGATTGAGCTTTCTCAGCTTATCGATCTCCAGATATAGAGGATTCTTGTTCTTTTTTATCCGGCGCTTAACATCTAGCCAGTCTGTATCCTGATCTTCCTGTGAATCCCGCTGTACCATGTCTTCCGTCAGGGTAGGGATGAAATTATAGGCCACAGAGATCTCATGGGTGACTCCGAAATTCTGAATATCCTGGGAAAAACCCTTTTCAAAGTTATAACCCAGGGAGAGGCGTTTGTTGATATTGAAACCGGCCCCGGCTGAACCCCCGTAAAAACTGTCGTACCCCGCCTGTAACCATCCCAATCGCGGGAGGTCTAAGATGATCCCGCCACCAAAGACAAGGTCCTCCTGCCCGATCTTCCGGACCCGGGCTATCGGCATGATCCTGCCGTCCTCAAAGACCCCGCTTGCGTAGGTAAAATTGCGCGTATATTGCAAATGGCCCGAGAACGACTTTTCGTTAAAGGTTGTGATTCCTTCTCCGGTCTTAAAATTAAAGTCAAATAGGTCCTCAGCGAAGACCCCAACATCAAAACTTCCGAAAGACACATTGATTCCGGGCTGAAAGGCGATAATGGAATTCTCACTAAGGGCTGCCAGGGCAGGGTCATCCTCATTGGTGACCGCCCTGCTCTCATCAAAACTACTGCGATAGTACGGTATATTGAACCCGAAGGTAAGGACGCTTTTAGGTGCGAGTCGCACTCCATAGGCGTAATTAGTGAGCAGCCCGATATTTGATACCAGGCCTTCCTGTTGATTGTAAACGCTAATTCCGAGCCCTGTCCTGTCGTTTATCCTTCCGCTGTAGCTGAGGAAATAATTCTGATAGTTATCCTGGAAGTAAGCCGACTGGCTGCGGTGAAAAAAGTTGATATAGCTTTTGTCTTCCCTCACCGTGGAAAAAGTGGGGTTGATCAGGAAGCGATTGAATTTCAATAAGTTTTGAAAGGGTACGTTATACGAAACGTAAGGGGTTTCTTCCTGGCTAAAAAGGTGTCCCGAAAATGAAAGACTCAACATAATCAATGCCCAAAACCTAAAATGGACAACACTGACAGAATCCTTGAAAATAGAAAGATTATTGCAGAACATGGCACAAGTATTATCTGCACTAAATCAAAGCTCCTTTCACAAGGTGTGGGACACCCTTAGCCAAGAATAAAAACTCAAATTAAGAAGGAGTAATTGTTAGTACATAGGTTATTCGTTTCATAAGATTTGGTGAGCCTAATTTGGATAAACCTAGATTATCTGCCAATTTTTTTCGGCAAAATGCAATCGCCCCTCCCTGTTTTCGACGAACGGAGGCCAAATGTTAAAAAAAGTGGTTTTTCGTCGGGATTTCATTTTTCACGTTCCAAAGTGCACCCCTGTGAATTATTCACAGGCCCCTGATATACAGGCACTTCGAAAAGATGCTCCTTTGTTTGTGCAAAAAGCCTACATTTAGCAAAGCCTTCAATTTACACTCTGTATACGCATGACAAATATCTCTATCAGTTCGGTTAAACCCCGTCTCTCATTCTGGCAGATCTGGAATATGAGTTTCGGTTTTTTGGGAATTCAATTTGGGTTTGCCCTGCAGAATGCTAACGTTAGCCGGATCTTTGAAACCCTAGGCGCCTCTAAGGATGAGCTTCCTATCCTTTGGCTGGCCGCCCCGGTTACAGGACTGCTTGTGCAGCCCATTGTAGGATATTACAGTGACCGCACCTGGCACAAGAAATGGGGGCGCCGCCGACCTTTCTTTGCTGTCGGGGCTATCCTGGCTACGCTCGCTCTTTTCCTGATGCCTAATTCAACCGCTTTATGGATGGCCGTGATCATGCTCTGGCTTATGGATGCTTCCATCAATATCAGCATGGAACCTTTCAGGGCATTTGTTGGGGATATGCTCCCGGATGAACAAAGGACCAGTGGCTTTGCGATGCAGAGCTTTTTTATCGGGGTCGGAGCTATTATCGCCTCTGCCCTGCCCTGGATCTTTACCAATTGGTTCGGGATTAGTAATATCGCCCCCGATGGCGGGATACCCGACTCAGTGAAATGGTCCTTTTACCTTGGGGGCATTGCTTATTTTTCAGCTGTGATGTGGACAGTCTTCAAGACGGAAGAATATCCCCCGGACGACCTCGAACACTTGAAAGCAGAAAATGCAAAGCAGGGGATCTTTGGCGGCCTGGCCGAATCTTTCCTGGGCATCTTCAAAATGCCGAAGACCATGGTACAACTCGCTTTTGTACAATTCTTTTCCTGGTTTGCCCTCTTCGCGATGTGGATTTATACGACTTCAGCAGTTACCAGCCATATCTACGGTACCTCGGATACTACTTCACCGCTTTACAATGAGGGAGCCGACTGGGTAGGGATCTGTTTTGCGATCTACAATGGCGTCGCTGCCCTGGTCGCCTTCCTGCTTCCTGTTGTGGCAAAAAAGATCAGCAGAAGGGTCACCCACCTCCTGGCGCTTTTCTGCGGTGGCGGAGGGTTGATCTCTATTTATTTTATTTCGGATCCAGACTTGATCCTCGTCTCCATGATCGGGGTAGGGATAGCCTGGGCGAGCATTCTCTCCATGCCCTACGCCATGTTGTCAAGCATTCTACCAGCGAATAAGATGGGATATTACATGGGCGTCTTCAACTTTTTTATCGTCATCCCGCAGATCGTCGCGGCAGGGATCCTCGGTTTTATGCTACAGCGTTTTTTCGGAAATGTCTCTGTCTACGCCCTGATCATCGGGGGAGTAAGTATGTTTATCGCCGGTTTGCTTTGCCTGATCGTCGATGACCGGGATGCGGCAGTAGATTTTAAGGACAGAAGACCCGCATAGAAACAATTTGCACCAATACAAAAGCCCGGAATATATCTACCCCGGGCCTTTTTCTGTCTATTCCTTCTCCCCGCGACGAGAAACTGGATCAGATTTCTTCCGCTAACCAGGCCTTCATCATCCAAACAGTCTTTTCCTGCTCGGTGATAAAATCACTCATCATCGAATTCGTCCCCTCATCATTGGCCTTGTCTGAAGCGTCGAGGATTCGGCGTTCGATCTTTAATAGTTCTTTCAATGAGTCGACGATCAGCCTGATGGCTTTCTCGTCTTCGGTAATGTTCTTTCCCTGAGGCACCTTAGACACTTCGATGTAGTCTTCAAAGGTGTGAAGGGGGACCTCGCCCAGGGTGAGGACACGCTCAGCGACCATATCCACCTTGAGATTGGCATCGTCATACAATTCCTCGAACTTAGCATGAAGGTCAAAAAACCGCTTTCCCTTTATGTTCCAGTGGATCCCTCTGAGGTTCATGTAGTATCGCTGGAAATTGGCCAGAAGAATGTTGAGCTCTTCTCCGAGCGCTTTGGATTGTTGGGCATCTAAGCCAATGCTATTGAGTTTCATATCTCTGAATTTTACCATAAAAATATCAAATTAAGCCTGAGAAGTATGATAGCTTTTATTGATAGTTTTTATAAATTTATCATCTAATCTGATGCGATGACGATCACCCAATTGCAGTACGTTCTGGCAGTGGCCGAGTACCAGAACTTTACCGTAGCGGCCGAGAAGAGTTTTGTCACCCAGCCTACATTGAGTATGCAGGTCCAGAAACTGGAGGACGAACTGGATGTCCGGATCTTTGACCGCAGTAAAAAGCCCATTACCATTACCGAAGCTGGAAAAAAGATCGTGGCCCAGGCGAAGAACATCGTCAATGAGGCCAAGCGGATAAAGGACATCGTAGACCAGGAAAAGGGTTTTATAGGAGGTGAATTTACGCTGGGGATCATCCCCACGGTGATGCCGACCCTCCTGCCCATGTTCCTGAAGACCTTTATCAACAAATACCCCAAGGTAAACCTCATCATCAGGGAACAAAATACCGATACTCTTATTCGAAACCTGCAGGACGGCCACCTGGATGCGGGAATAGCCGCCACGCCCCTCGACATCGAATTCATCACTGAACGCCCTTTATACTACGAGCCCTTCGTGGGATATGTCCCACCGAGCCACAGATTGCGGAAAGAGGAAAAATTGAGTCCGGAAGCCCTGGACATCAAAGACATCCTGCTCCTGGAAGACGGGCACTGCTTTCGGGAAGGGGTGGTAAACCTCTGCAAGGCCTCACAGAATTTTGAAGACCATTTCCATCTGCAGAGCGGCAGTTTTGAGACCCTGGTCAACCTGGCCAATGAAGGTCTCGGGATGACCCTCCTGCCCTATCTCAACGCTTTAGACCTGGATGAACGCAAGAAAGCGAACCTGAAATACTTCAAGGAACCACCGCCAGCTCGTGAGATCAGCCTGATCTACCACAAGAAGGAACTCAAACTCCACATCACCAATGCCCTGAGGGATGTGATCGCCTCAGTGGTGAGAGGAGCTATTGCCTTCCAGGACGTCAAGATCATCAGTCCGCTCTCGCAGAATTGAGAAGGGATCCCTGGATTAATCTCAAAAAAAAAAGCTGCCTTTCGGCAGCCTTTTTATGCTTTTACTAATATTAAACTTCCCTGGAGTTCCGGTTTGTCTGTGATAAAATTCAGCAACCAGGATTTGAGTTCTTCAATTTCATAAGGCAATAACTTTGAAATTGCTTTCTGGAGTTCCTTGCTGAATAACCTTGCATCGAAACTCACTTTCTGGAGCACTGTCTTGTAATACTCCAACATAGCTCTAGCCATACGTTGTGTATTTAAGGTTAGATTGTTTAATCGAAATTAACAAAAAATGGAGGGCGATATTGTGTCCAGAGCCATAAATTGTAGATATTTTAATTAAATAATCGACGAACTACAAAATACATCGTTCAATGAATAGCAGGGGCCTTCTCTTTGTTCTGGTATCTCTCCTGTTGATAACCATCTCTGTAACAGGTTGTTCTTCCCTGAAAAACCGACGTTTTGAGAAGAAGATCCATCAGAATTTTCAATCGATGGGCTTTGAGGAGCATTTTTCAGGCCTTGTGATATACGATCCCGAAAGCCAAGATACCCTTGTACAGATACATGATGAAAAATACTTTACCCCCGCCAGCAATACCAAGATCTTCACGCTTTACACAGCTTTGAAAGTCCTGAGAGATTCCCTGCCCATGATCAAATACGCAGAAAGAGGGGATACTTTGTTCTTTACGGGCACAGGTAACCCCGCCAATTTGCATCCCTATTTCAGGGATAGCAGTATGCTTAAATTCCTTCAAGGCCGAAAACAGCTGGTTTACACACCTGCTGATTATAGCGAGGGCAGGTACGGACCGGGTTGGGCCTGGGAAGATTATGACGGCGCTTATTCCCCTGAACGTTCTTCCCTGCCCCTTTATGGGAATGTCCTCACCATGAGTAATGCCGATGGCCTTTATGCAGAGCCCTTATTTTTTAAAGACAGTATCCGTTTGATCAAAAATCCCTGGAAACGGGAGGAGTACCGCAATGCCTTTTATATGGACCCCTCCCGCAAGGACACTCTTGAAATACCCTTAATTACAGGAACCTCACTTACCCGTGAGCTTCTGGAAGCCGCTTTGGGGGAGAAAGTTGAAATAGCCCGTATTCCCCTGCCCGACGGGAAAAAGATATTGATGGGTTCTGTTCCGACAGACAGTTTGTATGCGCGTATGATGAAGGAGAGCGACAATTTTATTGCAGAGCAGTTGCTTATAGCTGTCTCCTCAGCCCTTAGCGATACACTTTCATCCGCACTGACGAGAAATTTCATCCAAGACTCCTACCTGCGGGATATGAGGAATCCCCCGAGGTGGGTAGACGGATCTGGCCTTTCCCGTTACAACCTTTTCACGCCCGGATCTATGGCCTTCGTACTCGATAAATTGCTGGGAGAATTCGGCAGAGAATACCTTTTTACCATCTTTCCGGCCGGAGGAAGGGAGGGTACCCTGGAGAACTGGTACACGGGAAATCCCGAGCCCTATGTTTTCGCTAAGAGCGGAACCCTGGGAAACACATATTGCCTGAGCGGCTATCTGATCACTCGGTCAGGAAAATTGCTGATATTCAGTTTTATGAATAACCATTTCAGAGAGCCGACAGCGGAGATTAAAGCGCGAATGCAACGCCTCCTGGAAGCAGTCAGAGACGCTTATTGAAGAGGTATGAGGTTATTCAGGCGGGCGTATTGCAGCAAGATAATGGTCTTTGCATCCCGGATCTCTCCGGAGGAGATCATGGCCAGAGCCTCTTCAAAGGGAACCTCCAAAACCTCAATATTCTCAGTCTCGTCTTCGGCCCCTCCTCCCGGACCTACCTTCATGTTCTCATCATATGGCGCCAAAAAAAAATGCATGACCTCGGTGACGGCTCCCGGAGACATATAGGCTTCAAATACCTTCTCTGCGTGGGGGATCCGAAACCCGGTTTCTTCCTCTACTTCCTTTCGGATACAGTCCAGGGGGTTCTGACCGTCTAGGACACCGGCACACACCTCGATCATCATCCCGTCTCCATTCCCATTCACATAGGTCGGCATTCGGAACTGTCGCGTCAGGACCACCTTTTTTTTCTCCCGGTTGTAAAGCAGGACAGCGGCCCCATTGCCCCTGTCATAGGCTTCCCGCTGCTGTCTTTCCCAGCGGCCGTCCTCCTTTTGGTACTCATAGGTATAACGGTTCAGGGTGTACCAATGGTCTGAGAGTATTTCTTTTCTGATGTTACGAACAGTCCCTTTTTTCATGGTGTGTACAAGTGGTCTTTAATTATGTATCAAACGGTGATCGCCTTATTGAGGTAGCGACGAAAGGGCAGCATTTCCCGGTAGATCTCAACAACATATTCGTCGAATCCGGGACCGAGGATGGTACTCTCTTCCAGGGGATGAGCCACGGCAAAGGTTTTATGCCTTAAAAGGTCGATGTGAGGATGATCTCCGGAAAACCCCTTGGGGGAAGTGACGAGCTTTTCATCCTCGTAAAGTCCGCCAAAGGCCGACATGAATGAGGGCTTGTCCAGAATGGCCTTTAATTCATCCCCGTTGTAGTCGATCGCTTGCCTGATGCTCTTGAGCTTGGCAGGGCCTGGCCGCCACATCCCTCCCGCGAGGAGGGATTCCCGTATCCCGACCTGGACATAAAAGTCTCCAGTCCCCGGGGCCTTGTCCAGGCCTGCCCCAAAATGGTCCTTGTAAACTGGTCTGTTGGGATGGAATAGAAGGTTGTTGTTGATCCTGTTGATCCCGATCCTGCCCGGAGTGGGATAGTACTGCGGGTCTATTTTTGAGAGTTTAGCGTCCATCCCATCCAGCCAGCGTATGAAGGCATCCCTTACACGGTGATACCTTCTGCGATGCCTGTCCATCCACTCTTTCGAATTGTTGCGATCCAATTCTTGCAGAAAGGCGAGTAGTTCCTTAAAATCCATAAAGCAATCCCGATTTAGGGGCGTGAAGGTAAGGGATTCGCTTTAAAACCGGTTGTCCCCGTCGAGAATGTCCCCTATTCCACCCAGGATACTGCCTTCTCCTCTGTCCTTGCCTCCTCCCTTGGGGGCAGCGGCCCATACCCTTTTCGCAAGGCGACTAAAGGGAAGGGATTGAATATAGATGGTCCCCGGCCCACGAAGGGTGGCAAAGAAAAGGCCTTCTCCCCCGAAAAGGGTATTCTTGATCCCGCCTACGAATTCCACATCGTAGTCGACGTCCTTAGAAAAACCAACAATACAGCCCGTATCCACCTTGATGACCTCCCCGGGGCCGAGTACTTTTTTAGCCAGGGTTCCTCCGGCATGCACAAATGCCATTCCGTCTCCCTCGAGCCTCTGCATGATAAACCCTTCACCCCCGAACAGGCCTCTCCCAAGTCTTTTGGAGAATTCTATGCCCACAGAGACCCCTTTGGCTGCGCAGAGGAAAGCATCCTTCTGGCAGATGAATTTTCCCTGTTTCTCAGAGAGATCGATAGGGACGATCTTACCCGGATACGGTGAGGCAAAACTGAGCCTGCGCTTATTCGCGGCCACATTGAGGAAGGAGGTCATAAAGAGGCCCTCCCCTGTCAGGATCCGCTTTCCAGCGGACAACAGGCTTCCCAGAACTCCCTTATTCTGGTTGGAGCCATCCCCGAAGATGGTGTCCATCTGTATATCCGTGTCCATCATCATAAAGCTCCCGGCCTCGGCAACCACGGCCTCCTGAGGATCGAGCTCGATCTCCACATATTGCATTTCTTCTCCGAAGATTTGGTAGTCTATTTCATGTGCATTCATATTCCTTGATTTTATATTCTTTTTATTAGTGTCCTTCACAAAGGATCTGTTACAGGGATTTCATCACCATCCTGGCGACCTCTTCCAGTTCGCGACTTCTCTGGGTACCCACCATCACCTTCTTACCGTTCTTCATGACCATAAGCAGACCTTTGTTACCCTTAATATTGTAAACCGTACCATACGAGGGGGAGATGCGAAGGCCGTAGCCGATCCATGGGCTGTATTGCACGATCTCAGCCTTGGCCACGTCTCGCCAAGGTATCTTCCTCTTGGCAAGGGGTGAGAGACGTATCCAGATATGGTCCCTGGTCACTGTGGTACGCAATTTAATCATCCAAAAAAAGTAAGAGAAAGCCAGCATAAAAATCAGGAAGATGAACAAACCCGTATCCGACATGGGTTTGCTGCCGAACGTGTTCTTCAGGATCACCTGCTGTATAATTCCATAGACCGGGATACAAGACAGCCCAATTAAAAAGATCCAGATAAACCACTGGGTGAAACGCTGTTCCTCCCGGAAAAGAATGTCTGAGTTCTCTTGTGATTTTTTTTGTCCCATTGCCAGGTTCAGGATTTGACTTTCAGGGTCCATTCAAAATCGAAGACGGAGACGGTTATCCCCTCTTGGTTGACCCCGGTCGCTGACATCCAGCAGGTCTGCCCCTCCCCGGTCTCGATGGCTTTTTTCAGGGCACCGGCGATCTTCTTTCCGTCATGGCAGGTAAAAGTGATCTTCCCCGTGGCTTTCTTGGAAAATGTGGCCTTGTTATTCGCTACGAGCATGGAGACCTTTTTACCACTCAGCCGAATCTTTTCCATGACCAGGGCCCCTGTACTCAACTCAGCTGCCATTCCCTGTACGGCCCAGAACATAGAATTAAAAGGGTTTTGATTCACCCACCGGTGAGTCACCGTCACCACAGAGCTCTGTTCGTCCAAATGACGCAGCCTGACCCCGGTCCACCAGGCTGAAGGCAGTTTAAAAAACAAGAAGGTATTGAATTTCCGAATAGAGGTGGCCATAGTACAATTAAAGCCCTAAAATACCCAAAAATGGTGAATCCATTAATGTTAAGTTTATGTTAATTTATAGTACTATGTTTTGCATAATACCTTCTTTTAGATATATATTTGCATAAGAAACTAATATGCCATGACAGAATCATTGTCCAAACACGAGCGCAATTTGTCTGCTTTTATCCATGCCTCCACCTTCAGCAGGTTCTTCTTTCCTTTCGGAAATATCCTCCTGCCCCTGGTTCTCTGGCTGGCTAACAGAAATGATTACGCCTTTGTAGACTACAACGGGAAACAGGCTTTGAATTTCCAGATCAGTTTATTGTTGTATTCCGTGGTCTTCGGGGCGATCTCGATCCCCTTCTTCTTTGGGTTGATCCCGGACATTTTTCACAACGGCTTCTTTGAATGGGGATACAGTGAACCTTTCAACGGTCATAATATCATTATGAATTGGGCTGATTTTCCCTTTCACAGGTTGTGGCCAGTAGGCATTGCAGGTATTTTTTCGGCAGCCCTCTTTGTGCTCAATATAGTGTATACGATCCTGGCCACCCTGAGGACCAATGAAGGCCAGGAGTTCAAATACCCCATCACTATTAAATTTATCAAGTAATGAATCGTCTGAAAACTGTAGTATCCTCGCTGTTGGCATTCGGTTGCCTGTTCTCCTCCGGACTTTGGGCCCAGGAAGATGCAGAAATCTATGAGATCCTCAGGAAAAAAGATAGTGTGCTTTTCCAGGCTGCTTTTGACGACTGTGATCCTGAAACCATGGCTACCCTGTTCTCGGAAGATTTTGAATTCTACCACGACAAGGCAGGCCTGACAAAAGGGAGGAAAACATTTCTATTCCCTATGTATGAACGATGCAGGGACAGGGACACCGGTTGGATACAGCCCTCCAGGAGGATACTAATTCAAAACTCGCTAAAAGTTTTCCCGCTGCGGAATCAGGGCGAGCTCTACGGAGCCATTCAGGAAGGACGGCATCGTTTTGAGTTTCTCAACGAAGAACAGGAATACCAGAAGGGAGATATCGCCAGGTTCATCCACCTGTGGATGCTCGATGACGGTCAGTGGAAGATCAAAAGGGAATTGAGCTACGACCATCAGCCGGCAGGGAGTTATCAGATAGAAAATACAATAACACAGTAATCAATTTTATAGAGTTTATTCATCAATCATCATCCAATGAACCCAAAAACGAACAGTTAACCACCTGCCTAACACCAACCGACTCATCACCGGAAGGCAGGTAACAGAAGAAACAAATTATGAACATAGAAAACACAAAAGCGCAAATGCGCAAGGGCGTCCTGGAGTACTGTATCCTTTCCATCCTACAGGAGGAAGACAAGTACACCTCGGAAATTCTGGACACCCTTAAAGACGCCAAAATGCTGGTTGTAGAAGGGACTATCTATCCCCTCCTGACCAGGCTGAAGAATGCCGGACTACTGAATTACCGGTGGGAAGAATCCACCTCGGGACCACCCAGAAAGTATTACGGGCTCACCGAGACCGGAAAGATGTTCCTCAAGGAACTGGACACTACCTGGGATGAACTCAGAAGTGCCGTGAATTTGGTAACCAACGCAAAAAATGTAAAAAAATGAACAAGACAGTCAATATAAATCTTGCCAACGTCCTCTTCCACATCGATGAGGAGGCTTTCAACAAGCTCAAACGCTATTTGGAAGCGATCAAAAGGTCCTTTTCCGGGACGGCCGGAAGCGATGAGATCATCGCCGATATAGAGGCGCGCATCGCCGAGCTCTTTCAGGAAAGGATGGAAAACGAAAGACAGGTGATCACCATGAAAGAGGTGGATGCTGTCATCAAGGTCATGGGTCAGCCCGAGGATTACAGGGTAGACGAAGACATCTTCGAGGATGCCCCCCGGACTGAATCCCGTCAGGCCTCCCGCCCCAAAAAGCTGTACCGCGACGTAGACAACAAATACATAGGTGGGGTGTGTGCCGGACTGGAACACTACCTGGGTATAGACAGCCTGTGGATCAGACTGATCTTCATCTTCTTTGCCCTGGCTACAGGATTTGGCTTTATCGCCTATATCCTCCTTTGGATCCTGGTACCTGAGGCGGTCACAACGTCTCAGAAACTGGATATGAGGGGAGAGCCTGTCAACATCAGCAACATCGAAAAAAAAATTAAAGAAGGGTACGAAGGTGTTGCAGAACGCGTAAAGGGGGTGGATTACGAAAAGGTCGGCAACCAGGTAAAGAGCAGCGGTCGTACGTTTTTCGACGCCCTGGGGAACCTGATCATGTTCTTCTTTAAGGTCATCGCCAAATTTATAGGCATCTTGCTCATCATCATTGGGGCGGCCACACTAATCGGCCTTTTCGTCGGCCTGTTCACCGTGGGAACCCTGGACATCATCCACATTCCGGGTATGAACTTTTACCGGATATTCGGGGCTACGGAGACCCCTGTTTGGGTGGTTTCCCTCCTGTCCTTCTTCGCAGTGGGCATTCCTTTTTTCTTTTTGCTTTACCTGGGGTTAAAGATCCTGATCAACAATCTGAAGTCTATAGGGAATGTCGTTAAATTCTCTCTGCTTGGCCTTTGGTTGATATCCATTATTGGCCTGGTGGTCCTGGGTATTCAGGAAGCCGCAGCCCATGCATATACAGGGAGCAGTTCGGAGAAAGAAACTCTGGTCCTGTCCGCAGAATCGGATACCCTGATCATAAGACCCAGGAGCAGCGAATTGTTCGATAACCGGGAGAACATCGGCATTAACAACATGACCCTTACCTATGACGAAGAAGGGGAGCAGTTATTGTTTTCGGACGATTTTCGGTTCGATATCACCAAATCTGCAGATTCCCTGGCTTTTATCAGGATCCGCAAACAGGCAGATGGTAATTCCATGGCAGACGCCCGGGAACGCGCTTCGAACATTCAGTGGTCATACGATCTGGAAGGCAGCACGCTTTCCCTGGACAACTATCTCACCACGGCGGTGGAGAACAAGGCCCGGGACCAGGAAGTAAGGGTTACCCTTTCGGTTCCTGCCGGCACCCTGATCGGTTTTGAACCCGGTATGCGCAGGAATATCGGAAGGCTGACCCGCTACGACAAAGACATCTACCGGGGTGATCTGGTGGATTACTATTGGGTAATGGGTGCCAATGGAGAACTGGAATGTCTCGACTGCCCTGAGGAGATCAATTCCACCCTGAGGTGGGATGATGAGCAAGGTCGTATCATCATCGATGAAGACGGCATTGACATAGACGTCAAGGATGGCAGAGAGTCCTTTAAATTAAAGATCGACGACAAAGGGATGGAGATCAAATCGGATGACGATAACCGATAATTTCAATTCATCCTCACAATTTGACAATTGAGTCAATGTAAGTTCTAAAATACCAGAGTGAAAAATACATTTGACCTGACAATATATACTAACAACCCCCGGTCAATGCGTACCGGACAAAAAACGACAACATGACAACACTAGCGAGAATTGCAATTGCCGCCCTGATGGCCCTTTTCTTTTCCTCCTGCAATATAAACTTCGGCAGGGGTAAAATGGGGAACGGCGTGGTGGCCAAAGAGACCAGGACCGTCTCGGAGAACTTTAGCGAGGTTTCAGCCTCGGAGGGGATCGATGTCTATGTAACCCAGGGAGAGGAATTCTCTATTGAGGTAGAGGCCGATGAAAACGTGATCGAACTGATAGAAACCGACATCAAAAATGGAAAACTAAGGGTACATACCATAGAGAATATCGGCAGGGCTACCAAGAAGGTGTACGTCGTCCTCCCTGAAGTGGATGGACTTTACGCCTCAAGCGGGGCAGACCTGGAGACCAGGAATGTTATAAGGAGCAACAAGATCAGTCTGGATGCTTCCAGCGGAGCTGATATCAGGGCTTCCCTGGTCGCTGAAGAAATAGAAGCGGATGCCAGCAGTGGGGCCGATATCAGGTTGGAAGGTGAAGGCGAAATGCTCAGGGCCGATGCCAGTAGTGGCTCCGGTATTCGGGCCAGGGACCTGTCTGTAAGGATCTGCTACGCCGATGCCAGCAGTGGGGCGGATATTGATGTGAATGTCTCTGAATCCCTTATCGCCGATGCCAGTAGCGGAGCTGATATCTCGTATACCGGCAATCCCTCGGTCGAGAAAAACAAATCCTATTCGGGAAGCGTCCACAAGGACTAAGCCCATTCCATAGAAGCCGAAAAACCCCGGATTTTGACCCGGGGTTTTTTGTTGGCCTTCGCGTGCTTTGCGTATCTTAGGATTAAAATTTTCCATGCAACTTCAACTCAGCACCCATACCCTCCAATTGAAACATCCGTTTACTATTTCCAGGGAGTCCCACAGCACACAGGATACCCTGATCGTGCATCTCAGCCACCAGGGTCAGACGGGGTATGGAGAGGCTACATCCAACCCGTATTACGGGCATACCCTCGATAGCCTGGTCTCGGAGATCTCAACCCTCCAAAAGGATATCGAGGCCTATCCCTTTTCTGGCCCTGAAGACTTTCATCGATGGCTGAGTACGAAAGACCTGTCTAGTTTTGCCCTCTGTGCCCTCGACCTGGCCTCCCATGACCTTTATGGAAAACTGATGAATACACCCTTATATGAACTCTGGGGTACGTCCGTAGAACACTACCCTAAGACGAATTACACCATAGGTATCGACCACATAGAACACATGGTGGCCAAAATGAAGGAAATGCCCTGGCCTGTTTACAAGATCAAACTGGGAACAGACGAGGACCTCGAAATCGTCCGCGAATTGCGCAGACACAGTGATTCTGTATTTCGGATCGATGCCAACGGTGCCTGGACGGCCTCACAAACCATTGGCCTTGCCCCTGCGCTAAAGGAGCTTGGGGTGGAATTCATAGAACAGCCCCTCAGAGCGGATGACTGGGCAGGGATGGAAGAAGTGGCCCACCACAGTGTCCTGCCTGTGATCGCCGATGAAAGCTGCCTGGTGGAAGATGATGTGAAGCGCTGTGCCCTGCATTTCAATGGGATCAACATCAAACTGACCAAATGCGGTGGCCTTACCCCTGCCCTGAGAATGATCAAAGCAGGTAGAGACCTTGGTCTGAAGATCATGGTAGGATGCATGACGGAATCCACTGTGGGGATCTCTGCCATAGGTCAGCTTTTACCTCAGCTGGACTACGTAGACATGGACGGACCCCTGCTGATCTCCAACGATATTGCCCAAGGGATCACCATCAATGAGGACGCCTCTATCACCTTTCCTGTCCTGGGAGGAAGTGGAATACAACTGATGGTATGAAAGTTACGGTATCTTCATATCCGGGAAGGACACTCGCCTACAGGGGTGAGGAATACCTGTATTTTGGTGGCACCTCCTACCTCGGGGTTCAGCAAAATCCGCAGTTCCGGGAACTGGCTCTGGAAGCGATACGGCAATACGGCACCAACTACGGGGCTTCCCGCCGATCAAATGTCCAGTTCGGCATCTATGAGGAAGTAGAAAACTACCTGGCTGCCTGGATTGGTAGTGATGCCGCCCTTACCCTCTCGTCCGGATATCTCGCCGGGCAAATGGCAGCCAATCATTTCAAGAACAAAAAGCACATTTTATTCTACGCTCCCAGTAGCCATTCGGCTTTGTATACCAGCGGTGCCAAACCGTATACTACCTATACGACCCTTGGTATTGCACTCAGGGAGCACCTGGATCAGGAAAGGACGGAAACTCCCGTGGTCTTTATAGATTCGATCGACTTCTCAGGATGTAATTATCCCGAATTCGAGATCCTGCAGACGCTGCCCCTCAAATCGGTAATCCTGGTAGTTGATGATTCTCACGGAATAGGTGTTACCGGGGAGAATGGATCTGGTTCTTACGGGATCCTGAGGTCTCTGCCCTGCAAAGAAGTGGTGCTCTGTGCGTCCATGGGTAAAGCATTGGGAATTCAGGCTGGTATGGTAGTCGGAGAAAAGGCTCGGATAGACCTGATGAGGGCCTCCGATTTTTTCGGGGGTGCGAGTCCGGCTGCTCCCTTCTATCTGGCGCAGTTCTCACAGGCCGGGTCTATCTATGCACAGATGAGGAAAGACCTTTCATCTAATATCGACCACTTTCGATCTTCCCTTGCCAAACCGGACTATCTAAATTCCATTCCCGGTTATCCCGTTTTCGGTTATTCCAATCCCGAACTGACGGTTTATCTAAGAGACCGTGGTATCGTCGTAACAGATTTCAGGTACCCCACTGAGGACACCTATGCTACCAACCGCATCGTCCTCACCGCTGCCCACAGGAAGGAAGATGTCGATACCCTTGTCCGTGCCCTAAATTCATTTGCCCTTAAAAGATAATACCTACCGTAGGAACCGGAGGTTCAAATAAATGGGGATTCTTAAATTTTTTAACAAAAAAATTGTATCTTAATTGAGCATTTGGGAAGCTTAAAATCAATCAACTATGAAGAAATCCATTAAGATCGCCGGCCTCATCTTTATCATTGCCATTGCAGCAACCGTCTTGTCTTCCAAACCAAATCCCATGCATTCGATGCAGGGGGTATGGGAACTCGAGAGTTTTTCGTACTGGGATGGTGACAATATAGACACGACAGCCAAGGATGAAGGCTACCGCCAGGTCAAGATTTATTACAACGGAAAGATCATGTGGTCCCGCTGGGTACCCGGAGAAAAAGAGGGCAGGTTTGGATATGGCTCATATACCATTACGGAGGACGAACTGATCGAGACTATCGAATATGGTGACTATGAAATGATGCAGGCCCTGGATACTATGAGGGTCTTTAAATTCCAATTGGATCTGAAGGATGACACTTACAGCCAGATCTCCCTTGACATGGAAGGTAATCCGACCTTCTCAGAAAACTATGTGCGAATAGACTAGGAATCTTGCCGCCAGTAAATGAAAAAACCCCGGAAATCCGGGGTTTTTCTTTAGTGCTGCATTTTACGAGCTGACCTCTGCAGGGGACTCTACGCTGGCTAGATACCTTTCTGCGTCCAGTGCCGCCATACAACCCGTACCGGCCGCGGTAACCGCCTGTCTGTATTCCTTGTCCTGTACATCCCCACTGGCGAAGACACCGGGTTTGGATGTTTTTGTCGATTTTCCTTTGGTAATCACGTAGCCGGTACCATCCATCTCCAGCTGCCCTTTGAAAATATCCGTGTTGGGTTTATGGCCGATGGCGACGAAGAATCCCGTAATGGGTATCTCTTCCTTTTCCCCGGTTTGATTATTGACCATCCGGAGTCCTTCGACGACCTGATCCCCCAGGATCTCATCAACCTCGGTAAAATAACGGATATCGATGTTCTCGAGTTTGTTCACGCGGTGTTGCATGGCCTTGGAGGCGCGCATTTCCCCTTTACGGACGAGCATGGTCACCTTTTTACAAATATTCGCAAGATAGGATGCCTCCTCGGCGGCGGTATCTCCTCCTCCTACAATGGCCACTTCCTGACCCTTGTAGAAAAATCCGTCACAGACCGCACAGGCAGACACACCCCCTCCCCTGAGTCGCTGCTCACTGGGAATATTGAGGTATTTGGCCGAAGCGCCTGTTGCGATGATCACTACCTCTGCCTCAACCACCTTGGAGTCGTCAATTGTCACTTTGTGGATGCCTCCTACCTGGGAGCTGAATTCCACAGCGGTCGCCATGCCGATGCGAACATCGGTACCAAATCGTTCCGCCTGCTGTTGGAGTTGTACCATCATGGTCGGCCCATCTATACCTTCCGGATAGCCCGGGAAATTGTCTACCTCTGTGGTGGTCGTTAACTGGCCTCCGGGTTCCATACCGGTGTAGATCACGGGCTTCAGGTCGGCCCGGGCTGCGTAGATCGCTGCGGTGTAACCGGCAGGACCGGAACCCAGGATCAGGGTTTTTATGCGTTCTATAGATTCTGACATGATGTGTATACTATTGAATTTAACTGGGTAAAAGTATCGTTTTCCCTCAGGAAACGATTTACAAAGTTATCAAAAGTTATTATGGTCTCATAAGAAGGAGAAGGCAGAATAGACCGAGATTCCTGTGATACAATCCGATTCACAATTTAGGGCCGAAAGCGAGGTCCCCGGCATCACCGAGACCCGGCACTATGTACCCTTTGTCAGTGAGTTCTTCATCGATGGCTGCGATCCACAGGTGTGTGTCGGAGGGGAATATCTTCCGAACATGAGAGACCCCCGGAGCAGAACCTATGACGGATACGATATGGATCTGGCTTGGCTTACCGTGTTTGAGCAAAGCGGCATAGACATTTTCGAGGGTCTTCCCGGTGGCAAGCATGGGATCGGTAAGGATAAGGGTCTTCTCCCCCAGGTCTGGTGCTGCAAAATACCGGACGATAACCTCAAAATCATCAGATCCACCAGGATGATGCCTGTAGGCAGATATAAAGGCGTTCTCAGCTCCGTCAAAATAATTGAGAAGGCCCTGGTGTAAGGGCAATCCGGCCCTTAGCACGGAACAGAGTACCAGCTTATTCACAGGTGTTCTCATCTCCTTGCTACCGAAAGGGGTCTCGATCACTTTATCCTTATAATCGAGGTGCTTGCTGAGTTCGTAGGCGAGGATTTCCCCTATGCGTTCAATATTCCTTCGGAAGCGCATCGGATCGGTCTGAACGGAACTATCCCTGATCTCAGAGATAAACTGGTTCAGTAAGGAATCCTCCTTCTCCAGGTGGTGTATGGTCATAACTGGGCCGTGTTTACTGCTAAGGTACTCTTTCGCTTCTTTCCGCAAAAACGAAATAGCAGGGTGGTCAATGACCCCCTGCTATTCCTTCACACACAGTAATTACATACTGGCATTAAACCTTCTTCCCCTTCATCATCTTATTCCAGTACAAATAGGGTAGCATGTATTTCTTGAGCATCCACAAACGCCAGTGTTCTTTGGAACTGTCAAAGATGAGCATCTGTTTCAGTTTTGGATCCGGTGTAAAGTTGTTCTGATAATCGAACTCGGCCAGAACCATTTTACCATATCCGGTAACCAGCGGACAGGAAGAATAACCATTGTAGGAATGGTTTTTCACTTCCTCCTTCTCAATCAGGCTCATGAGGTTGTCTACCACGATGGGAACCTGTTTCCTGATAGCCGCCCCGGTTTTGGCAGTAGGCAGGGCCGCAACGTCACCCAGAGCGAAGACATTGGAAAATTTGCCGTGCTGCAGGGAATGATGGTCTACCTCAACCCATCCGGCCTCGTTGGAGAGGGAGGAATCCTTTACAAATTTAGGGGCTGTCTGGGGTGGCGCCAGGTGCAGCATATCAAAGGGCATGCTAATTACATCCTTATCGTCAATGGATTCCCTGATCTCATTACCTTCTTTCACTGGCACCCGTTTATCATCCGGGGCGGTATATTTAAAGTAGATCACCTGTTTCTCAGCATCGATCTTGAAAGGAGCATAGTAGGGCCTGAAATGCATCCCGTATCTGTCGATCACCTTGAGGAGGGTTTCCTTGATCTGCTTAACGCCAAAAATGACTGTCCCTGGGGTTGCAAAGATCACGTTCGAATTTTTAAGGATCCCTTTTTTACGAAAATAGTCCGCTGCAAGGTACGCGATCTTCTGGGGTGCTCCCCCGCACTTGATGGGCGTGGTGGGCTGGGTAAAGACCGCATTTCCACCCTTGAAATTCTGCAGTACCTCCCAGGTATGCTCCGGGTCGGTGTAATTGCTGCACACCACCCCTTTGTCCAGGGCTTCCGTCAGACCCTCGATGAGAGAGGTATCGTTGACGAGTCCGGGCGAAAGCACGAGATAGTCATAGGAAATATCCCCTGATTCTTTGGTGCTGACCATATTCTTTTCAGGTTCGAGGGCGGTGGCAAAATCTTTGACCCAGTCGACTCCCGCCGGTATCAGCGAGGACATCGGCCGTGCCGTCTTGTCATAGTCATAGGTTCCGGCACCCACCAGGGTCCAGGCTGGCTGATAGTAATGAGTGTCCGCAGGTTCTATAAGGCCAATATCGAGGCTTTTATTTTTTTTCTTGAGCTGGGCAGCGGTCATAATGCCCCCTGTTCCCCCTCCGATGACGAGAATCTGATAGTGATTTTTCATGCTATTGAGATTGAGATTGTTGTTCTGAAATCCTATACAAGTTACTACTAAGTTCCATGGTTTACTGTAACCTAGGTAACAGTTTATATCCCTGAATCTGTCTAATTTTTCACATCGGAAATTGGAGCAGGAAAACGTCTGCCCTGCGCCTCAGGCAATTATTGCTCGCTTGATAAAAGCTGAAGGTGGAGAAAAGGCGTTATATTTCTAACTTTAAGATGCTGATCATATCCAACTCATCGAATGAAAAGAAGACATTTTATCAGGAATGCGACCCTCGGCACCCTCACGGCCGCAGTGGGTACGGAAATCGTATTTGGTAACCTGATTCCGGAAGGATACCACCTTCTGGCCATGCAGGATCCCGATCCCTTTACTTTGTTCAAAAAGGATAAGGAAATGGTGGTCCTCAATGACAAGCCCTGGAACATAGAGGCCCAGGCCCATTTGCTGGATGACAGGGTCACCCCCAACAAATTCATGTTCATCCGCAATAACGGCCTGATCCCGGAGGATATCGACGCCTCCAAATGGACCCTGACCATAGACGGGGAGGCTGTCAAAACGCCGAAAACCTATACCCTGTCAGAACTCAAATCCAAATTCACATCCCATAGCTATCAGCTCACTCTCGAATGCGGGGGAAACGGAAGAAGTGAGTTCGACCCCCCCGCCAAGGGGAACCAATGGACAGTAGGTGCCGTTTCCTGTGCAGAATGGACAGGGGTCCGTCTCAGAGATGTCCTGGAGGATGCGGGATATACGGATAATGCCGTGTATATAGGCTATCACGCAGCCGATGTCCATCTGAGCCGGGATCCCCAGAAAGAACCGATCTCCAGGGGAGCCCCAATGGCCAAAGCCCTGCAGGACGAAACCCTGCTAGCTTTTAAAATGAATGGACAGGACATCCCCCTGGCCCATGGGTATCCACTCAGGCTGGTCGCCGGTGGATGGCCTGCTTCCGTCTCCGGAAAATGGGTTCAGCGCATCAGTATTCGGGATCGCGTACACGACGGCACCAAAATGACGGGAGATGCCTACAGAATTCCCTGCAATCCCGTCGCTCCGGGCGAAAAAGTAAAGGATGAGGACATGTGCATCATAGAATCCATGCCCGTAAAATCCCTGATCACCTATCCTCGTTCAGGGGCGATGATCAAAGAAGGAAATACCCTCAATATCCGAGGGCATGCCTGGGCAGGGGAACTGGAGGTCGCTAAAATGGAATACTCCATAGATTTCGGGGCGACCTGGCAAAATTGCAAGGTGGATAGACCCGCAAACAGGTTGGCCTGGCAACATTTCAATGCCTCAGTCTCCTTTCCAAAAAAGGGTTACTACGAGGTGTGGGCCAGGGCCACGGACTCCAGGGGGATGAGTCAGCCCATGCTGCTTCCCGGCTGGAACCCCAAAGGATATTTGAATAACGCCTGCCACAGGATAGCCATCAAGGTGACGTAAACATGGATGAAAAAGATACATTCAAAGCGCAGGTTAGGAGTATTTACAGGCTGCTGACCACCCTGCTCGTCCTTTTCGTCCTGACGGCAGCCGGAATCCTGTACCTGTTATCCGACCCTACCCTCTCTGCCTTCAGGGGGGCGGAGTCGGCTCAGGAATACGTGGAAGTGATCCCGGAAGACGATTGGGACAAAATAGAAAACGGGATCCATGTACGCACCGGGCTTAAAGACGCAGAAGGCCTGATGACGGTGGTAAACAATTGTACGAACTGTCATTCGGCCCAACTGGTGATGCAGAACCGCATGAATGAGGAGCGCTGGATCGCTACCATCCGCTGGATGCAGGAGACCCAGAATTTATGGGACCTGGGAAAGAATGAGGAGATCATTGTGAAGTATCTGGTCACCAACTATCCGCCCAAGAAAAAAGGAAGGAGGGAAATCCTAAACAACATCACCTGGTATGAATTGGAAGAATAGTCTATCAGTAATTCTCGGCCTGCTAATGCTGGCCTCCTGCCGGGAGGGCACCCCGCCTGCTTCAAAGGAAACGGTGCTCGAAGCAAAGCACCTGATCCCTTTTGACAGCCCCATGCTTCATTCCGGGGATCCAAGGATCGTCTTCGTGGATTTCAGAAAGCCAGAAGCTTACTCGCAAGGGCATCTGCCGGATGCTGTACAATTCTACAGACACGATTTCCAGGATAGCACACAACCAATTGCCGGTTTACGGTCGGGTAAACAACTGACCGCCGATCGCCTTGGAGCGGAAGGGATCACTGAAAATCACACCATCGTGGTGTATGACGACAAGGGTTCACCCGATGCAGCGCGTTTCTGGTGGCTTATGAAGCTCTATAATTTTGAAAAGGTCTACCTCCTCGACGGAGGGATCAGCCATTGGCAGTCAAAGGGCGGACAAACAGATACGATCAGTCCGAAGGTCGAACCCGCCACCTTCCGATTTCCCGAACTTTCGGATAAGCCCATCCTGGTGGAAAAGGAGGACCTGCTAAAACTCATAAATTCAAAAGGATCCAAAGCCGTCATCCTCGATGCCCGAAGCGACGAAGAGTATAGCGGGGAGTTCCTTAAGGAGGGCGCCAAAAAAGCAGGTCGCATCCCAAAGAGCATTCACATAGACTGGGCCGAAGCAGTAGATTACGGTCACACCTATACCTTCAGATCCATAGAACAATTGGAGAGGATCTATGCCCGACTGGGGGCTTCCAGAGAGGACACCATTATCGTATACTGCCATAGTGGAGTTCGATCCTCTCACACTACCTTTGTGCTCACCGAATTGCTGGATTATAAAAATGTGATGAACTACGATGGGTCCTGGGTAGAATGGAGCCATGATGATACCCTCCCTTTTGAAAAAGATTCAATATTACCTCAAGAAAAATAGACTATGGAAAAATATGTAAATGCTTTTGTGAGTGCCTTCAATGGCAGTGTACAGTGGACCTGGAAGTCCATCATCTTTGAAGTGCCCTGGTATACGAACTACTTCTGGGGCCTGATCGCCATCTCCCTGATCGTCTGGATACTGGAGATCCTCTTTCCCTGGCGAAAAGAGCAGTCCATCTTCCGCAAGGATTTCTGGCTGGACGCTTTCTATATGTTCTTCAACTTTTTTATGTTCTCGATCGCGATCAGCGGATTCTACAAGCTGCTGGAAGTGTTTTTCAAAGATATAGGGATATCAGCCAAAAGCCTCTCTATAGTGGATATCTCGGCCTTTCCCATGTGGTTGCAATTACTGCTCTTCTTTATCGTTCTGGATTTTGTGCAGTGGTTTACGCATATTTTACTGCACAAATACTCCATTCTCTGGAATTTTCACAAAGTCCACCACTCTGTCAAGGAAATGGGTTTTGCCGCCCACCTGAGGTACCACTGGATGGAGAACATCCTCTATAAACCCTTAAAGGTATTCGGGGTGATGATCCTGGGTGGTTTTGAGCCCAGCCAGGCGTACATCGTGCATTTTGCGGCCATCGCCATAGGCCATTTAAACCATTCGAATATCAAGATCACCTGGGGGCCTTTGAAATACATCTTCAACAACCCGGTGATGCACCTGTACCATCATGCCTACACCCTGCCCAAGGGTTCTTATGGGGTAAACTTCGGGATCAGCCTGAGCCTTTGGGATTACATTTTCAAGACCAATTACATTCCTGAAGATAGCGGCACCATTGAGCTGGGCTTCCCCGGGGACAAGAACTTCCCCCAGGATTTCCTGCATCAGAATGCCTATGGTTTCAGCAAACCAAAGAAATAGGATCTACCAAGATCAGATGGTCCCAAGAATGAAATCCGCCGCCATGCGGGCATGAAGGTCCGTAGTGGCCAGTAAGGGAATACCTGTATTTTCGGCGGTGATCAGTAACGGGAGCTCAGTACACCCGAGTACGATGGCCTCCGCACCCCGTCCTTGAAGTTCTGAGATCTGTTTCAGGTAGAATGCCCGTGCTTCCGGGGTAAATTGGCCCCGGGTGAGTTCCGAGGAAACAAAATGATGGGATGTTTCCAGGTCCTTCCCTTGGGGAATGATCGTCTCGATTTCAAATTCGCGTCTGAGGTATTCCGGGATGAAGCCTTTGGTCATCGTGGGCTTATTCCCCAACAGCCCTACCTTTCGCACCCTTAGTTCTGCCGCCTTCCTTCCTGTCGCTTCTGCGATGTGAAGAAATGGGATGCCGATTTTGGGTTGCACGTGATCGTAAGCCATATGGGGAGTGTTAGCGCAGATCACGAGGGCCTGTACTCCGGCCTCCTCAAGCAGGCGGGATACTTCGAGGTACTTGGCGTTGATCCTGACGGGATCCTGCTGGCGCATGATCTCAATGTTGATGCTGTAGATCAGCATTTCCGGGTTGCCCT
>CBDTYM010000019.1:0-30860 GCA_965364605.1 uncultured Muriicola sp.
GGGCAGGACGAGATGGTGCAGGCTTCCCATTCCGGAACTGGGAAACCAGCGGAGGGATACGGAAAAGATCAGGATGAGCATGATAAGACCCAGGCCTGAGAAAAAGGCTCCCACCAGGAAATTCATCTGCTTGTTCTGTTCTTCGATCTGCCCGGTAAAGTCGAGTTTCACCTCCTCGGGCAGATCCTGGAAATTCTCCATTTCTTTCTGAATCTCGGCAACAACCGCACCTGCATCCGAGAATCCGGGTTTCAGGCCGGAGTATACGGTAACCACCCGTTTGTTGTCCCGGTGTTTGATAGCACTGAAAGAGGAGGTGTTTTTCTGGGTAGCCACGGCAGAGACGGGTACTTCCTTTATCTGTCCCGTAGCCTGATCCCTGAAAATTATATTCTGGTTAAAGAGGGCACTTTTATCGTACCTCAGATCTTCTTTAAAGCGGACATTGATGTCATAGTCCTCTCCGTCGAGTTTGTAGATCCCGGCTTTTTCACCAAAGAGGGAACGCCGGAGTTGCTGGCCCACCTGGCCGACGCTAACGCCTAATTCCCCGGCCTTTTCACGGTCTACCTCCACGTTCATCGAAGGTTTTCCCTTGTTCACATCGATTTTGAGTTCTTCGATACCCGCGATGTTCTTCCTGTTGATGAAATTGCGGATGTTCTCAGCTGTATTGATCAACACGTCGTAATCCTTGCCTTCCAGCTCGATGTTGATAGGATATCCCGAAGGCGGACCCACGGCATCCTTTTCGACCGAGATGGAAACACCCGGGTAGATCCCCACAAGGTCGTCCTGGATTTCCCTGCGGAGTTCCTCAGTGTCCAGGCCGTTGCGGTACTTGAATTCCCTCATGGAAAGGGCGATCCTTCCTTTGTGAGGCATTTCTGCAGAAGAACCCCCGTCAGTATAGGGGTTACCCGCACCTTCTCCGACCTGAGAAACCCCTGATGAAATCAGAAAGTTGTAATTGCCCTGTTTGTATTTGGGTTGATTCGCCACAGCATAGACCCGGTCTTCGATCGCTTTGGTGAGTTCATTGGTCTTCTCAATGGCAGTACCCTGTGGGTATTCAATATAGACATTGATCTCATTGGGTGTATTGTCCGGAAAGAACTCGACCTTCGTCCTCCCGCTTCCCAGAGACAGACCAAAAAGCATGATGGTAACAACAAGAAGCAAGCCGGTGATCCCGGCAAACCAGTATACGTTTTTGCCCCTGAGCGAAAATTTTATCTGCCGCTCATAAAAATTCTCGAAACGGACCAATGCGGTATTCTGAAATCGTTTTGCCCATTTCTTGATTCCGTACTTGTAGGCCCAGAACAACAGGGCATTGAGGATCATAAGACTACCGAGGCCGCGTAAACTCCCTCCGAAGATCAGGATCAGCGATCCGAAACCGACCAGGATTAGAGTCAGCCTGATCAGCTGTTTACGATTGAGTTCCTTGTCTCCCACTTCCATGTACCTCGAGACCAACATAGAGTTCATGAATATGGCCACAAAGAGGGATGAGCCAAGCACCACGGAGAGGGTGATCGGGAAGTAGATCATGAACTGCCCAAAAATACCAGGCCAAAGTCCGAGGGGGACAAAGGCCGCTACCGTGGTCAGTGTGGAGACGATGATAGGGAAGGCGATCTCACCAATCCCCTTCTTGGCCGCTGCGATCCTGGACATGCCTTCCTGCTCCATAAGGCGGTAGACATTCTCTACCACAACCACCCCGTTATCGACGAGCATCCCCAGCCCCATGATCAGGCCAAAGAGGATCATGGTATTGAGGGTATAGCCCAGGGTAGAGAGGATCATAAAGGACATGAACATGGACATGGGGATGGCGAAGCCCACAAAGAGGGCATTCCTGAAGCCCAAAAAGAACATGAGTACAGTCACTACCAGGATGATCCCGAAAATGATGTTGTTGACCAGGTCGTCTACCTGCCCCAGTGTCCTGCTGGAGGAGTCGTTTGCAATGGTCAGGGTCAGGTCCTTCGGGTAATAATTATCCTCAGCGTCTTTCACGATCTTCTTGATCTCATTGATCGCTTCTATGGTATTGCGCCCCGACCGTTTCTTCACGTCCAGCATCACCACATTATCCCCGAATTCACGGGCGTAGGTAGTCTTGTCCTTTTCGTCAAAGGTCACCGTTGCTATATCTTTGAGATAGATAGCGCCATTTTCTGATTTCACTACAAAATCATTCAATTCCTCTGGTTCTTCGATCTCTCCCAGGATACGTATGGTCCGGCGCTGATTGATCGTTTTGAGGTTTCCGGCAGACATTGTCATGTTTCCGTTGGAGATGGTCTGGAGCACGTCCTGGAAACTCACCTTGGCGGCCATCATCTTATAGACATCCACTGCAACTTCCACTTCTTTTTCCTGGGCCCCACGGATGTCTACCTCTTTTACCTGTGGCAGATCTTCTATCCTGTCCTCCAGGTATTCGGCGTATTCTTTGAGTTTTTCAACCGGATAGTCCCCCGTGAAATTGATGTTGATGATGGGGATCTGTTCTGCAAGGTTAAGGTCGAAGATGTTGGGTTCCACCTTGGCCCCGTTAAATAGGGGCCAGTCCTCACCAGCTTTTTCGGCATCTACCTCGTCTTTTACCTTTTGCTTGGCCTCTTCTACGGTTATATCTTCATCAAACTCAGCGGTAATGATACTGTAGTCTTCCTGAGAAGTTGAGGTGAGTTCCACCAAATTACTCACGTTTTTAATCCTGTCCTCGAGGGGATCCGTGATCAGCCTTTCCACATCCTCTGCCGTGTTGCCTGGATATGGGGTACTGATGTAGACCTTGGTCTCCACAACCTCGGGAAAGTCCTCCCGGGGCAGGGCCATGTACGCCCCATACCCCATAAAGAGGAATATGGCGATCATGACGTAAACTACGGAAGGATTGTCTATAGCCCAGGACGACGGCCTGAACTCCTTATCGGCGTTCCTTTTCTGTTTGCTCATGGTCTGCTTACTTTAAGATTTGAACGTCCTGGTTGTCTTTGACGCTTCTCGCTCCTTCTTGTATGATCAGTTCACCTGCCTTGAGTCCGCTTAGGATCTCGACATATCTACCCTGTGTCTTACCGGTGACAACAATGCGCTTACGGGCCGTTCCCTTTTGGTCTTCGGTGGGGTTTTCTGCGATAAACACGTATTGTTCTCCTTCTGCATTTTCTGATATCACGCTTTGGGGTATGAGCAGGGCTTCGGGATTCGTATAATCGTTGATCATTACACGCGCACTGAGATTGGGCTTGATTCTGCCCTTTTCATTGGGCACGGGGATCTCAACGCTGAAGGAACGGTTGTTGGGATTGATGTAGTTGCCTGCCTGCCTGACGCTGGTCTGAACAGAATCTCCGAGAACCGGAAAATACACTTTGGCTTTAGTACCGTCATCTATACTCCCGACGTAGGTCTCGGGAACATCTACGGTAATGTACATATTGCTGAGGTTGACGATCCTGAATACCTCCGATCCCGGACCAGGGGCAACTACAGTACCCTGGTCTTTGATCACGTCATCAATGATCCCACTGAAGGGAGCCCTTATGGCTGATTTGCCCAACTGCCGCTCCACTTGTTGTACGCTGTTCCTGCTGGCCTCGTAGGAAGTTTTGGCCTGCAGATACTGGATCTCCGAGCCGATGTTTTGCTCCCAAAGCCTCTTTTGTCTTTCGTACGTGGTTTCTGCCAGTGCGGCCTGGGCCTTGAGCTGCTCCAGCTGGTTGGCCATACCCCCATCGTCTATGTTCGCAAGCAATTGTCCCTTGACCACCTTGTCACCCTCCGTGACGTAAACCCGCTCCAGGGTTCCGGCCATTTCCGGATAGATCAGGACATTCTGCTTGGTGGCGACGTCCCCCTGCAATTCCAGGTAGTGTTCAAAATTACCCGTAGACACCTCAAAGGTGTTTACCAAGGGCAACCTGGTGTCTGCATCGAGGATGGCGATGACGGAGTCCAGGGTTCTGACCTGGTCGCTGATGGTTTTCATCTCCTCGGACAGGCTTGATTTTTTAGACCTGATCGCTTCCAGATCTCCGTTTGCAATTAGGGTTTCCAGGGATTCGTTCTGGTTTCCCCCGCAGGAGATTAACAAGACAAGGAGTGTCAGGATTGGGATACTAGTTTTCATTTTGGTATGTGGATTTGTCGTTTTATCAGTTATTGTTTGCGATGAGTTCCAATTCGGTTTTTGCATTGATCACGTTTACCATGGATTGGAGGTATTCCTGTTGGGCGCTGTACAATTGCGTCTGTGCCTGCCTGAGCTCGAAACTGGTAGCGATACCCTCCTTGTATTTGATCTGGTTCTTATTCTCGATTCTCTCGGCGAGGTTTAGATTTTCCTTGGTGGTACCGTATTGTTCAATGGCCAGTTGATAATCACTTTTGGCCTTTTCGAGTTGCAAACGGATCTGTTCCTGGGTTTCCGTCAGTTGGGTCTTTGCCTTTTCCAGGGCTATTTTGGCTCTTTGGGTGCTTGCACTGCGCCTAAGGGAGCTGAAAATCGGAATGCTTAGGTCGAAACCGAGAATGGATTGATCAAACCACTGCTGATCACTGTCAAAGAAGGTAAAGGAATCGCTGAAGGCAGTACTCCCGTAGTTGATAAAAGCATTTAACGTTGGCAGGGCCCGACTTTTAGCCAGTTTGAACTCATAATACCGTTGTTCATTCAGGTTGTTCACCAACTTGAAATCCACATTGTTCTCCATGATAAAAGGGGCATCCAGCACCGTAGGATCTACATATTCCTGGGCGAGATCGTCCAGGTCCTCTTCCAGATCAGTCTGGGCATCCAGGGGAAGTCCCATGACCAGATTGAGCATCTGAAGGGTGATCGTCTCCAGCCGTTTCGCGTTATTTAACTGGCTCTCCACGGTAGAAAAAGTGATCTGTAGTTGTTCTACGCTTTCCTCTTCTGCGAGTCCGTTCTCATACAACTTGCGGGTCTCGTATAAATTACTCCTAAGGGCTTCGAGGTTCCTGTTGAGTATTTCGACAGATTCCTGTGCGAGGAGAACGTTGCCATAGGCTTCCACCACGGCTTTACGAACCTCTTGCTGGGTCTTTTCCTTGTTGTTCTGACTGTAGCTCAGGAAGGCTTTTGTGGCCTGAACTCCTACTATGTACGACCCATCGAAGATCTGTTGCCTGAGTGTGGCTGTGGCTGTGGCTTGCTGCGGTTGACCGAATACAATAGGTTGGAATGTACCAGGTTCCCCACCGAAGAATTCAGCCGGGATAAGGGATACAGGTTGCTTGATAAAGTTCTGATAGCTGACGTCCCCGGTGATCTGTGGCAACCCTGAAGCAATGGTCTCCCATTTTTGTTTCCGGGCATCGATAATATCCCTGTCTGCATTGACGGCCTGGTAATTGTTCTCCAGAGCGAAAGCGATGGCCTCATTCAGGGAGAAAGACCTGGGCTCTTCCTGGGCATAGCTCACAGATGTGAGAAAGAACAGTACTATACACAATCGATAAAGGTTCATTTATTGGCTGTTTGAGTGGATAATGTCGTTTAATATCTTTCTTCCTTCGGGAGTTACGATACCCCTGAGGTGGTATTCCAGGTAATCGTCCATAAGCCGGGCCTTCGGAAATTCATCCTCCGGAAAAAGAGTGTGGTCTTTGATGCTGGTCACCCCCGTAAAATAGATGCGTGAAATAAAATTCACATTCAGATTGGGCCGGTATATCCCCAAAGCAACTCCTCTTTTGATATTGTCGACCACACAGGTCTGCATTACCTCGAATTGCTTAACACGCATGGCGTTGTGGATGCGGGGGTAGTATTTCTGCAACTGGAATTGGGGAGACGCTTTTTCGTCCTTCAGGTGCTTCATGGCGAATTTCTTGATCTCGTATAATTCCTCTATAGGATTTTTCTGCATGCTGCAGATGGCATCGATACCCTGTGAGATCGTTTCGAAGAGGCTGGAAGTACATGCCTCTACCAGTTTGGTCTTGTTCTCAAAATGGGAATAGATGGTCTTTTTGGAGATACCCATCTCCTGAGCAAGATCGTCCATGGTCACGCTTTTAAAGCCCAGGGACAGGTACATATCGGTTGCCTTATTTAAAATTTTATCTCTCATGAGGGGTCAAATATAGATAGGAAACTTTAAAAACATAAAAAGTTTCCAAAGTTTTACAATAAATTAACAATGAGGTAAACCTGATCTTTTTTCCATTTTCCGGGAAGGGGGAAATGTTATCTGTTGAATTCTCCTATTTTTGGAAAAAAATTGTCCATGCAGACCGTTTTGTATTACCGGGAACGTTTTGAAGAGCATCTCAATGCCGGGATGAAAAAGCGGGACCCCATGTCGTTATATGAACCTCTGTATTATATCCTGAAACTCGGTGGCAAACGCCTAAGGCCGGCACTCACTCTCCTTTCCGCGGAGTTGTTTGGTGGCAAATATCAGGATGCGCTCTCCGCAGCCATGGCCGTGGAATATTTTCACAATTTTTCCCTCATCCACGACGATATCATGGATGCCGCCCCTCTGCGAAGGGGAAAGATCACCGTGCACAAGAAATGGGACCTCAATACAGGGATTCTCTCAGGGGATGCCATGCTTATCGAGGCCTACCGTTTTCTCGAAGCATATCCCCCTGAGGAATTCAAAGCCCTTACGACCCTCTTCAGCAAGACAGCCAACGAGGTATGTGAAGGCCAGCAGTACGACATTGATTTTGAAACACGGGATGACGTCACGGTACCTGAGTACCTCAAAATGATTGAATATAAGACCGCTGTGCTCGTTGGGGCAGCTGTGCAAATGGGCGCTATTACCGCCGGGGCTTCTCAATCCGATCAGAAGAAGATATATGACTTTGGCATCAACCTCGGCCTGGCCTTCCAGCTGCAGGACGATTTTCTCGACGCCTTTGGGGATCCCGAAAAATTCGGGAAACAACAGGGAGGAGATATCATTGAGAATAAAAAGACCTACCTCTATCTCAAATCTCTGGAACTGGGAGATGCCGTATTGGGAAGGGAATTAAAGGACCTGTATTCTATTCAGCCCCAGAAGGTCGGAAAGAAAATAGAACGCGTGAAAGAGATCTACATGCAGAGCGGAGCCTCGGATGACACCAGGAAGGCCATAGCCGAGTACACGGAAAAGGCCTTTACCCGGCTCGATCTGCTCGACATACCAGACGCGAATAAGGAAGTTCTGCTCGATTTTGGCAGGGATCTTATGGGGAGGAAGGTCTGACCATATGGTCTACCACCGTTTTTTCTTACCAGAGATTGCCCAGAACACATGCCTTCCCAGGGATTTGATAAAAGGGAAAGGATTAGGGGCCATCATAATGTAGACATCCTCATACCAGGTGGTCTCCTCATCCAGAAATTTAAATATCAGCTGAGGTCTCCTTCTTTTAAAAAGGGATTCAAAGATCACATGGCCCAGTTCATTGTTTCGGTACAGGATATTCAGAAGCAGCAGGTCATAATACCAGAAGCGACTCTTTTTATCGAAGGAGGTCAGAGGTTTTCCCGTCTTTAGGTGATCGATCAGCGCCTCGGTCTTTTTTACCGTATTGTGGAACGTGTATCCAGTACTGGGCTTGCTCCATCCCCCGGCTGTTCCTATGTGAAAGATCCGCCTGGTATTGTGTTGTGAAAAGTCGTAGCACGTCATGGGAATACTGCCCTTCTCCCGTTCCGTTATCTCATAGTCCTCACACTTGAATACACCGGCCATATAGTCTTTTATGGCTTCTTCATATTCTTCATCCGGAAGGAGTTCCGAGGAAAACAAAGTGTATTCGACAAGGGCTTCCCTCTCGCTGAAGGGGAGGACGTACATAAATCGGGTATTCCCTTTTTGTGGGATGGAAAAATCCATGAAGGTAGCCTGGCCCGGGTTAAAAACCGCCCGTTTGGTCCTGACGAACCATCCGATGAAATGTTGCTGCAGCACCGGGTATTTGGGTTCCTCTTTGATCTGTTCATACGAGAACCGACTGTTAAAGATCTGTTTGCCTGTATAGGTACCTGCAGATGTCTTTATCCTGACCGGGCCCTCAGCCCCTTCTGTTATCTCCAGGACTGCCTCCTGTTTAAAAGTGACGTTCTTATAGTCAGCTATCCTTTCGAGGTATAGGTTGTAAAAATCAATACCCCTTACCATCTTGTAACGGTAAGGGGCGATGCCAAATGTCCTGTTGAAATCCTTACCCCCTATAAAGATCTCGTCCCATTTTTTATGCAGGATCTGATCAAAAGGGCCTCCATTTTGTTCCCAAAAGCACCAGGTACGGTCGTTCTTTTTTTTATCGTCCTTATCCAGAAGGAGGATGCGCTTGTCTTCAAAGGCCGCATCTTTTCCCATTCCCTCTGCGAGCATGAGACCAGCTGCTCCGGCACCGATGATGATGATGTCGTATTCTGTCATGGACTACGGAAGAGCTGCTAAGGTACGAATATTGGGGGTACCGAAATGCGGACTAAATAAAACCCGTTTAAAGTCGGTCGGAGTCTCTCGTCCGACTACCCGGAAGTTGTGTTCCATCAGATCTACTTCTCCAGAATTTTTGTCAGTTCCAGGGGTGAGAGGTATTCGAAGTATCTTTCAGTGATCTCAAAATTCTCATTCAGGAGAATCATGGCCGGAAGGGAGAAGGGGTAGTTATCACGTGTGGCCAAAAGCAAAGGAATTTCGTGGGTCGGGTTTCTTTTTCTGCCAAATTCCCGATTCACATAAGTCTGTCCTCCAAAAAAAATAGTATCCGTAGTTTCTGCATTCATCCGTACCGCCAGGTAATCTGCGTTCAACCTGGAGATCACTTCTGGGTCTCTGAAAGCCACCCTCTCCATTTTCTTACAATAGGCACACCAGTCTGCATAAAAACTGATAAATACCGGTTTTGGCTTCACAGACAGGGAATCTTCTAATTGCTCGAAGCTGATCCACCTGATGGATTTATCCTGGGCAGAAACCCCCTGAATGAAGAACAGAAAAACCGAACAGATCATGAAAATTTGGAAAGGGGTCAATCTCCTCTTGGGAAGTAACCATGCCAGCGCTTTTGTCCTTGTGTTCATTTCGTCGCCTTCGGAGATCAGTGCAATTTACCAAACTTGAGCCCGAGAAAGAAGGTCCTGGGGGCATCCGGACCGTAGACATAGTCTGAGTCGCGCGTTGGACCAGTATCAAAATCGTCTTGAAAACTATTGAACAGATTGGTGATACCGCCCGAGAGGGTGACCATAAAACTGTCGCTGAAATCGTGATGGGTCTCTATTTTGATATTCAGATCGAAAAAGGGTTTGCTCTCGTTCAATTGGAGAAATCCAGAATCACTGACCACGAGTGGCACCGTCATTTTTCCGGTGTAGGTACCCGTGAGGTCCAGGTTGAATTTCTCGCCGGGGATCCAGGTGCTGTTCAGGTAGCCGTAAAGTCCGGGTACCCTGATAAATTCATCGATGCTGATATCAGTCTCACCCGGGGTCCCATTGCTTTCATAGAGAAGCTGGGGTTCATCCCATCTTGTACCCTGAAGTGTTCCTCCCAGCTGAAATCGCCATCGGGGGTCAGGAGAGATACCCAGTTCAAAATTAGAACCGAAAACACGGGCCCCTTCCCCGTTTCTCACTTCCTCCAGGATAGAGCCATTCGCCAGGGTGGCCCCGGTACTCACCAGGGTGAAGGGATCCTGAAGGACTGTGTAAAAGCCCTCCACCAGGACATCCCATTGCAGTAACTTCTCAGTTTTTGAATAGTTTATAGAACCCGTAAACGCATTGGAATACTCCGTGCTGAGGTCATTCGAGAGAATGACAAACTGGGGTTCGCCTCCCACACTGGAAATGTGCAGGTCCTCATTGAAGGCCTGGGGCGCCCGAAATCCTCGGGCGTATCCACCGCGCAGGCGGAGGTCGTCCGTGATCAGGTAGGAGAGGGTCAGTCTGGGAGAAAGTGCGGTCTGACTCAGATTTACTCCCCGTTCAATACCCCCTATGGAATAGGAACCGTCCACTGACACATTGTCGAGCCGTGCTCCCAGCAGAGCCGAGAATCGGTCAGAAGGTTTCCATTCGTACTGGGCATAGCCGCCCAGTGTTTTAACATCCTGGTCGATCAGGCGTCTATACCCCGGAATACGGTCTTCCGTACTGTTGTAGTTGTATTCCACTCCGGTGGTCAGCACGTCATTGTTTTGAAAGGCCTTGGTAAACTGCACGCCATTGACCCAGGCAAGGTCCCGGGTAGTGCCAAAAGCATTGTTGGCGAGCAGGCTGTCCTGTTGGGTTCTTCCACCCCCCAATCCGCCGTAATAACTTCCTCTGTTGGTATAGGAAGCGGAAGTATAGACCTGCAGTTTACGGGAATTGTCACGACTGTTGAGTTCGTAATCTGCGCCCCCGATAAAGGTGTCGTGATCTAACTCTTCGGTAATATCCGTAAACTGAGGAGACAGGTCCAGCCGATCTCCACCTCGCCTGTATTCCCTGATGGCATTGAGGTTAACTGACAGGCGACTTTGATCATCAGGCCTGTAAAAGGCCTTGGCACCTACCGTTGTGTTTCGCAGCTCTACGATTTCAGTAAAGCCGTCATCATTGGCATCAAAAGCCTCCCGGTTGCGGTAGGTCCCGTACAATGTGATTCCGCTATTCAGATCATCTGCGACGGAAGAAGTATTAAACGTAAGGAAACGGTCGACCTGCTTTCCGTCTATCAGAGCCAAATTGCTGCCTATTTCCCAGGTGTTCAAAACGGGATCTTTGGTGATGACATTCACTGTTCCGGCGATGGCATTGGAACCATAAAGGGCCGAACCTCCGCTGCGGACCACCTCAACACGTTCTATGATATTCGTCGGGACCTGCTCCAGACCATAAACGCCCAGGAGAGACGTAAATACAGGCCGACTATTGAGCAGGATCTGTGTATAGCCTCCGTCCAGGCCGTTCAACCGTACCTGGGTAAAGCCGCAATTCTGGCAGTTGTTCTCCACCCGGACACCGGGAGTAAAGTTCAGTCCTTCAGCCAGGGTGAGGGATTGGGTTGCCGTGAGCAAGCTGGGCTTCAGGGAAGAGACCACCACAGGTGCACTTCTGCGTTCCACCCGGTTTCTGGTGGCACTGATCACCACCTGATCCAGTCCCAGCGCATCTTCGATCAATTCAATATCGAGTTGTTGATCCTGTCCTTCGCGGACTGTCAATGACCTTGTTATGGTGCGATACCCCTGAGCCTGTACTACAAGAATGACATTTCCTGTGGGGATCTCAAAACGATATGATCCTGATACATCAGCGCTCGTTCCCTCAGTGCCGCCTTTGATATAAATACTGGCAAAGGGAACGGGTTCCCCATCACTCACTACCCTTCCCGAGAGCGTTATTTTTTCGCTCTGGGCAGTAAGTGCAGATGTCAGGAATAACAGCAAACAACAGAATCGTTGCATGTATGTCTATTTTTAGACAAAACTAAAAATATGTTTTTATAAATAAAAATGTATTTTTGTTCTATTGAAAATGCTATGACACAATCTGAGGAAAACTACCTGAAAGCGATCTATCACCTGAGCAAGGTGACACCGGGAGTGATCTCGACCAATGCCATCGCTGAAGAAATGCAGACCAAGCCCTCTTCGGTGACCGACATGGTAAAGAGGCTGTCAGAGAAAGGATACCTGAACTACAAGAAATATCAGGGGGCCACCCTGAGTGATAAGGGGACTAGAAAGGCCCTGATGATCATCAGAAAGCACAGGTTATGGGAGACCTTTCTGGTAGAAAAGATGAATTTTGCCTGGGATGAGGTCCATGAGATCGCCGAACAACTGGAACATATCCAAAGCGAAAAACTGATAGACGAGCTGGACAGGTTTCTGTCCTATCCCAAGGTAGACCCCCACGGTGATCCTATCCCGGACAGAAATGGGGAGCTGAAACCCAGGAAATCGAGTCTCCTGAGCAACCTGGAGATCAATTCCTCCTGTGTGTGCATAGGCGTCCGTGATTCTTCCACCTCTTTTCTCCGCTACCTGGACAAGAACCAGATTGCGCTTGGAGATCGGATCGAAGTGGTAGAGCGTGAAGATTTTGACGATTCCATCCGGGTGAAAATTGGCAATCGGAACCTCCATCTTTCGAATGCCATCGCCTCTAACCTCATAGTCACAGAAGAACGCGAATAATGGAACAGGTCATCTCTTATTTTGAAACGATCAACCCCGTTTTGGGGGCTTTTTACGCCACATTATTTACCTGGGGCCTGACAGCCGCGGGTGCTTCCCTTGTCTTTTTATTTAAAACCATGAACAGGGCTGTCCTGGATGGGATGCTCGGCTTCACAGGTGGGGTTATGGTCGCTGCCAGTTTCTGGAGTTTGCTCGCTCCGGGCATCGAAATGAGTCCGGGAAGTGGTTTTGTCAAGGTCATTCCGGCCGCCGTTGGTTTTTTGCTCGGAGCGGCGTTTATCTACGGTCTGGACAAGGTCCTCCCGCACGTCCATATCAATTTCAAGCAAACAGAAGGGATTAAGACCCCCTGGCACCGAACCACACTCCTGACGCTGGCGATCACCCTGCACAACATTCCCGAAGGATTGGCCGTTGGGGTATTGTTTGGAGGTGTAGCCGCTGGATTTGAAGGAGTGAATATTGGCCTGGCGGTGGCTTTGGCCCTGGGGATAGGCCTTCAGAATTTTCCGGAAGGTTTCGCCGTGGCCATGCCTTTACGGAGACAGGGGCTGAGCCGGTTTAAGAGTTTTGCTTACGGCCAGGCCTCAGCAGCGGTAGAGCCCATTGCGGCAGTCTTGGGGGCATGGGCCGTGCTAACCTTTCAGCCTATTTTACCCTATGCCCTTTCCTTTGCTGCCGGGGCGATGATCTTTGTGGTTGTGGAAGAGGTAATCCCGGAGACCCAACAGGACAAGTATACCGATATTGCCACCATGGGTTTTATTGGCGGATTTATCATCATGATGGCCCTGGATGTAGGCCTCGGTTAAGCCGAACTACAAGTCACCCGTGAGCAGGGCAAAAGCACCGCTCGTGAGAAATGACGTCTCAACCCCGGATTCCTGTGGAAGATCTATTGCAGTAAATCCCCCGAATCGCTCAGAAGGTACAACGCTTACCTTTTCAAAAGTATATCCATCGGCATTCTCGGAGATCAGCTTCAGGGCGTAGGTCGAACCCTCAACCTCAGCCAAGGCCTCATCAGGGAGGGATCTTTTGACTACCTCCGAGGTAACGATCTGCGCCTGTAAGAACATGCCTGTCAGGAACCTGCTATGATCCTCTTCCCTCAGGTGGCCATGCACCTTTACCGTTCGGTTCTCTTCGATATGGGCACCGATGAGATACACTTCGGCCTCAAAGGACTCCATGGAAGCCTCGGGTATGGTGAACCTGATAGGCTGTCCCTTTTTCAGTTTCATGACGTCTTTTTCAAAAACATTCAATTCGATGTGTATGTGGTCATTGTCCGTGATCTCTAGGATCTCATCGGAAGGGGAAACGTACATACCTTTGGAGACGTTCATTTTGGTAATACTTCCGGAGATGGGGGAGTAGATGCGTGTAGTAGGCCTGATATTCCCTGCCTCTACATCGGCAATCGAGAAGTTGAGCATTTCAAGTTTTTCCCGGAGGGCATTGTATTGAGCTAGTTTTCCCCTGTAATCACTTTCGGCTTTGAGGAAATTCTTTTGAGAGGAGATGTTTTCGGCCACCAATTGTTTTTGCCTTTCGTAATCGGCTTTGAGGAAGTTGAGTTCCTGAGCGGCCTCGAGGTAGTTCTGCTGCAAAGTGATAAATTCAGGGTTTTCGAGGACGACCAAAGACTGTCCTTTTTTGACCATATCCCCTATGAGCAGGGGGGTTTCCCGGATATACCCTCCCATAAAGGCGCTTGCCACAGCCTTGTTCTGGGGAGGCACATCGATCATCCCCGTCGCAAGAACAGTTTTAGGAAATGACCTCTCTGCCGGGGTTTCCAACTCCATACCTCCCTTTTCGAATTGCTCCCGTGTAACGGTTAGACGGTTGGTTCGATCTGCCTCAGCAGGCATATCCTCTTTTTCGTTATTCCTGCACCCCATAAGCAGGAGGGCGCAAATTGTAAGTGTCGTGAAGAAGGTATTGCGGGCCATAGGGATATTTTTAAAGCGTTAAATAATTGATGTCAATGATTGTCTGATTATAGGTGTTCAGGCTGTCGAGGTAACTCAATAGGATGTCGTATGCATTCTCGATGCTCTGTATGTACTGGAAGAAATCGATCTCCCCGCTCCTGAAACTGCGAACAGCGGTTTTCAGGATCTCATCCGCCAGTCTTTTGCCCTCATTTTCATAATAGGATAAAGCCTTAAGGTTTTGCTGATAGGAGGCTTGCAGGAATCGGAGTTTGGTGTCCAGCTGACTCTCGTATTCCCTGGTTTCAGCAGTGAAAGCCTGCCTCTCGAGGGTGGAAGCCCGGATTCGCGAGGCCTGACCGCTGAAGAAAAGGGGTATTTTAAGGCCCACCATATATCCTGTGAGGTTGCCATCCAGCGTCTCGTTGGATCCCTGGAAGTACTCAAGGGCGATATCGGGAAGCAATCGCTGTTTTTCCAACTGGTTTTCAGCCTTCAAAAGGAGTGCCCTGTCCCTGAAGAGGGCCAGCTCCGGGAGCTCTTCGAAACGGGGTTGTAGCAACTCGACCTTCCGGTAAGGTTCCCGGTGTATACGGATACTGTCCTGTACCTGCAGGATCTGCCTGAGTTTGTTGTAGGCCTGCCTTACTTCCTCCGATGCCTTGTCTCTGCGTATCATGATCTGTCTCTGCTTGGAAGCAGCGGTCACCTTTTCCAGATAATTGGTCTCCCCGAGTTCAAACCGGCGATTGGCAGCGTAGTCAAAATTCTGGTAAAGGCTGTCCAGGCGGCCGTAGAGCATCTCCTTTTCCAACCTCGTCTGGTATTCGTAGTAAGCCCGGGTCAGGTCGCGTAAAAGGGTTTTTTTCTCGATTTCGAAAGCGTCCCTTGCGACAGAAACTGCCGTTTTCTGGACTTTGCGCTGCATCCCATACACGGTGGGGAAAAGGAAATCCTGTTTGACTCCAATCACATCAATTGGGAATCCGTTGACAGCGATATTGTTTTCGTCATAGGAGTAGTAGACCTCTGTCTTGTCAAAATTGAATGCAGATCCCTTCAGGGCCTCAGTCCTTTCAAATCTGAGTCTGGCTGCCTGCAACCCCGCATTGTTCTCCAGCGCGATCGGGACCAGGTCATCGAGGGATGAGGGTGCCTCCTGACCCTGTACTCCCAGGGTAGTAAGCAAAATGAGGACTCCCAAAGGATTTTTAAAAGACCAGCCTTTCTTCTCCTTCTTGTCGACCAATCGGTTGAACATAGCGTAGAGGACAGGGAGTACCACCAGTGTCAGGAGTGTGGCTGAAACGAGGCCTCCTATCACCACAGTGGCCAGGGGCCTTTGAACCTCCGCCCCGGCGTTGGTTGAGATCGCCATGGGAAGAAATCCCAGCGCTGCCGCTGAGGCTGTCAGGAGGACTGGTCGCAAACGGTCTTTGGTCCCTTTTTTTATAAGCGCTTCCATATCCGTAAAACCTTTATTTCTAAGTTCTTTGAAATGCTCGATGAGCACGATACCGTTGAGTACTGCGATCCCAAAAAGGGCAATAAAGCCAATTCCGGCAGAGATGCTGAAGGGCATGCCCCGCAGCCACAACAGGAAGACTCCGCCTATAGCCGCCAGAGGAATGGCCGAGTAGATCAGCAAGGCTTCCCTGACGGAACCAAATGTAAAGTAAAGCAGGACAAAGATCAGGATAAGGGCAATGGGTACGGCGATCTTGAGTCGGGCCTTGGCACTCTGCAAATTCTCAAACTGCCCCCCGTAACTGATCGAATACCCCACGGGAAGTGTGATATGCTGTTCTATCCGCGTCCTGATGTCATTGACCACCGATTGGAGGTCCCTGTTCCTCACGTTGATACCCACTACGATCCTCCTTCGGCTGTCATCCCTGGAAATCTTGGCAGCCTCCTTCTGATACGTGATATCCGCTACTTGCGAAAGGGGGATCTTCCCTCCGTCTGGCAGGTCTACGTACAGATTTTTCAGGTCTTCAATACCCTTTCTTTGCTCCTGTTGCAACCGTACCACAAGGTCGAATTTCTTTTCTCCTTCAAAGACATTTCCCACAGTATGGCCCGAAAAACCTGTGGCCAACATCCTGTTCAGATCGCTGATGTTCAGGCCAAAGCGGGCGATCCTTGCACGGTCATAGGCTACATTCATCTGGGGAAGGCCGGCGATCTTTTCGACGGTCACATCTGCCGCTCCTTCCACATCTCTGATCAGCGCCTTGATCTCTTCGCCTTTCCGGGTGAGGATGTCAAGGTCCTCTCCAAAGATTTTGACAGCAATATCGGCCCGTACACCCGTGATCAACTCATTGAACCGCATTTCTATGGGCTGGGTGAACTCGATCTGAATACCCGGGATCACAGAAAGGGCTTCTTTGAATTTCTCGGCCAGTTCGTCCTTGGTCCGGGCCGACTTCCAGGTGTCAATAGGATTCAGGATGATGATCACGTCACTTTCCTCCATCGACATAGGATCGGTAGGCACCTCCGCAGCACCGATTCGGGTGACCACCTGTTTTACTTCGGGGAATGATTCCAGGAGGATCTTTTCAATGCGTGTGGTTGTTTCTATGGTCTCACTCAGGGATGTCCCTGTCTTCAGTACGGGTTGTATCACAAAATCCCCCTCGTCCAAAGTGGGGACAAATTCTGCCCCCATGGATGAGAACAGAAGTATAGCCGCAGCCAATAGCGTCCCTGCAGCGCCTAATACAAATTTCGGTCTTTTGAGCGCCCAGTGAAGGGTAGGCTGGTATGCGACCATGATCTTTGACATGAGTCGGCTCGATATATTATCCTTTTCAGAACGGGCGGGTCTGAGAGCGAGTGACGAGATCACCGGCACGTAGGTCAGGCACAGCAGGATAGCCCCGATCAATGCAAAACTGAAGGTAAGGGCCATAGGCTTGAACATCTTTCCTTCAACCCCACTCAGTGAAAGGATAGGAATGAAGACGATCAGGATGATGAGTTGGCCAAAAATGGCGGAGTTCATCATTTTTGCACCTGCGTCTGCGGAGATCTGGTCCTTAAGTCGACGCTGTCCCACCTTGTCAAGGTCGAGGATCTCCTCTCTTTTCTTGGTGATCCGATAGGCGATGAATTCCACGATGATCACCGCCCCGTCTATAATGATCCCAAAATCGATCGCTCCGAGGCTCATCAGGTTGGCATCGATGCCAAAGAGGTACATCATGGAGAGGGCGAAGAGCAGGCTCAGGGGGATGACGGAAGCAACCACCAGGCCCGACCTGAGATTCCCCAGCAGCAGCACTACGACAAAGACCACGATAAGACATCCGAAAACCAGGTTCTCGATGACCGTGTTCGTCGTCCGTCCTATGAGCTCACTCCGGTCCAGAAAGGGGTTGATGTAGATCCCTTCTGGAAGAGAGCTGGAAATACTGGCCACCCTTTCCTTGACAGCGTCTATCACCTTTTTTGAATTGGCGTCCTTGAGCATCATCACCTGCCCGAGGACCTTTTCACCTTCCCCGTTCCCGGTGATCGCCCCGAAGCGAATCGCGCTTCCAAAGCCCACTTCGGCAATGTCTCCTATCAAAATCGGAACGCCATCCTTATTGTCTACGACGATGGAGCGAAGGTCGTCCAGAGAACCTACCAGGCCCTCCCCCCGTATGAAGTAGGCCTGGTTCTCCTTTTCGATATAACCACCTCCGGTGACGCTGTTGTTCTTCTCCAAAGCGGCAAAAACATCCCCGGCAGAGATGTCCATGGCATTTAATTTACGGGTGTTGATAGCTATTTCGTATTGCTTGAGCTTTCCGCCCCAGGTGTTCACTTCCACCACGCCAGGAATCCCGGAAAGCTGTCTTTTGACGATCCAGTCCTGTATGGTACGTAGGTCGGTAGGGGAGTACCGCCCTTTGTAAGCGGGCTCTACCTCCAGGGTATACTGGAATATCTCACCCAGCCCTGTGGAAATAGGTCCCATTTCGGGGCTGCCAAAACCCTCGGGGATCTTTTCTGAAGCCGATTTGATCTTTTCAGCGATCAGTTGCCTGGGCAGGTAGGTCCCCAAATCGTCTTCAAAGACGATGGTCACCACAGACAGGCCGAATTTGGAGACGGATCGGATTTCTTTGACCCCGGGCAGGTTGACCATTTCCAGTTCTACCGGATAGGTGATGAATTTTTCCATTTCCCGGGTGGAAAGGCTGGTAGAGGTGGTGATCACCTGTACCTGGTTGTTCGTGACGTCCGGAACGGCTCCTACGGGGATCTGGGAAAGGGAAAAGAGACCATACCCGATATTCAGTACCACCAAAAGGAGAATGAGGAATTTATTCCGGATACTGAAATTGATAATAGACGTAAGCATGATAAACAAAAAGTATTGCAAGTGCGAACCCTCCTATGGAGGACAGGTCGGGGGATTAGGATTCCGTTAATGGTTTGCTGGCCGGGCTGGTCGACGCCAAGGCCAAGGTACATTCAGGAATATTTCGGGGGTTGGAATACGCCAGATCGGAATCCCTGGCAATCTTTTTGGAGGTAGAAGAAATGGCCCCCCTCTTCCCCGGAGGATTCGATCTTCTCCCATGGTGAAATCGTGGTCACCATGACAAAAGCGTTTACCGTATGATGGGTGCATGATTGATTCTGGAAAGGTAGGTTCTGGTGTTGTTCCTGTTCCTCCTGATGTTGTTCCTCATGTTCCGCTTTTAACTCCCCGTAGTGTTTGGAGATGAATACCAGGAGAGAGTCTCCGTACTCTTCATTGTGAAAACTAGCGTGTTCCAGAAACTCGTCTATACGGGAGAGATCGCCCAAGCCGATGTTCAGGCTCTGGAATAAGATCAGGAATGCGGAAAGGACCGATAGGAGTTTCATAATGACAATACTGAACTAAAGATATTAAAAATCAGGGTAATCGGGGTTTATTTTGCTTTGACTTTGGCTTTGTCCTCTTCTTCTTTATAAGGTATTGAATCTATGATATACTGAAGGGCCTCTATCCTGGCTTCGGTCTTGCGGTTCGCCTCAATGATGATCCAGGGTGATCTTTTAAGGTTGGTGTGTTCGAACATCTTTAGTTTGAATTCCGTGTAAAGATCCCATAATTCCTGGGCTTTACGATCTACATCGGTCATTTTCCAGCGCTTGAGGGGATTGGATTGTATGTCCTTAAACCGGAAGGCCTGCTGCTCCTTGGTGATGGAAAAATAAAATTTGATCAGATATATCCCCGAATCCATGATCATGTTTTCGAAGCTGTTCACCTGTTCCATAAAACTCCGATACTGGGCTTTCGTGCAAAAGCCATTTACGGGTTCTACCACCGCCCTGTTATACCAGCTCCGGTCGAAAAATACCATTTCACCGGGTTTGGGAAGCTGGTTCACGTAACGCTGGAAATACCATTGTCCCTGTTCTTCAACGGAGGGTTTGGGCAGGGCGATGATCCTGAAATGACGGGGATTGATATGCTCTGTGATCCTTCTGATAGCCCCTCCTTTGCCCGCCGCATCCCTCCCTTCAAAAAGGATCACTACCTTTTTGTTTTTCTCGATCACCCAGTGCTGTAATTTGATGATCTCTGCCTGCAATTCGTGAAACTTCAACTCCTGTTTGAGAAGCCGGAGCGCTTTGGGTACATTGGTCTTCTTATCAGATAGAAGGAACTGGATTCCCAGGGGGGTGTTGAGCAATTCGAGGTCCTCGATACTCAGGTCAAGTTTTGGTGATTTCTTTTTCTTCATGAATCAAATATCAATTTGCTCGATCTGACGGTAATAGCGCAGCACTACATTGGGGTCCGGGAGGATGGTTGTTCTGGTCTTATGGGCCCTGCTGTAATCGAATTGGGAGAGCACATAGCGCATGCTTTCCAGCCGGGCCCTTTTCTTGCTGTTGGCCTTGACGATGATCCAGGGGCTGAAGGTGGAATGGGTCTTGGAGAACATATGCTCCTTGTAGTAGGTGTATTTGTCCCACAATTCCTGTCCTTTTTGGTCGACAGGGCTGAATTTCCATTTTTTTAGGGGGTTGAGCAGTCGGGAGTCCATCCGTTTTTTTTGTTCCTTTTTGGAGATGGAGAACCAGAACTTGATGATCTTTACACCGTCTTCGTACAACATGTGTTCAAAACCGGGTACCTGCACCATGAACTGATTGTATTCCTGATGGTTGCAGAACCCCATAACGGGTTCTACCACTGCCCGGTTGTACCAGCTTCTGTCGAAAAGGACGATCTCCCCGGGATTTGGGAGTTCTTTGATGTACCTTCGGAAGTACCATTGTCCCCGCTCAACTTCTGTGGGCCTTGAGAGGGCCACAACCCGGGTGGACCTTGGATTCAGGTGCTGTTTGAAACGCTTGATGGTGCCCCCTTTTCCGGCGGCATCCCTCCCCTCGAATATAATAGCCACCCGTAACTTCTTTTTCTGTACCCATCTCTGGAAGTTTACCATCTCGACCTGCAACAGCCGAAGTTCCTCCTCATACCTTAGGCTTCTCAAGGCCTTATTGATGGGTATGTCTTTATCCCTCGCGATCTCTATAAGGTCTTTCCTCCGTTTTGCTACGGCCAGGTCTTCTACAGTAAACATGGATGGACTTTTTTTGTTCAATTTCCCGGAGAGGTTCCTTACCTGGGATAGCCGGGAATTTAAAGATAACATTTTTGACCGACCCCGGGGAAAAACCCTTTTATTATGACTTGGGCCATAAGTTCCGGCCCGTTGTAACCCCTTGCTATAGTGCAGTACTTTATCTAAGTTTAATGCGTTCTAATAGAAGGGACAAGAGACGGTTTTTACCGTGAACCCGGAAGGGTTTGAAAACCCCTCTCCCTTAGCAAGCTCAGATCTATGGCAAGGCGAAAAAGACAGTGGATTTGGAATATTGTGATCGGAATTACAGTGATCATCTGCCTTTCCGCCTTTATCCTCCATTCAAAAAACTGGGTGAAAGAAGAAGAAAAGGGATTTACCCTTATAACCGGATTTTATTCTTCTGAGGTGATCTTCAGGGACGTAGAATCCGTGGAGATGGTGCCCAGGATTCCGGAAATGGAACGGGAATCCGGATTTTCGGTCTGGGGGGTCGAAAAAGGAATTTTCAGGGATACGCTGGAAGGACTGGAAGGGATCAGGGTGTATGTGGATGAGCTGAAATATCCCAAGATCCTATTACAGCAGAAGGGATCGGCTCCTATCTATTTTAACTTCAGGGATTCCCTGGAGACCGATTTGTTTTACAGGAAACTTTCGGAACGGTTAAATGATACCCTGATCAGGTAGGCCCGCCTAAACAGAAATGCCCTGCCGGTGATCAGCTTTAATATTTCTATAGGAAAAAGTTAAGCGCTTTTGGGATACTTTTACAGGCAGAATAGAGTTCTCTCTTCATCAAGAGTTGAAAATATGGTCAAATTGATCCGGTTGTTTTTCTTCCTTTTGCCCTTGTGCGGAATGGCGCAGCACGAACTACTCGTGGAGGTACAGGGAGTGCGATCTTCTTCCGGCAACATCAGTGTAGCGGTTTACAATCAGGCCGAGGGCTTCCTCAAATTCGGGGAGGTCTACAAGTCAGACAGCACCAGGGCCGTGGCGGGACAAACCCGTATAAGGATCACTGATCTTCCTGAGGGAGAGTACGCTTTAGCTGTATTCCACGATGAGAACGGGAATGACATCCTGGACACCAACTGGCTCGGTATCCCCAAAGAACCAGTCGGTTTTTCCAATGCCCGAATGAAGACCTTTGGGCCTCCCAGTTTTAAAGAATGTGCCTTCAAACTATCATCCAACCGAGCCGTACAGGTCAGTTTGTAAGCATCAATCCTTACTTTCCATATATCCGTCAGGTCTCTTCCATCTCACGGGAGCTTCCGGTTCCGGTTTCATGATAAATTCTTGGGTCTTTAGCAGTTTTAAGGCCTCATCCACACTCCTTTCCAGCTGTGGATCACCGCCTTGCATGACCTGTCCCGGATCCTGTATCACCTCGATGTCGGGAGCAACCCCTTCACCTTCCACGGCCCATTTGCCATTCACGTCAAAAAATCCGCCCCTTGGGGCAACCATGCGCCCCCCGTCTATGAACCTCGGTGTATCCCAGGTCCCGACCAGGCCTCCCCAGGTCTTTGTCCCCACAAGGGGCCCCAGGTTTTTCGCCTTGAACATATAGGGCAGCAGATCGCCTCCCGAGCCTGCCCTTTCATTGATAATCATCACCTTGGGTCCCCAGATCCCGGCCATTGGAGTGGTCCAGGGTCTGTTGTCATTGGCCTTGCTGTTGAAATATCCCAAAAGGGTGCGGTCCATGATGTCTATCATATAATCTGCCGCCGATCCACCACCATTGTTCCGCTCGTCTATGATTACCCCTTTCTTGTCCTGCTGAGAGAAATAGTAGCGGTTGAAGTACTCAAAACCCCTTCCTCCTGTATTGGGGACATAGACATAGGCCAGTTTCCCTTCAGAAAGTTCATTCACCTTCTTCCTGTTGCCTTCTATCCAGTCCATCGTCCTCAGCATGTATTCACTTCGGACTGGTTTTACCAGGACTTCCCTGGCCCCGTTCATCGAAGGGGACGACGATACGCTCAAGGTGATCTCCCTCCCTGCGGTCTGCTCAAGGAGACTGTAAGGATTCACTCCTGAATTCAGGGTTTTTCCGTTTACCGCCAGGATATAGTCTCCTTCTTTCACGTCGATACCCGGAAGGTGGAGGGGTGCGCTCAGATCAGGGTTCCACAGTTCCCCGGTATAGATCTTGGAGATCCGGTAATAACCATCTGCTACCTGGAGGTCGCAACCCAGCAACCCTACTGGCACTTCATCAATATCTGGGAAATCGCCGCCGGAGACATAGGAGTGCCCGATGGCCACCTCCCCACTCATGATGTCTACCACGTAGTTGAGGTCCGTGCGGTGGCGTACGTGGTCAATCCAGGGGGAATACCACTCGTAGATAAGATCCCAGGGGGCGCCGTGCACGTTGTCCACGTAGAGAAAATCCCTCATGAACCTCCAGCCTTCCCGGAAGATCTGATGGTATTCAGCCCGGGGATCCACTTTTAATTCCATATCCGTACTGAGCTTCCCTTCACTGTTTTTAAAACTGCCTTTGGTCTCGGAAATGTACCAGGAACCATTTTGTTTCACCAGCACATTCTTTCGGTCTGAGGAGGGCACGAATTCTGAAATGTTTTTCCCGAATTCTTCGGCCTTCATCTTTTCTACATCGTACAAATGGATCTTCAAATTACGCTCATTGGGCACATTCTCGGCAATGAACAGTTGGTGTTTAGGCCCCTTGGCCAGACCGACATAGTTGCGATCTTCAAGGTCTAGAGGGATAATACGGGAGTATATGTCCCCGGGATCGATCCGTACAACGACCTCCTTGTCCTCTTTTTCTTCTTCCCCTTTTTTTCTCCCTTTTTTCTCCTCTGTATCGGGAGAGGCTTCAGAGGTTTCCTCGTCCGAGATGGGCAGGTTAGGAGCCTTCCCGTCCCTGGCAAGGACTATGGCATACAGGCTACGGGTAACCTGAGGGTCGTAAGAACTCATGTCGAGCCATCCGGATTGGAGACCGTAGTTGGTACTGGCCAGGAAGTAAAGGTATTCCCCGCCTTCGTCCCAGATCGGACTGATGGCATCGGCCATACCATCTGTGAGCTGCCATTCCTTTTTTGCCTGCACGTCGTATACAAATACAGCTTTAAAATGGCTGTTGAGTTGTTTCGAGTAGGTGATCCAACGGCTGTCAGGAGACCAGACCGGGTTCATTGTCCTGTTAGGATGAGCATAGCGGTCAGTGGCTGCCTTGTGAACACTCCCAGAATCCAAATTGATTACCCAGATATTGTAGTCAGTGTCCGTATAAGCGATATGTTTCCCATCCGGAGACCAGTCCGGCTGAAAGTAGAAAGTGGGTTCAGGCAAGGCATAGGTGCGCGAATTTTGTCCTTCCTGGTCGGTAACCGTGAGCTGGTATTCTCCTGAAGCATCAGAAAACCATGCGATCTTATCACCCTTTGGAGACCAGACCGGGTATCGGTCTGCCACCCCGGGAGAATTAGAAAGGTTGCGATAGGTCCCTTTTTCCTTCGGCACGCTGAAAATTTCACCCCTGAATTCAAAAAGTGCCCTTTTTCCTGTGGGGGAAATTCCGGCATTGCTGAGGTCGTTTCCACTGACCTTCTCCCATCTGGGCCTGGAAAAATTCATGTCACCCCTGACCTCAATAGTGATCTGGCGGGATGTATTGTTCTCGGGGTCCAGGATGTGAAGGTACCCTCCCTGTTCGTACACGATACTTTGCGGTCCTGCATCCAGACTTTTAACATCGAATTTCTTGTGGAAGGTGTGTTGTTTTTCTTCCCCTGTGACCGGATCATAAGACCAGATATTGTTGGCCAGATCGCGTTCTGAGAGATAGTAGACCTTGTCTTTGTACCAGACCGGATCGAGGTGTCTTTCTCCAGTGGGCTGAGGTGTCCTCTTCAACTCCCCCGTGGCTAATTCGACGATCCATACCGGCATCGCCTGACCACCCCTGTAGTTCCTCCATTCCGGATCCCACGAGGTGATTGGGGTGTAAGCCACATGTGTGCCATCAGCTGAGATCTCCCCATAGGCGGCCCTGGGTATGGCTATTGCCTCAGGCAATCCCCCATCAGGGGATACGGTGTATAGTTTATTGGTCTGGGTGGGACGTGCCTCCCTCCCGGAACGGAAGAGGACCTTTCCCTCTGGCGTCCATCCCTGTACTACGTCGTCCCCCGGATGCCATGTCAGTCGTTTGGGTTCCCCGCCTTTCGCCGGGATGATATAGACATCGCTATTCCCGTCGTATTCAGCGGTGAAGGCGATCCAGGAACCGTCATTTGAAAAATGAGGGGCGAATTCATAGCCCTCATTGCTGGTGAGGCGTTGGGCCTGACCGCCTGTAACCGGCACGATCCACAGGTCATTGGCATAGACAAAAACGATTTGCTCAGCGGAGATGGAGGGTTGTCTCAGCAGTTGGGTTCCCTGGCCCCAGGCCATACCTGAAACGAAGAGTGAAAGGAGGAGATTGAAAAATTTCATCGGTATATTTTTAGATCCTTGGAAAGTAGATAAAAAAAGCGAATGAATCAACGGACATCGCGTCGGCAGATCCTTTTTTAGGGAAGGAAGATTTCGGTTTTTTTGGAGACAGGAATAATGATCTCTGTTTTCGCTCTGGATCCTATAAACCTCTCAGTATTCATTCAGTTTACATGGGTTATGCTACCTTTGAATAAATACGATATCATGATATTATTGGTCCAGGTGGCCGGTGCCCTCTTCGGATTGCTGGCTGTTTTATTCGGCGCCTTTGGAGCGCACGCTCTTAAGAAGGTATTTGATGCAGACCAGCTACGGAGTTTTGAGACCGGGGTAAAGTACCAGATGTATCACGGTCTTTTGCTGTTGGTCCTGGGGTTTAACCTGGGGTTCACTACACCCTTGGAGTCCTATATAGCCTATTGTTTTATTTTTGGGACCCTTCTCTTTTCCTTCAGTATTTACGGCTTGTGTATCAGCGGAGCTAAAGGGCGGAAGTGGAGGTTCCTGGGGCCGGTCACCCCTTTAGGAGGGTTACTTTTGCTGGTGGGATGGGCCCTGCTGTTCTATTCGTTTATCGCGCATATCGTCTGATCTCAGGTGCACCCACAATCGTCATTCCCGCAGCCTGAGGAGGTATCCTTCCTGCCGATTCGGTACTTTTTAGGTAATAGAAATTTATTGACCAGGTAGGCCAGGGCGACAAAAAGGGTGAGGTAGACCAGAATGTTCTGCAGGCTCATTTCTTTACTTTAAGAATTGATAGGCGATCAATGCTATAATATACGCAAAAGTACTCATGAAGGACAATTGTATTAGGGGCCATTTCCAACTGTTGGTCTCTCGTTTGACGATTGCCAAAGTACTCATGCATTGCATGGCAAAGGCGTAGAACAATAGGAGGGAGATCCCAGAAGCCAGGTTGAACAGAGGTTGGTCGGTCTCCTCTTTCACTTCCGCTGCCATACGGTTCTTGATGGTCTCCTCTTCGTCATTCCCCACGCTGTAAATAGTGGCCAGGGTACCCACAAAGACCTCCCGGGCCGCGAAGGAAGTGAGGACAGCGATCCCAATCTTCCAGTCGTACCCCAATGGCCGTACCAGGGGTTCAATGGCCTTGCCTATGTTCCCGATATAGGAATTTTCCAATCGAAAACTCGCGATCTCCTGTCGCACTGCTTTCTCCCTGAGAAGCTCTTGTTTCTCATTTAGGGAATCCTTTACCTGTTGGGTATCAAGGTTGGATCCTGCGGTGAGATCATCTTCGTAAATCGCCAGTTTTTTGGCGATATCCGATTGATTGTAAGCAGTTAGACCTTTTTCTGAAATACGTTCTTTGACAAGGCTTTCAGCATTTTTAAATCGGTCAGAATATCCATTGGAGCCCAGGAACCAAAGGACGATAGAGATGGCCAGGATGATTTTTCCCGCCCCATAGACAAAACTCTTGGTCTTTTCGATCACCGTGTAGGCCACATTCTTCAGCAGGGGCAACTTGTAATTCGGCATCTCCACGACAAAGAATGTCCTGCTCCTTATCTTCAGGATTTTGTGCAGCAACATGGCGGAGAGTAGGGCCGCTAAAAACCCTATGATATATAGGAGCATCAGGGTGAGTGCCTGGTAACTGAGTCCGATGAACCGGCCTTCTGGAATGACCAGAGCAATAATAATGAGGTAGACGGGCAAGCGGGCCGAACAGGTGGTGAAGGGCGTAACCAGGATGGTGATCAGACGTTCCTTCCAGTTTTCGATATTCCTGGTGGCCATCACTGCCGGGATTGCACAGGCAGTACCTGAGATCAGGGGTACCACGCTCTTCCCGCTCAGGCCAAAGGGCCGCATCACACGGTCCATCAGAAAGACCACCCGACTCATATAACCCGATTCTTCCAGAAGTGCGATAAAGAGGAAGAGGAAGGCGATCTGAGGAATAAAGATGACGATTCCTCCGATCCCTGCCAGAATCCCCTCGGCGATGAGATTGGTAAAGACCCCTGCCGGCAGGGTGTCCTTTACCCATTCGCTGGCAGCAGCAAATTGTTCATCGATAAAGTCCATCGGATAGCTGCTCCAGTCGTATATCGCCTGAAAGATGGTCAGCAGAATGATAAAAAAGATAAGATATCCAAATATTTTATGGGTCAGTATTTTGTCCAGAGTAGCTCGAAAACCTCTGGCTGCCTTCAGGTCGACCTTGTAAGCTTCCTTCAGTATGCCGTTGATGAACTGGTATCTCAGGATGGTCTCTTTCTGCTGCAGGCGTTTGAGCTCCGACTTGGATTTCGTGCTGAAAGAGCTGGTATCAGGAATGGTATTTTTCTCGATGGGCATGAAGTTCACGTCCTGGGTGATGACCAGCCAGAGCTTGTAGAGGTCTTCGTTCGGGAATGCCTTCCTGAGTTTCTCGAAGTATTCAGGGGCGATCACTGATGTATCCACATTGGGTTTTGTGGAGAGGTTCTTGTAATCCGCAATGAGCTCTTTGATCTTGTCGATCCCGGAGTTCTTCCTCATACTCACCAGGGCGATCCTGGTATCCAGTTTCTTTTCCAGCAGTTCCACATCCAGGGTGATCCCTTTCCTCCGCATCCGATCGGCCATATTGATCACCAGGATGACGGGAATTCGCAGGTCCTTGATCTGGGTAAAGAGAAGAAGATTGCGCTTGAGGTTTTCCACATCGCTGATCACCACGGCCACATCGGGGAAATCCTTGTCGTTTCTGTTTAACAGCAGTTCTACGACAACGCTTTCATCAAGGGAGGTGGTGTTCAGGCTATAGGTGCCAGGCAGGTCGAGGATGTGGGCTTTTACCCCCCGCGGTAGTTTGCATACACCTTCCTTCTTTTCCACAGTGATCCCGGGATAATTTCCCACCTTCTGTTTGAGCCCGGTAAGTTGATTGAAGACGGAGGTTTTCCCGGTATTTGGGTTTCCTATGAGTGCGACGTTGATATTTTTGCTCATGAGATGCTATGCGTCTTCAAGGACATCGACCATGATAAGACGGGCTGTAGACCTGCGGATGGCGATATGGGAACCGTTGACATTGACGTAGACCGGATCTCTGAAGGGGGCGATTTGTACCATTTCAATTTCGTTGCCCGGGAGGCATCCCAATTCGAGAAGTTTAATGGGGAGTATGTCGTCTGCACATGCCTTGATGATCCCGCGCTGGCCCCTTTTAAGATCGACTACTGTACTACTCAATTCTTATTTAGATTGATTATAAGTAACGACAAAAGTAAGGTAAAAAAATAGAATATCAGAGGTATTCCCCATTTATGTGCTGCCTCCTTGTCCAAGTACAGATAAAGCCGAAAAGCAGATCAGTTTTGATAAGAGGCCTTTAGGATTTCGAGGTCGTCCAGCAGCTTTTGAATCTCTTTTGGGTCGGTCCCGTCATAGGTGCCTCTGATTCTTTTTTCCTTGTCCACCAGGATAAAGTTTTCTGTATGGATCATGTCATAGGGTCCGCCATCCCCGTCTGTTTTTACGGCCAGATACGACTTCCTGGCGAGTTCGTAGATCTGTTTTTTGTCACCTGTTACAAGGTTCCATTTCTCATCGACAACCCCTTTTTCCAGGGCATACTTTTTGAGCTGGGCTACCGAATCGATTTCCGGGGTCACAGAATGGCTCAGCAAGAGAACTTCATCCTCATCCAGGATATTTTCCTGAATGGTGGCCATGTTCTCAGTCATAATGGGACAGATGGAGGGACAGGTGGTGAAGAAGAAGTCCGCTACATAGATCTTGTCCTCGTAATCCCTTTGGGTGACGGTGTCCCCGTTCTGATTAATAAGAGAAAAGTCGGCTATGGTATGATACTTCCTGACGTACTGCAGGGAGTCGTCTACCAGTTCCGGGTTAAAGTCCGCCGGCTGGTACACCGGCAGGGACTTCTGAGGCTGGAGGGCGTCGTAAAAAAGATAGACGATGACCGCAGAAAGTCCGAGCATCACCAGACCCAGAAATCTAAATTTTCTAAAGAATCTGCGCATCCTCCTTTTTTATACAAAGGTAGTGCAGGGCGGCAAGCCTTTCAAAATTCTGGGAAGCCCTGGCTCCTAAAACTTTCTTAAAAATCGAAGCCAACTTCGGAGTTTCTTTTTAAAGACCCTTCAAAAACGTACTTTTGTGCGTTCAAACAGATTTTCATGAATCCCATCGTCATACAGACCATACAATTCTTCATGAGCCTTTCCCTGCTCATTATCCTGCACGAGCTGGGGCATTTTATACCTGCCAAGATCTTTAAGACCCGGGTAGAAAAATTCTATCTCTTTTTTGATGTCAAATTTTCCCTCTTTAAAAAGAAGATAGGTGAGACCGTCTACGGGATTGGATGGCTGCCCCTGGGTGGTTATGTGAAGATCTCTGGAATGATCGATGAGAGCATGGACAAGGAACAGATGCAGCAGCCTCCAAAACCCTGGGAATTCAGGAGTAAGCCTTCCTGGCAGCGGTTGATCATCATGCTGGGTGGGGTGACTGTGAACTTCATCTTGGCGGTGATCATTTATATCGGAATGGCGTACGCTTATGGGGACCAATTCATCCCAACAGACAGTCTGAAAGATGGGGTCTGGGTTACGGAGGAGAATATTGGAGATAAATTAGGGATACAGACCGGAGATAAGATCATTGCCGTGGATGGGGAGTACGTAGAGAGTTTCAACAACCTCTTCCTCGAGATCGTCAATGGGAATTCGATTACCATCGAACGAGATGGTGAAGTCATTGAGAAGGAGATCCCCGTGGATTTTATAGCGACTTTATTAGAGGATGAGGATAAGGTGCGATTCCTGAGCCCTCGCATGCCTTTTGTGGTAGGAGCCATTCCTGACATCTCTGCCAACAAGGATTCCGGATTACAGGTAAATGACAGGATCGTCGCTGTAGGCGATGATGAGGTAAGGTATTTCGACCAAGCCAAGGCTGTCCTAGAGCGGTATACCGGACAGCAAACAGTGCTTACTGTAGACAGGGAAGGCACAAGTGAACGGATTCCTGTGGTCATCAGTGACTCTGCCACCATTGGGGTTAACCTGGGTGGACTGACGTTTGACGAATTGGAAAAGGGGGGATACCTGAAACTGGAAACTAAAGAATACAGCTTAGCCCAGTCGATCCCGGCTGGGATAGACAAAGGGGTAACCACGCTTACTGGCTACGTCAAACAGCTCAAAAAAATATTTAACCCGGAGACCGGGGCGTACAAGGGTGTAGGTGGCTTTGCCGCTATCGGGGGTATGTTCCCTGATTCCTGGAACTGGCCTGCCTTCTGGAATACCACGGCCCTGATCTCCATCATCCTGGCCTTTATGAATATTTTGCCGATCCCGGCACTGGACGGAGGCCATGTGATGTTCCTGCTTTACGAGATGGTCTCTGGCAGAAAGCCCAGCGATAAATTTATGGAATACGCCCAGATGACGGGCTTTTTCCTGCTGATTGCCCTGTTGTTGTTCGCCAACGGTAATGATATTTATAAGGCTATTGTTAAATAGAAATAATTGGGTTGTACTATTGGGGGATTTGAAAGAAACTGCTATATTTGCCCCCTCTTAAATGAAGATTTATTCCTCCTTAGCTCAGTTGGTTAGAGCATCTGACTGTTAATCAGAGGGTC
>CBDTYM010000020.1:0-30037 GCA_965364605.1 uncultured Muriicola sp.
TAGGTATTGTACCAGAGAAAGCCCACCAGAGAACCCACAAAGGCCGAGATAAAGACCACGAGTTCCCCCGCCCTGGGGATGTAAAAAATATCCAGGTAGTTCGAGAAAATGATATTTCCTGAGACCCAGGCAAAAATGCCCAGGGTAAGTACGATTATGGCGGATGTTCCCGCAGCCAGGCCGTCGATCCCATCTGTGAGGTTGGCGCCGTTCGAGACCGCCGTCACGATAAAGATCACGATGGGGATAAAGATGAGCCAGGCGTATTTCTGAGGGTCAGCTCCAAACCAGGCAACTATATTGCCGTAGTCAAGTTCATTGTTCTTGAAAAAGGGAACATTGGTCTTGGTCGATTTGATTTCCTTCCCTTCCACATCCTTTACTTCAAAGCGCTCCGTGATGGTCGTTTTGTCCTTTTCCTTCATAGTGACCTCAGGATGAAAAAAAAGCGTAGCGCCCACCATAAGGCCCAGCACTACCTGACCCAGAATCTTGAACCTGCCTTTGAGACCCTGCTTGTTCTTTTTAAAGATCTTGATATAGTCATCGATAAATCCGATAATGCCCATCCACACTGTAGTGACGATGAGCAAAATGACATAGATATTGTCCAGTCTTGCAAAAAGTAGGACCGGGATAAGCGTGGACATGATAATAATGATACCCCCCATGGTGGGTGTACCCTGTTTCTGTTGCTGCCCGTCCAGACCCAGGTCACGTACCGTCTCCCCTATTTGTTTGCGTTTCAGCAGCAGGATGATCCGCTTTCCGAAGGCAGTGGCCAAAATGAGAGAGAGCAATACTGCCATAGCGGCCCGGAAGGTGAGGAACTGAAAAAGCGTAGCTCCCGGGAACTGGTACTGTTTCTCCAAATATTCAAAAAGGTAATAGAGCATTCCTTGCTATCTTATTTTTTCAGGTCCTCCAGGACTTTTTTTACTTTTTTATAATCATCAAATTCCACCCTTTTGCCATTGGTCTCCTGGTAGGTCTCATGTCCTTTTCCGGCCAATAGTATAATGTCCTTGGCCTCGGCCAGTTGGCAGGCAGTCTTGATGGCCTGCTCCCGATTCTCGATGGCGAGTACCTTCATGGCATTCTGGGGTTCAACCCCTGCCTCCATTTCAGAGATGATCGCCCCCGGTGATTCCGTTCTGGGATTGTCTGAGGTGAAAATCACCTTGTTGCTCATGGAAGAAGCGATATGCCCCATTACCGGACGCTTAGACTTGTCACGATCACCACCACACCCCACTACGGTGATGACGTTTTCATTTCCAGTCCTCAATGCGCTGATTGTTTCCAGCACATTTTTTAAAGCGTCCGGCGTGTGGGCATAATCAACAATAGCCGTTATGCGTTTCTTCGAGATGTAATATTGGAATCTGCCATTGACGTTTTCCAACTCACTGAGGAGTTTCAGGGTTTCAAATTTGTCGAGACCCAGAAGGTCTGCGGCGGCGTATATCGCCAGTATATTGTATGCGTTAAAGTGCCCTATGAGCCTGGTCCATAACTCGTTATTGTCTATTTTCAACAACTGACCACTGAACTGGTTTTCCAGGATCTGCGCCCGGTAATCAGCGTAAGATTTCAGGGCATAGGTGAATTTCCTCGCCCTGGTGTTCTGCAACATCACCAGCCCGTTCTTATCGTCCATATTGGAGAGGGCAAAGGCCTGTTTGGGCAATTCATCGAAGAGTCTCTTCTTGGCATCCCGGTATTCCGCAAAAGAATTGTGGTAATCCAGGTGGTCGTGGGAGAGGTTGGTAAAGATAGCCCCTGCGAAGACCAGGCCGAATGTCCGCCTTTGGTCAATGCCGTGTGAACTCGCTTCCATAAAGCAATATTCTACCCCTGCCTCGCTCATCAGCGAGAGGTAGCGGTTAATTGTCAGGGCGTCCGGGGTGGTGTGTTTGGTGCTGTATTCTTTGTCATCTACCATGATGCGAATGGTGGAGATCAAGCCCACCTTGAATCCCGCTTTTTTGAAGAGCTGATAGAGTAGAGAACTCACCGTGGTCTTGCCGTTGGTGCCTGTAACACCGACCAGTCTGAGGTTCTTCGAAGGATTGTCATAATAATTTGCAGCCATTACAGCCAGGGCGGCTTTGGAATCTTCCACTTCCAGGTAACTCACCTCATTTACCAGGTTGTCCGGCAGCTTCTCACAAACAATGGCATTCGCTCCTGAGGACACTGCCTTGTCTATAAAGTCGTGTCCGTCTGACTGCGTGCCCCGAATGGCCACGAAGACATCGTCCATCCCCACCTCCCGGGAATCAAAACAGATGTGGTTCACCAGCTTAGCGGTAGTACCGCTGACCGCCGTGAGGCCCACTCCGTAAAGGATGTCTTTAAGTGACTTCATGATAATTCCAGGACGATTTTGGTTACCTGATTGAGCCGGGTACCCTGGCTCACCGATTGCTTCTTCACTTTTCCATTTCCTTTTACCTCTACCTGAATACCCAGGTTCTCGAGGATGGAAACTGCATCCATGCCACTCATCCCCTTGAGATCGGGCAGGGTCGTAAATTCTTTTTGGGCCTGTTCGAAATAGGACTCATAGGCGTTTTCAAGGGCTTGATTGTCAGGCTCCAGGTCTGCTACTTCATCCACCATAGGATTGTTGGCGTAGATCTTTTGCGCGATCGACTTGAAGACCGGCCCTGAGACATCTGCCCCGTAGTACCCCACACTCTTGTCTGGTTCATGAATCACTACAATACAGGAGTATTTGGGGTTTTCTGCCGGGAAATAACCTGCAAAGGTGGAGATGTACCTCAGTTTGTCTGGGTCCTTGCCCACGTAATTCTTCTGGGCAGTTCCGGTTTTTCCTGCCATGGAAAAATGGGTGTCGTATAACCTGTGCCCCGTACCCCGGTCCTTTTCAACCACATTTTTTAACAACTGTTGTACCTTCCTTACATTCTCCTCAGAGCATATCCTAGGATTGATGACCTCTTTATCAAATTTTTCTATGGTGTTGTTCCACTCCTTGACTTCCTTGATCAGCCTTGGCCTGAGCAGCTCTCCGTCGTTGGCAATGGCGTTGTAAAAAGCCAGCGTTTGCAAGGGCGTCAGGGAGACCTCATATCCGTGCGACATCCAGGCCAGGGAAATTCCGGACCAGCCTTTATCTCCGGGGTTGCGTATGACCGGCACCCCTTCTCCTTTTATCGGGAGCCCCAGTTCTTTGTGCAGGCCCATTTCCATCAGTCGGTTGACAAAGGCCTGGGGGTTCTCTTTGTACCCATTGTGGATCATCTTGGCAAAGGCCGTGTTGGAAGAAACCTCAAAGGCTTCAGCCACGGAGATCTCACCGTAACCCCCGTGTTTCGAATCCCGGACGATGCGATCGTAGAGCCTCCACCTGCCTTTTTCTGTATCGATAACCGTACTGGTGTCCACAACCTGATCCTCAAGGGCAGCAACCAGGGACATCAGTTTAAAGGTGGAACCGGGCTCGTGGGATTCACCCACTGCATAGTTGAGCCGTTCATAGTATTTTCCGTCTTCGGTACGACCCAGATTAGAGATCGCCTTGATCTCCCCGGTATGCGTTTCCATGACGATGACGCAACCGTGGTCTGCCTTGTATTTTTCCAATTGCTGCAGGAGCCCGTGGTGGGCAATATCCTGTATATTGATGTCGATGGTGGAGATGACGTCATACCCATCCTGGGGTTCTATAATGTTGTCCAGGCCAATAGGTTTCCACTGACCTTTGGCGATCTTTTGTTTGAGGCGTTTGCCCTCCTTCCCTCTCAGGTACTCTCCAAAGGCCCCTTCCAGTCCTACCCGGGTGGCATATCCGTTTTCATCAAATCGCTCGTATCCCACACTTCGCTCCGCGATCTTACCCAGGGGGTGTTCGCGCACGGTTTTCTGGTCCACGATCAGACCACCCCTGTAGGGGCCCAGATTAAAAAGAGGGAACTCCTTAACACTCATATACTGTGAGTAATCCAGATTTCGAGCGATGAGAGCGTACCTGTTTTTATTAGCCCTGGCCTTTTTCAGCAACTGTTCGTAATAGGATGCCGGCTTGTTGAGGAGACTGCCCAGTTTTGAAGCAAGAGGTCCGATGTATTTCCTGAAGTCCTCATCCTTTACCGTAACTGCATCAAACCGTATCGAATATTTCGAAACCGAAGTCGCCAGCAGACTGCCGTCGTCGGAATACAAATTGCCCCGGTTGGGAGGGATGGTGAACATCTTCTCCGTACGCTGCAGGGCCAATTCCTTGTACTTATCCCCCTGGACCATCTGAATGCTGACCAGCTTAAACAACACAAGGCCCGCAAATACGAATAAGCCGCCTGATACAAGGTACAACCTGGTCAGAATGTGTTTGCTGGAATAGGCCATTAAGGTGTTGCTGTTTTAACTTTGATCTTCTTTGGAGGCGAATCGGAAGGAAGCAATCCTTTTTCGGCTACGGAGTACCTTACAGTCGACTCCAGCTTTTGCTTCTGCACGTCGGAACGCATCTCAACAAACTGACTGCGAAGGGCTTTCACCTCTTCATTCAGTGCGGCCAGCTGGTGTACTTTCTTATCTGCGCTGTGGGAACTCGAGATCATGATGGTAGCCAGAATGGAAGCAAAGACGAGGAAGAGCCAGTTTTTTGGCGCATCCCCGCTGACGAGAAACTTTCCTTTCAAAATGGACACAATACCTTCTTTCATCGTGTTACCTTTACTATTTCACAAGCGCTTTGCGATCCTGAGCTTCGCACTCCGCGCCCTGTTATTCGTTTTTATCTCTTCTTCTGTGGGCACGATCAGGTTACCCACCTTTTCAAAAGGCTTCAGCGGTTTCCCGTAGAAATCCTTTTTCAAGTCCCCTTCGAAATTTCCCGACTGAATAAAACGTTTTACCAGTCGGTCTTCCAGGGAGTGATAGCTGATAATGCTCAACCTTCCGTCTTTTTCCAGCAAGTCCGGGGTCTGCTGTAAAAATTCTTTTATGGCCTCCAGTTTCTGGTTTACCTCGATCCGTATGGCCTGATAGACCTGTGCCAGGATCTTGTGTTCCCGGTGCCTGGGCAGGAAACTCTTCAGTACCTCCTTCAGGGCGACAGAAGTCACAATAGGCTTCTCTTTCCTCGCGGCTATAATTGCCCGGGTCATAGCTTCGGCATTCCTGATCTCACCGTATTCCCTGAAGACCTTTTTTAATTGGCCTGCCTCATACGTATTGATCACTTCATAAGCCGAAAGTTCGTTTCGCTTGCTCATCCTCATATCGAGTTCCCCATCAAAGCGGGTGGAAAAACCCCGCTCTTCACTATCGAACTGATGAGAGGAAACGCCAAAATCCGCCAGGATCCCGTTTACTTTCCGAATGCCATAGAACTTTAAAAACTGACCGAGATACCTGAAATTCTCATTGATCAGCGTAAATCGATCGTCCCTTATTTCATTTTTGAGCGCATCCTCATCCTGATCAAAGGCGAACAATCTGCCTTGTTCTCCGAGGCGGCTCAGGATCTCACGGGAATGACCTCCGCCACCGAAGGTGATATCCACATAGACCCCGTCTTCAATAATGTCAAGTCCGTCCACCGACGGGCGGAGCAATACCGGCTCATGATAGCTCATCGCCATCTTCACCCATGACCTCTTCGGCCAGTTCTGCAAAATTCTCAGCGGTCTCATCGAGCACCATCTCATAGCTGTCCTTGTCCCAGATCTCGATGATGTTGATCGCTGAACTCAGCACCACCTCCTTGGTGATGCCGGCAATGGAAATAAGATTTTTTGGAATGAGGAGGCGACCTGTGGCGTCGACCTCCACCGGTTTAACCCCGGCTGAGAACCTCCTGATAAAATCGTTGTTCTTCTTCTTAAAACGGTTTTTTTTGTTCATTTTCTGCATGAGCAGATTCCATTCATCCATGGGGTATAATTCCAGGCAGGGCTGGAAAACGGAGCGCTTGATCACGAAGCCCTTGTTGATCACCGGAGCCATCTGATTCTTCAGGGTAACGGGTATCATAACCCGCCCTTTGGTATCGGCTTTACATTCATATGTCCCAATGAAACTGATCATGCAACTTTGGTTGGTCTCCGGTATATAAACTCAAATATATAGAAATTATTACCACTATTTACCACAAATTACCACTTTGTTTATAATTTTTCCAAATCTCAGTCTGAAAATTTCCCTCGTGGAAAGGACATTCCCACTGTCAGCTCTCTTGAGGTTTCCAATGGGATTCTAAACAATACATTATTGCAGTGGGATCAATTAAATAGGCCCATATAGGGGAAATGCCTATATTTGCCAACTGACAACAGAAGCTGTCGAGCATGGAGAATTCGATTAAAACCGACGGAAAATACCGGTATATAGAGGTAGGAGAAGGCACCCCCATGATCATCCTCCACGGATTGATGGGTGGACTGAGTAATTTTGAGGGAGTCACCAACTACTTCCCAAAAAAAGGATATCAGGTACTCGTCCCTGAATTGCCTATCTACAGCATGCCCATGCTCAAGACCAACGTCAAGAATTTTGCTAAGTTTCTGGAACAGTTTATCGAATACAAAGGACTTAAAGACGTGATCCTCCTGGGCAATTCTCTAGGCGGACATATAGGCCTGCTTCACACCAAGCTCTATCCCGAAATGGTTAAGGCCCTGGTGATCACGGGCAGCTCAGGCCTTTATGAAAGTGCCATGGGAGATGGCTATCCCAAACGAGGGGATTACGAGTTTATCAAAAAAAAGGCTCAGGACGTGTTTTATGATCCGGCCGTAGCGACCAAAGAGATCGTGGATGAGGTCTTCGCTACTGTCAATGACCGGATGAAGCTGGTAAAGACCCTGGCCATTGCCAAGAGTGCTATCAGGCACAATATGTCTAAAGACCTTCCCCACATGCAGACCCCTACCTGTATTATCTGGGGAGAAAACGATTCGGTAACCCCACCCAATGTCGCCAGGGAATTCCACGAACTCCTCCCGGATTCGGACCTGTTCTGGATCAAAAAGTGCGGGCACGCCCCTATGATGGAACACCCTGACGAATTCAATGTGATTCTCGATAAGTGGCTCACCCAACGCAATTTTTAATTCCCGGAAATCATGAAAATAAAGTCGGCAGACTTTGTCATGAGCAATTCCAGCGTTGCCCGGTGCCCTTCTGACCCCATTCCCGAATACGCCTTTATAGGACGCTCTAACGTGGGAAAGAGTTCTCTGATCAACATGCTAACAGAGCGTAAATCCCTCGCCAAAACTTCGGGCAGACCGGGAAAGACCCAATTGATCAACCATTTTCGGATCAATGACAACTGGTTTTTGGTAGACCTGCCGGGATACGGTTATGCCCGGGTCTCCAAAAAGGAGAAAAAGACCTTTCAGAAGTATATTACCGAATATTTTGAGAAGAGAGAACAACTCCTCAATGCCTTTGTCCTGATCGATATTCGGCACGAACCACAACCTATTGACCTCAGGTTCATGGAGTGGCTGGGAGAAATGGGCATCCCATTCTCCATTGTCTTTACCAAGGCCGACAAGCTCAAACCCAAGGCGGTCTCCAGGCAGGTTGAAGCCTACCTGAACAAACTGACCGAGGAGGTATGGGAAGAAGCACCTCCACACTTCGTTACCTCATCCTTGAAGGCAGAAGGCAGGGAAGAAATCCTTGAATACATTGAGACTATCAATGCTGATTTCTACAGGCAAAAACGCTGAAAATCACATGATAACTTAGCAGTATCAACCCCTTATCCGCCTTTTCACCTCCTGTATCAGTTCGTCTGTACCTTCTATAGCATTCAATTCTTCGGTTCCCATAAAAATGTCCATCGCATGGGCTGTCAGGGATAGGATGATCGGGGAGGTGTAGACGGGCATGAACTTGGAGGCGTATTTCTTGCGGAACTCGTCCCGGTGCAGGAATTCCATCGGCAGGCCAGAGTTTTTCCGGAAACGCTTCCATGCCGATCTCTCGGTTACCATTCCATAGGTGAGCTCGCACAGACGACATGCATAGGTGCTGGGGCTCAACACTTTGTGTGCTGCATCCAACAGTCCATTCCCGGGACCGGAGTCTGCATTGTAGACAAATACCAATTGTTGAATAGGATCTCTGCTCATCGGTGCTGAAATTCACACTTACCAAAAGAAGTATGACCCTTATCACCGTCGTTAGGAAAGGGCATTCCTTACGACCAATACGCGAAATAACACTGTATAACCAATGAAAAAAATCCTTCACAAAGCAGAAAGCAGAGGTCATGCCAACCACGGTTGGCTCAACAGCTATCACACCTTTAGCTTTGCCAATTACTACGACCCGGCCCGAATGAATTTCGGCGTTCTCAGGGTGTTGAATGACGACGAGGTAGCTCCAGGAATGGGCTTTGGTACCCATCCGCATCAGAATATGGAGATCGTGTCCATTCCGTTAGAAGGAGACCTGGAACACAAGGACAGCATGGGTAATGTGGCCGTGATCCGTGCAGGAGATATACAGGCGATGAGCGCCGGTACAGGGGTCAGTCATAGCGAATACAACAAGAACCGGGATACGCCTGTGAAATTCCTCCAGATCTGGATAGTGCCAAACAAAGCCAATGTCACTCCCAGATATGACCAGATCACCCTTGACCCGGACAACCTGAAGAACCGGTTCACCCAGATCATATCTCCCCACCCTGAGGACGAAGGCATTTGGATACACCAAAATGCCTGGTTCCACCTGGGGGTCTTTGATGCTGGTGAAACTCAAGCCTACAGCTTCAGAAAAACCGGTAACGGGCTATATGTGTTTGTGCTAGAAGGCTCCTGTCAGGTAGCTGGTGAGTTTCTGGAAAAAAGGGACGGATTGGGAATCTGGGAGACCGATTCTGTGGATTTTAAGATGGAAAAGGCCGGCAGGTTGCTCCTAATGGAGGTGCCTATGGCGAATTAATGCCCATTTTGGGCTATTCCTTTAATTCCAGTTTTTCCGCGAAATAGTCGCAGAAATCCTTCATGGTAGCCGTCATCTTTTCATCCTGAGTGGCCTTCATAAAAGTATCCGCCATCGACAGAAGTGTTTGATGAAAGAACACCTTCATTTCGTCCAAGGGCATGTCCTTGGTCCAGAGATCGATCTTGAGGGACTCCTTGTTCCGGCTGTCCCAGACAGAAAGAAGCATGGCTTTGGCCTCCTCATCCACGATCCCGCCATCTTCGGCAGACCATCTGAGCTTTTCAGGAATGCGGTTTTCGTCCAGGGTGATCTTCAATTGGATTTCCGATGTCTCTTCTTTGCTCATGGTCTTACTTCTGAGGTTTATAATTAGACTGTTTAAATATGGTCTCCCCGGAGAGGGACCACAATTTGGAAGGCGGTGTTCCAGTTCGCTCCATAAAGGCCCTTACGATCTGCCATCCCATATAGCGGCCCAATCGGCCCGGAGATTCGTTGTCGAGCTCCAGTCTGAACTTGGAGAAGGGCGCAGGATCCAGGAAACGGGGGCCCAGTTTGGAATCCGTGCTGTAGAGCAATTCCCTTTCAACGAAGTACCGCCAAATCTGTTCCTCATTGGCCTCTGCCCAGTTCATTTCGCTTTCCTCATAACCGATCTTCTGTCCGTCAGACTGCCACGGGAGAAGTAGATCTTTCAGATACAACTCCTTGCCGAAGTAGATCATCTGAGAAAGAAAAGTACGGTCATTGGGATACGGGATCACTTTTTTTGCCAGGGCGCTGACGATGTCGCTTTCCAAATAAAGCGGGTCAAGTCCTTTAGCGACGTAACGGTCAATCCCTGCGTAAAAGCGATGATCCTTCCCCAGGTAATTGTCAAGTCCGATGAGCAGCAGGGTATCTGTAAGAATAATGCGGTTTTCGTAATCCACGTCGGTGGTCAGGGTGATCACCTTTGGGACGCGAAAGGACGGGAAGTAATAGGAAGTGTGTTTGAAGAGCAGGGTAAGTTCCTCCTCCTGTTCGGAAAAATCACCAAAGGCACTGTCTACAGCCTGCCGCAACTCTATCTGTATCGTATCACCCAGCTTGGCCAGCCAAATACTGTCCGGGTACTGGGCGGGAAAGAAATAGGGATAGGACCTTTTAAGTGCCGGAAGGCTTTCTGCCGTCGCCCGGGCAAATTCCCGGTCGAATCTCATCACCTCAAGGTTCACGGGTTGGTTTGCGATCGCTTCGGGTACTTTCCTTTCCTCCCCGCATCCCGCGAGAAGTAACAGGAGGAACAAAATCGGGAATATCGCTCTGATCATGGAAACTAATGCCTTTAGCCCTTTTCTTTTACGCTCGCAGGGGTTATTTTTACGGGCCCAAAGGTACATCATTTCATTCAAATTCAAGAGCCCATGCAAACCGACAAAGTTGTAGCCCATATTGTAGAATGGTTAAAAGATTACACCCTGAATGCGAAGATGAAAGGATTTGTGGTCGGGGTATCCGGGGGGATCGATTCAGCAGTCACCTCAACCTTGTGTGCCCGTACAGGTCTGAACGTACTTTGTGTGGAAATGCCCATTCATCAGGGAGAAAGCCAGGTGACAAGGGCAGACAGGCACATAGACTGGCTGATAGAGAAATACCCTAATGTAAGCAGGCAGCCTGTGAATCTCACCCCTGTCTTCGACCAGCTGGTAGCCTCTCTACCAAAAGTGGAGAATGAAGAAGAGCGATTTATGTCCCTGGCCAACACGCGGGCCAGGCTTCGTATGACCACCCTGTATTATTTCGCTGCGTTGTTGGGTTATCTGGTCGCGGGCACCGGTAACAAGGTAGAGGATTTTGGTATCGGCTTCTACACCAAGTACGGGGACGGCGGTGTCGACCTCAGCCCGATTGCAGACCTCCTGAAGACAGAGGTCTACGAAGTGGGCTCCTTCCTGGGGGTGCACCGGGATATCCTCATGGCCCCACCCACTGACGGCCTATGGGGCGACGACCGAACCGATGAAGACCAGATCGGAGCCTCTTACCCCGAGCTCGAGTGGGCGATGAAAATGCATGAAGAAGGAAAAGAATTAAGCGATTTTGATGGACGGGAGGCCGAGGTCTTCGCTATTTACAAGAAATACAATTCTGCCAACAAACATAAGATGATTCCTATCCCTGTTTGTGAGATTCCTGATGATCTGAAATGACCGGTCACCTATAAATCAGGTGGTTAAGTCGAATTGTCGCTGGTAAATTGTAGTAAAACCTTAAAATTTTTACAGTTTTACCACAAAATTTAGATAATAAAACCTTACATTGCATGTTAGGTTTATGCGAAAATCTACGCATTTATTATCCAGAAATAACCAACGATGATCAACATTTTAATTGCCGACAACCATCCCATCGTCAGATTAGGCATCAAAGAAGTCCTCAATACCGTTCAGGAATTTGAAGTATTGGGAGACGTATCAACCACCTCAGAACTTTTCGAAACCTTAAAAAAGACCAAGCCTGATATTGTCATTCTCGAGATGGACATCCCGGAGATCAACGGGATCGCCACCCTGAGAAAAATGAAAAAGGAATACCCCGATATCAAGGTCCTTATCTACAGTGGGCAGTCCGAGGATGTTTATGCGCTCAGCACCATCAGGGCAGGCGCCTTCGGATACCTGTCCAAAACTTCCGAGTTGGACTATATCATTTCCGCAGTTAAAAAAGTGGGAGAGGGAAAAATGTTCATCACTAACGAACTGGCCCAGCGTCTGGCCTTTGATGAAGGAACGCAGAAGCAGCGTCGTTTTTTCAGAAAACTGTCTACCCGGGAGGTGGAGGTCCTCAAACTCCTTGCCAGTGGCAAGCGCAACAAGGATGTGGCCGAAGGACTCAATCTGAACGAAAAGACGGTGAGCACCTACAAGTCGCGCCTGATGAAAAAATTAAACGTAGACAACCTGGTGGACCTGCTGCAGCAGGCCAAAGCCCTCGAATTGTACTGATCCAGAAAAAATTTAAGAAAAAACCCCCGGGGATTCCGGGGGTTTTGTTTTTGTGCCCACCTCAGGACAATACCCTATTCAACTTGTTATTGAGCAGTTTATTCAGCTGTAGATAGTTGACGATCTCCTCAAGGACCTCCCGGTTGTCTTCGGTCTGCTCTTCCGTATCCCGCTGAAGATGGTGGATCCTTCTTTTGATCAGGAAGCAACGCAATGTCAGGATGGTCTCACTGACCAGTTGAGAGACCGTTTTTTCCTTTTCCTTGGGATAGATATCCTTCCGTTCCCAATTGTGGAGGCGATACTTCTCCTCCTCCATCAGAATGGAGGAAATATCCTGTACCAACTCCTGCTCTAACTCGTTCAGGAACTTAGATATCTGGAAATCCTCTTTTTCATTTAAGGTCTCCATCAGCTTGTAGTAAATGGACTTGAAATGATCATGAGTGAGCTCTATTTCATCTTCCTGCAGGTCGAGGTAGATCTTCTCATATACCCTGGCTTCTACCACTTCCGGTTCAAGTACCAGTTCTCCCTCTTCGTTTTCCTTCAGGACGAGGTCTTCAAATTCTTCCTTTTCCTTACCATAGAGCAAAAGGATCTCAATGATCTTACGTTCCAGTTCATACTGTACATCTACCTTGCTTTCCCTGGGTTCATCCCGTACTACTTCAAAGGCCTTTTGTTGCTTTTCCTGTCTGCGCGCCTCCGTAAAATCCTTCCTGCTGATCTGAGCCAGGGTATTGAAGAGTACTTCCTCGGAGATGTTCATCATAGCAGCGCACTGCTGCACGTAGATCTCTCTTTTGATGCGATCCGGGATCTTCGCGATACTATTAACGATGTCGCGTATGGTGTCGGCCTTTTTGATCGGGTCATTGGCCGCCTCCTCAGCCAGGAGTGAAGTCTTGAACTGAATAAAATCCTTGGCGTTCTCTTCCAGGTAGAGGACAACGTCCTCATAGGCGTTGTTCTTGGCAAAACTGTCTGGGTCCTCTCCCTCCGGAAAGGTACAGATACGCACATTCATCCCCTGCTCCAGGATAAGGTCCACCCCTCTCAGAGATGCTCTCAACCCGGCTGCGTCCCCATCAAAGAGAACTGTGATATTCTTTGTCAGCCTGTTGATCATACGGATCTGCTCAGGTGTCAGGGCCGTACCACTGGATGCTACCACGTTCTTTATCCCTCGCTGGTACATCTGTATGACATCCGTATAGCCCTCCACCAAATAGCAATTATCTTCCCTGGCAATGGCCTGTTTGGCGTAATAGATGCCGTAGAGCACCTTGCTCTTGTGATAGATCTCGCTTTCGGGGGAGTTCAGGTACTTGGCGGCCTTTTTGTCATTCCCCAGGATGCGACCCCCAAAACCCAACACCCTTCCACTCAGGGAGTGAATAGGAAAAAGTACCCTTCCCTTGAAACGGTCGAATTTCCGGGTTTCACCCGGCCTGGAAGGATCCTGTTTGACAATGGTGAGCCCGGTTTTTTCGAGATAGTCTAGCTGGTATCCCTCATCCAGTGCGTGCCTGGTGAATGCATCCCATTCATCAAGCCCGTATCCAAGGTCAAAATGGCGTATGGTCTCTTCAGAAAAGCCTCGCTCTTTGAAATAACTCAGTCCTACCGCCTTCCCCGGTTCGGTATTCCAAAGAACACCCTGGAAGTAATCCCGGGCAAATTCAGAGACGAGATAGAGGCTTTCCCGTTCGTCGGCCAGTTCCTTTTGCTCGTCTGTCTGCTGGGTCTCCTCAACCTCAATCTGGTACTTCTTCGCAAGGTATTTGATGGCTTCGGGGTAGGTAAAATGTTCGTGCTCCATCAAAAAAGCCACCACATTCCCGCCCTTACCACTACTGAAATCCTTCCAGATCTGTTTTACGGGCGATACCATAAAACTCGGGGTGCGTTCGTCGGTAAATGGGCTCAGACCTTTGAAGTTCGAACCGGATTTCTTGAGACTGACAAAATCCCCTATAACCTCCTCTACGCGGGCGGTTTCGTATACCTGATCTATGGTCGATTTTGAGATCAAAATGAAATGGGTTCAGCGGGTTAAAAATACGCAAACTATAAAACAAATCTAGCTTTGTTCCCAGATCATTCAGACCTAATGTTTATTCGCTCTGCCTGTGTATATTCTTAGTCAAGGTCTAAACGAAGACCAAAAGATATATTGCGCTGTTCTACGGCAGCATCCTTAAAGATGGGACTGAGGTCGTATTTCGTATACAGGAGCACGCCGTCAATACCGATATAGGCACCCAGTCCGTATACCAAATCACTGGTGTTGTACCCCCTCTTGAGTTTGTCTTTCACCCGCTCCCCGTTGCGATCGTATTTCAGCTTTTGGCGCGTACCCAGATTAAATCCTCCATATCCCCCAATTCCAATCCGGAATTGGTTCCTTATGGAATACCGGATCTTGGATTCAGTCCTGGTCATGGAAGACGGACCGAATTCGAAATACACCGGCACTACCAGGTTATCCATCCTCAGTTTGGATTTTCTGAGGTCCACATCAAAAGTCTGCAGTGTGGTCTCGCCATTCTCAGCTACGAAATACTGGTTGTCCTTGGGGTTCAACCCATTCATCTGAAGGGAAATACCATAATTGAACCGCAGGAAGTTCGTATTCTCAAAAACGCGGGTACGCCAGTTGACACCCAATTCAAAAAAACGGCTACCTCCCAATTCGTAGGGAGAATCCCCCAGGGACTGCCCACTGATGATGGCATTGTTGATCCCAAAAGCTATGACGAGGTCTGAATAGGTCCGGCGATCGTACACTACAACCCGGTCCCTTTGCTTGTCGAAATACCGGATCCCAAAGATCCTACCGTCCATTTCATCCCTGTGCCCCCACCCTATCTCGATCTTGGAGACGTACCTGGAACTGTCCTGTGAAACCGATTCAAGGCTCTGATTGCGTTCTAGCAAAGCGATGGTATTGTCCAGAATGGCCAACCTGTTCTCTATGTTCAGTGCCCTTTTACGGGCAGCCTCCTCCTTCAGGGAACGCGCTTCCTCTGCGCTGATCTCACCTCTTTTCTGGCGCGCCACAATAGCCTCTACCTCCTCCTTCAGGGCATCTTTTTCCTCGATAGCGACCAGTTCCTTTTGTTGTCTTAGGGAATCGATTTTTTGCTCTGTACCGGCCTGGGCCATTAAATTCTGGGCCAGGAGAATTAAAAGGGCTCCCGTGATTGCTTTCTTAACACTTTTCATGATCTGTTCGTTTTTTGATTATTGATGAATGCGTTTCCTGTCCCATCCATACGGATGAGGTTCTGATGGATACTTAAAATTTTTGATTATTCGTTTCTGTAAGCTACCACATCCCTGACTTTCAGGTAGCCTTCTTTTAATTTTTCAAATAACTGATCCCTCAGGGACCGGTTCAATTCCCCTTCCACATCAGATAACAGGGCCATGGCATCTACCCTTTGGTCTGCGTCGGCGATCTGCTCTTTCCATACCTGTTCCCGGGCAGCCCGAAGTAGGGAATCGATCACTCTGTCCTCCACTGCAACTCCACGATCTTCCAAAAGTGCCACCTGAGCAACTACTTCCGCTACTTTGAGCTCGAGTTTCTCGGGTGTCCACATCTTTTCGTCAGGTGTTTCCATCGCTACTGCTTCAGGCTTCTTTTCAAAAGGGAATACCTCAGGCAACGATTCATCGTTGACCGGACTATCCACCTCTTCATCGGGAAGTGCCACCACCGCATCCGTAAGGGATGGCATGATCTGTTCCTGGTCTGGTGTCTTTATTTTTTCAGGACCGGAGTCCGTCCCGACAGTCCTTTCAACAGGTGATTCCACGGTAGGGCCTCCTTCTGGAAGATAAAAGGCAACCCAGAGAATCCCGATAAAACCAGCAGCTATGGCATACCAGGCCAAACCCCTCCTTCGGGAAGGTATCGGGGGATCCAACTGGTCTTCAATGGCTTGCCATGAGCCTTCCGAAGGGGTGAGAGTCCTCTGTTCCAGTACCTCCCTTATCTTTTTATCCAAACGGTTCTTAGACATGATCTTTTCTTTTACGATTGAGCTTCTTTTCGCACTTCCAGGTTACTGATGCGTTCCTGCAACAATTGCCTCGCCTTGTATAGCTGAGAACGTGAGGTATTTTCCGAGATCTTCAGCAGGGAGGCGATCTCCGCGTGTTTATACCCCTCTACGGCGTAGAGCACAAAGACCATTTTATAACCCTGTGGCAGGGAATCGATCAGTTCCTGTACTTCCCCTTCTTGCAACCTGGATTCCCGGTAGACAACTTCCCGGGCCACTCCTTCAAGTTTATCATTGTCGAACACCACAAACTGGTTCTTCCTGAGATGGGTGATAGCTTCCCTGATCATGATCCGCCTCAGCCAGCCTTCAAAACTTCCCTCATCCCTAAAAGTATGGAGGTTCTTGAATGCCTTTACAAAGCCACTGATCATGACATCTTCGGCGAAATGATCATCCTTGATGTATTGGCGACAGACTGAGAGCATCTTGGGAGCATACGCTTCATATAGCTCCCGCTGGGCATTCCTGTTTCCTTTAAGGGCTTTGCGCAGGTTGCCTTTGCGGTTGTCGTACAGGGAAATGATCTTCATGTTTAGTGTCCTTCACTAGTATAGACGACCCGGGAACGAAAAACGTTGCCTGGAAGTAAAAAAAAATCTGAACCGTATATCCCGAGGGAAATCCAATCCTATTTTTTGCGGTCCACCACGTAGTTGACCATAAGTTTCAGGGAGTCTTTATAGGGGGAATCCGGGTAGGTGTCCAGCAATTGCAATGCCTCTTCCTGATAGGCATGCATTTTGGACTCTGCGTATTCAAGTCCGCCAGCTTCCTTGACGAACCGGATGACCTCCTTCACGCGTTTTCTGTCCTTATTATGGTTCTTTACTGAATTGATCAGCCAGCGTCGGTCAGCTTCGGTGGCCTTATTCAGGGCGTATATCAGGGGAAGAGTCATCTTTTGTTCCTTGATATCGATCCCGGTGGGTTTACCGATGGCCGTCTCTCCGTAATCAAAGAGGTCGTCTTTGATCTGGAAAGCCATACCACAGAGTTCCCCAAACTTTCTGAAAACCTCTACATCAGGTGAATCTGGTTTTACGGAACAGGCGCCCAGACTGCAACAAGCAGCGATCAGCGTAGCGGTTTTCTGCCGGATGATCTCGTAGTACACCTCCTCGCTGATATCGAGTCGCCTGGCTTTTTCCAACTGCAGCAATTCCCCTTCACTGATCTCCCTGATCGCAACGGAAATGATCCTGAGCAGGTCGAAGTCCCCGTGCTCCACGGAGAGCAACATCCCTTTTGAAAGAAGATAGTCCCCTACCAGAACAGCGATCTTATTCTTCCATAGGGCATTGATAGAGAAGAAGCCCCTGCGCTTGTAACTTTCATCCACTACATCGTCGTGAACCAGAGAGGCGGTATGGATCAGCTCGATGACCGAAGCACCGCGGTAGGTGCGTTCGTTCACCTCACCTCCACTGACCATCTTCGCGGTGAGAAAGACGAACATCGGGCGCATCTGTTTCCCCTTTCGATTCACGATGTAATAAGTGATCCTGTTCAAAAGGGCCACCTTGGACGACATGGATTCAAAGAACTTTTGTTCAAAAAGCTCCATTTCCCGGTCTACGGGCTCTTTTATTTGAGATACAATTTTCAACGGAGGTGCTTTGGTTCTAGATCGTTGAGACGAGCTAAAATTAGGTAAAAAATAGGACGGACCGGCGGGAGGCGTCCTGAATTACTATGAAGTACAGGGAATTTTTCTCTCTGCGGGGGTCCTTCAGGATTTATTGGCCAGTTGCCCGCAGGCTGCGTCAATATCCTTTCCCCTGGAACGTCTTACAGTGACTGTGATCCCGTTTTTTTCCAGGGTATCGACATACATGGATATCGCATCTTCTCCAGCTTGTTTGAAGGCACCGTCATCGATGGGATTGTATTCGATAAGGTTTACCTTGGATGGGGCAAATTTGCAGAACTCCACCAGCGCTTCCACATCTCTGGGCTTGTCGTTGACTCCCTCCCAGACCACGTATTCGTAGGTGATGCGACTCCTGGTCTTTCCATACCAATAGATCAGGGCCTCCCTAAGTTCCCCAAGCGTAAATGTAGCGTTAAACGGCATGATAGACGTCCTCACTTCCTCCACGGCAGAATGAAGGGATACTGCCAACTTGAACCTGACATTCTCATCAGCCAGTTTCCGGATCATTTTGGGTACTCCGGAAGTGGAAACGGTAATCCTTTTTGGAGACATGCCGAGGCCTTCATCTCCGGTGATCTTGTCAATGGCCTTCAAAACATTCCTGTAATTCATCAGGGGTTCTCCCATACCCATGAACACAATGTTACTCAGAGGGCGGTTGAAGTAAAGCCTGCTCTGCCGGTCTATGGCCACCACCTGGTCGTAGATCTCATCAGGGTTGAGATTGCGCATACGCTTAAGCCTGGAGGTCGCACAGAACTTGCAATCCAGGCTACAGCCTACCTGGCTCGACACGCAGGCCGTTGTCCTTTTCGGGGTAGGGATCAGGACGGATTCAACGACAAAACCATCGTGGAGGCGGACAGCGTTTTTGATGGTCCCGTCCGCGCTTCGCTGCATCTTGTCGACCTGGATATGGTTGATGACGTAATCCTTCTCCAGCTCGGCCCGGACCTCCTTGGAGAGGTTGGTCATATCTTCAAAGGAATGAGCTCCTTTCTTCCAAAGCCATTCATAGACCTGGTCCCCGCGGAAAGCCCGGTCTCCCCTTTGCAGAAAAAAAGACCTCAGCTCTTCCCTTGTCAAAGCCCTGATGTCTTTTTTTTGCACGGATTCCATTGCAGTACATCTTTAGGAGATCTCCCGCATTTTTTTGGGAAACTTCCAGTTCTAATTGATTTGCTTAGAGGATCAGCATGGCATCGCCATAGGAGTAGAACCTGTATCCTTCAAGGATCGCTTCCTTGTACGCACGCTTCATCAGATCGTGACCCATAAAGGCTGAGACCATCATCAGGAGAGTGGATTTAGGCAGATGGAAGTTGGTGATCATTGCATTGGCAATGCTGAATTCATAGGGCGGAAAGATAAACTTGTTCGTCCATCCCTCGAAAGTATTTAGCATATGCTCTGAGGAAACGGCGCTTTCCAGGCCCCTCATAGCAGTGGTACCCACAGCGCATACCTTCTTCTTCTTCATTTTGGCCGTATTGACGATCTCAGTCGCCTTCTCATCGATGATCAGTTCCTCACTGTCCATCTTGTGTTTGGAAAGATCCTCAACCTCCACAGGGTTGAAGGTCCCCAGCCCCACATGAAGGGTAAGTTCTGCGAAGTTGATGCCTTTGATCTCCAGCCTTTTGAGCAGGTGCTTGGAAAAGTGCAAACCGGCAGTGGGTGCCGCTACAGCCCCTTCGTGCTTGGCGTAAATGGTCTGATAGCGCTGTTCGTCTTCAGGTTCCACCTCACGCTTAATGTATTTGGGAAGGGGTGTTTCTCCCAGTTCCCTCAGTTTTCTCCTGAAATCGATATACGCACCGTCGTAGAGGAACCGAAGTGTTCGCCCTCTGGAGGTGGTATTATCGATCACCTCAGCCACCAGGCTCTCGTCCTCCCCGAAGTAGAGTTTGTTCCCGATGCGGATCTTCCGTGCGGGATCCACCAATACATCCCACAAGCGCTGTTCCTCGTTCAGTTCACGCAGCAAAAACACCTCTATCCTGGCACCGGTTTTCTCCTTATTGCCAAACAAGCGGGCCGGAAAGACCTTGGTATTGTTGAGCACCATCACATCGTCCTCATCAAAATAATCGATAAGGTCTTTGAACATCTTGTGTTCGATCTTGCCGGTATCCTTGTGGACCACCATAAGTTTGGATTCATCTCGATGCTCGGCAGGGTATTCTGCCAGTAATTCCTTCGGAAGCTCAAAGTTGAAATGCGATAGTTTCATATGTGCGGTTTTCTCAAGTGACTATTTCTGTATCGGAAGCCGGAAAGCATCCCTGTGCTTTGCCCGAGCTCAAAATCCAGGATTGATTTTAAGCCTGCAAATATACGACGCTCCTGCAGGGGTTGTCAAGTAAATAAGGGATTAAATCACCGTTCTACAATCCGAATCCGGAAATTCAGCTTTCGGAGATCGTCCCAGAAATCGGGATACGACTTGGATACGACACCCGCATCTTCTATATAAAGGCCTGTCTTTAATGCAAGGGGGGCGAAGGCCATGGCCATCCGATGATCATTGTAGGTGGGGATGGATACATCCCTGAGGATCTCACCACCCGGATCCAATTCCAGGTGCCTGTCGGAAACCCTGACGGCAGCCCCCAGTTTGGTGAGTTCAGTCTGCAATGCCTCAAGTCTGTCAGTCTCCTTGATCTTCAGGGTATGCAAGCCGGACAGCCTGCATCCCATCCCCAGACCAAAACAGGTCACCGCTATCGTCTGGGCGATGTCGGGAGCGTCAGCCAGGTCGAGTTCGAGCGTACCGCTGCCCGTACCTTTATCCACTTTCGGGCTCTCTTTCTTACTGAGGACCAGTTGGCTATTGTCAAAACGGGTCTGTACACCAAAATACCGGTATATCTGCTCCAGTACACGGTCTCCCTGCAGGCTGTCCGGGGTGTACGAAGAGAGGCGCAATTCGGTCCCGATCCCACTCAGGGCAGCTATACTGTAGTAGTAAGAGGCCGAACTCCAGTCAGATTCCACGGTTATGGTCCCTGGCGTGATCCTGGAGACGGGACTCACCCGGATCTGATTCCCTGAAAAATCAGTTGGGATGCCCAATCTGTCAAGGAGGGAAAGGGTCATTTGGATATAGGGTCTGGACGTGATCTCTCCCTCTAATTCGAGTTCCATACCCTGAGGCAGGGAAGGGGCGACGAGGAGAAGAGCGGAAATATACTGGCTGCTGACGTTTGCAGGCAGGCTCACTCTGTGTTTTTTTATTTTTTTTCCCTGGATACTCAGAGGTGGGTATCCCTCTTTTCCGAGATACTGGATCCGGGCCCCGAGCTGGTGAAGGGCCTCTACCAGGATCTTAATCGGCCGATCCTGCATACGAGCCGAACCGGTAAGGGTAACCTCTGCCCCTTCACGGGTGGCGAAGAAGGCTGTAAGGAACCGCATGGCCGTCCCGGCATGATGAATATCGACAACACCCGAAGAGCTAGTTAAACCGGCCGCCATCACCCTGACATCGTCTGCATTGGAAAGGTTCTCGATACGCAGTTCGGGGTATAAGGAACGAAGTAATAATAGGCGGTTGGATTCGCTTTTAGAACCCGTAATGCGGATCTCTGAATTCGGAATTCCTGATATCGGACCTTCTAGGTGTATGTTCAATGCTGTGTGTTTTGTTAGCTTTTGATCAAAAGATCCGCCAATTATTGTCGCAGTTTTTTGTTCTCCTGGTGCCTTTTATGGTCTCGTTTGGCTTTCAGATCCAGTTTACGGTCGAATGCCTCCTGCAGGTCGATTCCTGTCTGGTTGGCCAGGCAAAGCAAGACGAAGAGGACATCAGCCAGTTCCTCGCCCAGGTCTTTTTCTCTGTCTGATGGTTTTTCGCTCTGTTCCCCGTACCGCCTGGCGATGATACGAGCTACCTCCCCTACCTCTTCGGTGAGCTGAGCCATGTTGGTGAGCTCGTTGAAATACCGGACCCCGTGGGCCTTGATCCATTCATCTACCGCCTGTTGTGCATTGCTGATATTCATAGGTCTTTGTTTTTAGTGTCGATGAAAATGGTTACCGGCCCGTCATTGAGCAGGGAGACCTTCATGTCGGCTCCGAAGATCCCGGTACCCACTTTCCTGCTGAGATCCCCTTCCAATTGTTGAACAAATTTATCATAGAGAGGTACGGCGATTTCCGGTTTGGATGCTCGAATGTAGGAAGGCCTGTTTCCCTTTTTGGTGCTGGCGTGAAGGGTGAACTGGCTCACCACGATGGCATCGCCCCCGACTTCAATGACCGACTTGTTCATCACCCCATCGGCATCATTGAAGATACGCAAATTGGCGATCTTCCGCGAGAGCCATTCGATATCCGCTTCAGAATCGGCATCCTCGATGCCGAGAAGGATCAGGAGTCCTCTATGGATCTCTGAAACCGTCCTTCCTTCCACAGTGACATCCGCCCGACTCACCCGCTGTATCACGGCCCTCATATTTTATCGAATATAATTTTCCTCATACACCTCATATCTCAAACTCATCGGCTCGGTATGTATCGTCTTCCCCGGATACCATTTGCACATAGCTCCGGTACCTGCTCCACGAGACCTCATCGGCGTCCAGGGCTTCCTTTACTGCGCATTTGGGTTCATCGATATGCAGACAATTATTGAATTTGCAATCCTGTTTTAAAGCAAAGAATTCCGGAAAGTAATCTCCGATCTCATCCTTCTCCATGTCGACCAAACCAAAGCCCTTGATACCCGGGGTATCAATGATACGGGCTCCAAAACTCAGGTCGAACATCTCCGCAAAGGTCGTGGTGTGCTGCCCCTGCAGATGTTGTTCAGAGATCTCGGCTGTTTTTAATTCCAGGGAGGGTTCGATGGCATTGATCAAAGTGGATTTCCCCACCCCGGAATGCCCTGCGAACATACTGGTCTTCCCCTTCATCATCTTCTTCACTTCCTCCACCATGGTCCCCTTTTTGGCCGAGATACCCAGGCAGGTATAACCTATTTTCCGGTAGAGGGCAGCCAGGTATTTGATCTCAGCAAGCTCTTCATCGGAATAGGTGTCAATTTTGTTGAACAGTAAGACCGTTTCCACATCATAGGCTTCTGTGGTGACCAGGAATCTGTCGATAAAGATGGTGTAGGTTTTGGGGTTATTCAGGGTGATCATCAGAAAGACCTGGTCGATATTGGCTGCAATAACGTGAGTCTGTTTGGAGAGGTTGACAGACTTCCTGATGATGTAGTTGGTCCTGTCCTCGATCTCGTGAATCACCCCATAGGTGTCGTCTCCCGTTTGTTCCAGCTCGAAAGACACCTTGTCTCCTACTGCAATGGGATTGGTACTCTTGATCCCTTTTATTCGGAACTTGCCCTTGATGCGGCATTCGTAGAATGCTCCATCAGAGGCCCTGACGACATACCAGCTGCCGGTGGATTTATAAACAGTACCCTTCATCCTTGTTCATATCTCCCTGCAAAGAAACAATTTTACTTCTAGACTATGCGGTATCTTTAGAGGACAAAAAAAGTAACCCTTAAAACAATTCTCATGAAAAAACTCAGTATTCTTCTCATTTTCCTGATGACAGGTAGCCTGGCACTGGAAGCCCAGGAGTTTAAAGTCATTACCAGTGTTGAATCCATCGTACCGAATGGCCTAGGGAGATCCAGGATCATCAACGCCCAGGAAGACAAGGATTACATGGAATTCACCACCGAACAGACCGAAGAGGACAACACTCGAAATAAATCCAGTCGCGGTGAAATCCGGGTCAAGAATTTTGAAGAGACCAAGCTCCTGAACTTCTTCAACCTTGGCGGGATTCGTTTCCAGAATATCGCGGCCAACGACGCAGTGATAACCTCCATGATCAACACCATGGTATCAGAAGGCTGGGAACTGGCCTTTGTAACCAGTGCTGTGGAAAGCGATGGCGGCAAAGGGGATGGTCAGGGCATCTTTATCACCCGTTATATCTTCAAAAGATAATGCCCTTCAGGCACCAAAGAAAAAACCCTGATCTTTTCGGATCAGGGTTTTTTTTAACTGGTCAGTCCTGTATATAGATTCGCCCTCCGGCGAACGTTTTCTTGTACACCTCATCAGGATTGCCGTAAACATAGACGTCCCCACCGGCCCTGACATTGATATCTACTTTTTCAGAAGCACTGAGGGAGGCCTCCCCTCCTGCACTGATTTTCACTGAGGCCTTGGAGGTCTTCAGCTCCCGGCCTTCGAAAATCCCTCCGGTATTGAGGACGATCTGCTGGTTTTTCGCCAGGCCCGAAGCCTCGATCATTCCTCCTGTTACTGATCTCACCTCTACCTGATCCACATCCAGACCGATCTTGATCCGGGCACCTTCCTGAGCTTTTAGGGTGAGGCGATCTGTTTTCACGGTTTCGTTGCAGACAATAAGAGCCCCTTCATTTCCGTCTATGGTCTCCAGACCGGTGTAATACACTTCGATGAGGGTGTCCTCACCCTGAAATTTCTTGTCGAATTGCATCTTAAGCTTCAGAACTCCATCTTTGTTTACAAAGCGGATATCATCTACGTGGTCACCTTTGATCAAAATGCGGTTTTCATCCGCCCGGATCAGATTGACCTCAATCAGGTCGTATACCTTGATCTCGTGAAACTCCCCCACTTCCCTGTCGACGATCCGCTGAGCTGAAGCCATGGATCCAAGAAGCAGGACCGTTAATAAAAGAACTTTTTTCATGTTACCTGTTTTCGTTTTACTAAAGACTACTCAGGTTCCAAATTGTTACAGTTCTAGGAAATTAAGAGTTGATGATCTTTTCCTGGTGGTTGATGGATTCTTGGTGTATGGCTTTGAACATTTTCAGAACAAATTCCTCGCTCAGGCCCCTGGACTCTCCTTCCAGGATCATATTACCCAGAATGGCGTTCCAGCGGTTTGTCTGCAACACAGCCACGTTGCGCTGTTTCTTGAGCAAACCGATACCGTCTGATACCTGCATCCGCTTACCGAGCAGGTCGATTAGCTGGTTATCCAGGATGTCGATCTGTGCCCTGAGATTACTCAGGTTGCTTTTGTATTCAGCCTCCTCGTCGGTTTCCTTTCTGATCCGTAAATCTTCCATGATCTGTATGAGTCGTTTGGGAGTTACTTGCTGGGCGGCATCACTCCAGGCATTGTCCGGATCGCAATGGGTCTCGATCATCAGGCCGTCAAAATTGAGATCCAGAGCCGTCTGGGACACGTCAAAGATCATGTCCCGTTTTCCGGTGATGTGGGAGGGATCGTTGATCAGCGGCAGGTCCGGGAACCTGGTCTGTAATTCAATGGCCAGCTGCCATTCCGGGATGTTCCGGTATTTTGTTTTTTCGTAGGTAGAAAAGCCCCTGTGGATGACTCCCAGTTTTTTGATATTGGCTGAATGCAGGCGCTCCACCGCTCCCAGCCAAAGGGAAAGATCAGGGTTTACGGGATTTTTCACCAGTACGACCCGGTCTGTCCCCTCCAGGGCATCTGCGATCTCCTGCACGATAAAAGGACTTACAGTGGAACGGGCACCTATCCATAACAGGTCGACATCGTGCTCCAGTGCGAGGTCTACATGCGTCCTATTGGCCACTTCTGTGGCTGTTTTCAGGCCGGTTTCCTCCTTGACCCGCTGCAGCCATTTGAGTCCGATAGCCCCTACCCCCTCAAAATTGCCCGGGCGCGTCCTCGGCTTCCAGATTCCGGCCCGGTAATAATTGACGTCTGTATCCTTCAGTTCGTGGGCGATATCCATCACCTGTTTCTCCGTTTCCGCACTGCAGGGACCCGCGATCACCAGTGGGTGAGGAAGGGCCATGTCGTCCAGCCAGCGCCTCAGTTCTTTTGAATTTTCCATACTACACTTCTTATTTGTTCAAAGGTATTCCTTTCAATATTTCTTTGATCTTGTTGGTGTCTTCCATTTCACGGTAGATCCCTTCCATGTCTGAATCTTCCAGTTTTTTCTTAAACTCCTTAAGGTTTTGGATATATTCCTCAAGGGTTTCAATCACATTATCCCGGTTCTGCTCAAAAATAGGCGTCCACATGGCAGGGGAGCTTTTGGCCAGCCTGACGGTTGATTCAAACCCACTGCCAGCCATGTCAAAGATATCCCGTTCATTTTTTTCCTTCTCAATAACCGTTTTTCCCAGCATAAAAGAACTGATATGTGACAGATGGGAGACGTACGCTATGTGTTTGTCATGAGCCTCCGGATTCATGTACCTGATCCGCATTCCCATCCTGGAAAACAGGTCCAGGGCTTTTTCCTGTAACTTAAAGGCAGTCTTCTCTACCTCACATATAATATTTGTCTTGCCGTCATAAAGGCCCTCCAGAGCCGCTCCCGGGCCTGAAAACTCCGTTCCGGCAATAGGATGACAGGCCATAAAATTCCGCCTCCTGGGATGACCTGCTACCGTCGAGCAGATCAGGGCCTTGGTAGAACCGGCGTCGATCACAAGGGCCTCGTCCTTTATCTTTTCAAGCAGCGCAGGTATCGCTTCCACCGCAGCATCCACCGGGATGGAAACCAGTATGATGTCTGCCTCTTCCAGGTCAGTTGTAGTCCCGGCAGCATCGATGAACCCAATTTCCAGGGCCTTTTGGAGGTGGTCCGGGTTGTTGTCCATCCCAAAGATCTCCACCCCGGGCAATAGCCGTTTGAGGTCCTTTGCAAAGGATCCGCCGATCAACCCAACCCCAATGATACCTATTTTCATGCTCATTCCTTAAATCTCAAAATAGCTTCTTCGATCTTCTCCGAGGTCACACAAAGCGAAAACCGGATATATCCTTCGCCCTGTTCACCAAAAATGGTGCCCGGGGCCACAAAGATATCTTTCTCGTGCAACAGTCGGTCTATATACTCCTCGGCCCCCGGGGCGTTGTCAGGAAGTTTTGCCCAGACGAACATACCTACAGCCTTGGGATCATAGGTGCAGCCCAGGAGGTCTGCCAGGCGAAACATCTTTTCTCTTCTCGCAAGATAGATCTCATCCAGTTTCTCAAACCAGGCCTTCCCGCTTTTCAGGGCGGCGACAGCTCCTTTTTGTATACCGTAGAACATGCCTGAATCCATATTGCTCTTCACCTTCAGCACCGCGTTGATGTGCTCGGAATTCCCAAGAACCATGCCTACACGCCACCCTGCCATATTAAAGGTCTTGCTCAGGGAATTGAGTTCCATCCCCACCTCCATGGCTCCATCCACCTGCAGAATGCTTCTCGGGTTTGTTCCCAGGACAAAGCTGTACGGGTTGTCGTTCACCAACAGGATCCGTTGCTGCCTTGCGAAATCGATCAGGGCCTGCCATTGTTCCTGGCTCGCAGTAGCCCCGGTGGGCATATGAGGGTAGCTCACCCACATGAGTTTCACTTTACTGAGGTCTTCCCCGGCGAGTTGTTCAAGGTCCGGGAACCAGCCCAGTTCCTCATTAAGGGGATATGACCTGGGGGCCGCTCCCACCAATCGGGTAACTGCCTGGTAGGTGGGATACCCCGGATCGGGGATCAGCACCTCGTCCCCAGGGTTGAGAAAGGCCATACTTATGTGCATGATGCCTTCCTTGGATCCCATCAGGGGGAGAATCTCCCGGTCTGCGCTCACGCTTACGCCGAATTTCTCCTTGTAGAAATCGGCAATGGCCTGCCGTAGTTCGGGCAATCCCTGGTAACTCTGGTACTGGTGTGCCCCGGGATCGGTGATAGCCTGTTTGAGGGTGCGCAAGACCTCCTCGGAAGGAGCCAGGTCGGGACTCCCTATCCCCATGTTGATAATGGGTCGCCCGGCGGCCATGAGGGCCCTTACTTCCTTGAGTTTACGGGAGAAGTAGTATTCTTCAATGGTCTGTAAACGGTCTGCCGTTCCTATCATATCCTGACATTTTTATATTCGCCGAGTATCCTGAAATCATCAGACATGATCCTCAAAAGCGATTTCGCCTTGTCAAAATGCTCATATGCGTCAAAGGTCACGTCTACGAAGAACGCGTATTTCCAGGGTGTTTCGATGATGGGCAGGCTCTGAATCTTAGTGAGATTGAGATTGCAATCGCTCATCACATTGAGTACGGTGGCCAGGCTTCCCCTTTTGTGATCCGTGAGAAATCGCAAGGACGCCTTGTTGATCACCTCCCGCGGCAATTCTTTGTTCGTGGTCTTGACGACAATAAATCGGGTAGCATTGTTCTTGATGGTCTGTATCTCTGAGGCAATGATCTCCAGGTCGTACATCTCAGCCGCCATCTTTGGCGCAATGGCCCCCACGCCTGCCATCTGCTTTTCCTGAATACGCCTCGCTGTCTCTGCCGTATCCACATCTTCCACCATGGTGATCTGCGACTGGGTCTTGAGAAATTCCCGGCACTGCAGCAGGGCCATGGGATGCGATCGCACTTCCCTGATATCAGCAAGTGACTGGCCTCTTAGCCCCATCAGGTGATGGTGAATATTCAGGTAATGCTCCCCTATTATATGGAGATTGTTCTCGTATACCAAAGCGTAATTAGGGATAATGGATCCGGCAATGGAATTTTCAATAGCCATCACTCCCTTATCTGCTTCCCCGGCCAGCAGCTGATCTACCAGTCCGTGAAAGGACAGGCATTCTACCAGGTCGATATCCTCACCAAAGTACTCCCTGGCCACCTGGTGGTGGTTAGAACCCCTAATTCCCTGTATGGCTATTCGTTTTCTCACCTATCGCGATCAAAAAAAAAGTCCCGGTTTTTACGGGACTTTATTGTGTATGACAGTATCACTTACCTACAACAGTCCCCTGCTCCTTTCGTAAAAGAAGTAAAAATAAAAGCTGTTCCAGGTGCTGTTCTGCATGATGTTTCTCATTAGCAAGGACTAAGGTAACTATTAAATTGAAAAATCGACATTCCCGAATATTTTTTTTTGGATGTGTACCATATTCTGGTTTAAAATGTGAAAAATATTTAAAACCTCCCGGATTGCTGAGAATTTTGCAATGGGATATCCTGCTCTTTGTAACCGGTGAATAATGTGGAATAGGATATGAATGTTCCCAAACCTCGTATTCCAGGAATTATTCCGGGGACTTTCTTTAATTTTATAGCCTAATCCAGGAAATATGTCCATAATCGTCGAACACCTCAGCAAATCTTATAACGGGCACGCGGCTTTAAGGGATGTCTCATTCCAGGTAGACAAAGGTGAGATCGTGGGCTTCCTCGGGCCGAATGGGGCAGGGAAGTCTACCCTGATGAAGATATTGACTACCTACCTGAATGCAGATAAGGGCGAGGCATGGGTAAACGGATATCACGTCAGGGAGGAAGCATCGAAAGTTCAGAAAAGCATCGGCTATCTCCCGGAACACAACCCCCTCTACCTGGAAATGTACGTCAGGGAATACCTGACCTTTATCGCCGAATTGTATTCTGCCCGAAAAACCGTTGTGGAAGAAGTCATACAACAGGTTGGCCTCGGGCCTGAAGCCTCAAAAAAAATAGGTCAACTCTCCAAGGGATACCGGCAGCGAGTGGGTCTGGCAGCAGCCCTCCTGCACAGCCCGGAGGTTCTCATCCTGGATGAGCCTACGACCGGTCTTGACCCCAATCAATTGCTGGAGATCCGGAAATTGATCCGGGATCTCGGAAAGGAACGGACCATACTCCTTTCCACTCATATCATGAAAGAAGTAGAATCGGTCTGTGACCGCGTCGTCATCATCAATAAGGGCATACTGGTCGCAGACCAGAAACTGTCAGCCCTTCGGGAGGGCACCGAGCAGATCATTGAGGTGGAATTCGACTACAGGGTGGAAGAGGCCTTTCTGCAAAAAATCCCCCATGTCACCCAAGTGAAAAATGTGGCCGGGTTTGTATACGAGATCACCTTCAGCCATTCCAAGGACATGAGGCCCGCGGTATTCGACTTTGCCCATGACCACAAACTCAAAACCCTTCAACTGAGCCGCAAGAATAAAAATTTGGAAAGCCTCTTTACCGAACTCACCCGAGCCTGACCTATTTGGCAGGAATGAGCTTTAATCGACCTGCAGCTACGGAATCGATTTTTTTCCTGGAGAAATAGACCGGGAAATACGAGTCCTCTGCCCAGGGTTCGAAAAGGTTGTCATAGAACTGACTGGCAGGATCCCCGGACTGACCCGGGCCGTTCGTACCGACGGCCGAATCCCAATCCCCTGTGCTTATTATCATCCTGAAGGAGGCTCCACTGCTTTGCCTGTCATTGTTTCCGGTAGAACCAGGCGTATATCCATTTCCTCCCCTGGGCAATGGCCCCAGGTTCAGGGAATCCGCCCAGGTATCATTAACAGCCCTACCCAGAGGATGTACGATGTAGGTGTGCTTGTATTTCTCTTGCCCGTAACGCCATGAATTCAGATC
>CBDTYM010000021.1:0-28718 GCA_965364605.1 uncultured Muriicola sp.
GCAGGATGTTCCCCTTCTTCGGCATGTGATCCTCCGTGTCCGTCATCATGTGCTGCTACCATCTCCCGAGCTTCTTCCGGAGTGGAGGGAACAGAGACAAAACCTACACCCATGCCAAGGATTCCCAGCGCCATCAGGACAATCGCTCCAATTTTAAGTCTGTTAGAAAACGTATACATAGTTTATGTCTGTCTTATTTGGTTAGGTCCTCCTTGAGTTTCATAACGTATTCGGCCACCTGCCAGCGTTCCTCATAATTGAGCTGCCCGGCATAGGATCCCATGGAGTTAAGGCCGTAATATATGGTATGGTAGGTAGAGCCCACAGTGATATTCCGGGCTACATCATCATAACTGGGGACCCCGAGAATCTTTTCCCTCTTGACCAGCGTGCCCTGTCCGGCACCATTGGCCCCGTGGCAGATCGCGCAATAGATATCGTATAATTCCTTGCCTTTTTCCAAATTGGCCTCGGCATTGAGGGAATCCAGTGGACTTGGCTGCAATCTGGCCAGATCCTTCCCGTCCAGGTCATTGGCAAATTCATAAGGCAGCCATCCCCTGGAAATAGTATTTTCTGCAGGTTGCATAGCTTCCGAGTTATCAGGAAGGAAATCAACCTCCTGGTAGGTTTCATAGCCTACCGGAAAATACATATTGGGCATGTACTGGTAGTTGGGCTTGTCTTTGTCTGCACAAGAAACCACCCCAACCAGAGCTGTGAATAAAATTCCTATTTTGAGTAAATGCTTCATATCTCCTGAACTACTTTTCTACCTTGTTAATCTCTACCGCTCCCGACTCCTGTAAGAGGGTCATCAGGCCTTTCTCGTCCCCATGTATCTCGATCTCCATAACAAAGTGATCGTCTGTGGTCCTCACATCAGGGTTTTCCGCCTTTTTGAACGGCCACAGCCTGCTCCTCAGGTAAAAGGTGATTACCATAAGGTGGGCAGCGAAAAAAACCGTCAACTCGAACATGATCGGAACAAAAGCCGGCATATTCTCTATATAGCTGAAGCTCGGCTTGCCCCCGATATCCTGGGGCCAGTCCTCGATCATGATGTAATTCATCATCACAATGGCCACTATAAGACCCAGACAGCCATACATAAAGGACGTAATGGCAATCCTGGTCGGTGCCAGTCCCATAGCCTTGTCCAGGCCGTGTACCGGAAACGGACAATACACTTCTTCTATATGATGCTTGGTTGCCCTGACCTTCTTGACAGCCTGCATGAGGATGTCGTCATCGTTGTAATAAGCGTGTATAACTTTAGAGGCCATAATTACGATTTCTTATTAAGTTTCTTTGCCTGTCCGGCCCAGTCGTCCCTTTGTGCTCTGCCCGGGAAGGCGCCTGTGAGTTCATCCAACATATTGTATTCGGCCTCTGTCATTTTGCTGACCTGCGCAAAGGTGTAAATACCGATCTGATTCAGGGTCTTCTCCATTTTGGGTCCGATCCCCTTCACCTTTTTCAGATCATCTGCCTGATCTTTTGACGGATCGAATGTACCCAGTTTAGACAGCAATTCGGAGGCGTCCGCCCTCGGGATTTGTTGCGTGGGCGATTCTGGCTTGGTCTCCTTCATCTGGGCCTTTCCGGAAGGCATTTGATAGAGGGGCTTACCCGCTTCTCTCAACTTCTTGTATCTGGAACCGGAAGATTTTAGAATGGACTTCACTTCAGCCTGAGCGATCACGGGGAATGTCCTCGCGTAAAGCAGGAAGAGAACAAAGAAGAAACCGATGGTCCCTATGAAAATCCCTATATCCACAAACGTTGGCGAGAACATGGTCCAGGAAGACGGAAGGTAATCCCGGTGCAGTGAGGTGACGATGATCACGAAGCGCTCGAACCACATCCCTATATTCACCACAATCGAAATAACAAAGGATATCACGATACTGGTCCTGATCTTCTTGAACCACATCACCTGAGGGGAGACTACGTTACAGCTCATCATCAGCAAATAGGCCCACCAGTAAGGCCCAGTGGCCCTGTTGAGGAAAGCGTACTGCTCGTATTCCACCCCGGAATACCAGGCGATGAAAAGCTCGGTGATATAGGCACACCCTACAATGGAGCCCGTCACCATGATGATGATGTTCATCAATTCTATGTGCTGTACGGTAATATACGCTTCCAGGTTGCTCACCTTTCTCATGATGATAAGGAGGGTCTGCACCATGGCAAACCCAGAGAAGATCGCCCCGGCCACAAAGTAAGGCGGGAAGATGGTGGTATGCCATCCGGGGATCACAGAGGTGGCAAAGTCAAAGGATACAATGGTGTGCACCGAAAGTACAAGAGGGGTCGCCAGACCAGCAAGTACCAGGGAAACCTCTTCGAACCGCTGCCAGTCCTTGGCTCTACCGGTCCAGCCAAAACTCACGAGGCTGTAGATCTTTTTCTGGAAAGGCTTAACCGCCCTATCCCGGATCATGGCGAAGTCAGGAAGCAATCCTGTCCACCAGAACACCAGAGAAACGGACAAATACGTTGAGATCGCAAATACGTCCCAGAGCAGAGGGGAGTTGAAGTTCACCCAGAGAGAACCGAACTGGTTGGGAATAGGTACTACCCAGTAAGCCAGCCAGGGCCTACCCATGTGGATGATGGGGAACAAGCCCGCCTGAATCACCGAGAAGATGGTCATGGCCTCAGCCGAACGGTTGATCGCCATTCTCCATTTCTGGCGGAAGAGCAAAAGAACCGCTGAGATCAGCGTTCCGGCGTGACCGATACCCACCCACCAGACAAAGTTGGTGATATCCCAGGCCCAGTTGACCGTCTTGTTGAGTCCCCAAGTTCCTATACCTGTGGAGATCGTATAAATAATAGCACCTATTCCCCAAAGAAGTGCCGCCAGGGCTATGGAAAAAACTATCCACCAGTGCCTGTTGGCCTTCCCCTCAATGGGAGCTGCAATGTCTACCGAAACGTCGTGGTAGTCTTTGTCTCCGATGACAAGGGGTTTCCTTATTGGTGCTTCGTAATGCGACGCCATAGATTTCTGTTATAGTTAGGTTTTTCTTCTTTACGCTTCGTCCGTGTTCCTCACCTTGACCTGGTAGAAAACATTGGGTTTTGTACCTACGGCCTCCAGCAGGTGATACATCCTGTCTTCCTTTTTCAGGGCGGCAACCTGACTCTTCTCGTCGTTGATATCCCCAAAGATGATGGCACCATTGCTGCACGCGTTGGAGCAAGCGGTCTGGAACTCGCCGTCTTCAATCACGCGCCCTTCCCTCTTGGCATCCAAAATGGTCTTTTGTGTCATCTGAATACAGAGTGAACACTTCTCGATCACCCCTCTCGACCTTACGGTTACATCGGGATTGATGACCATCTTTCCGAGGTCATTATTCATATGGAAATCGAACTCGTCATTGTTGTTATACAGGAACCAGTTGAATCGTCGGACCTTATAAGGACAGTTGTTCGCACAGTAGCGCGTCCCTACACAGCGGTTGTAAGCCATGTGGTTTTGCCCCTGGCGACTGTGAGATGTAGCGGCCACAGGACAAACGGTTTCACAGGGAGCGTGGTTACAGTGCTGACACATCACAGGCTGGAAAGCCACCTGAGGGTTCTCTGCAGCTCGTTCCATTTCTTCAAAGCCGGCTTTCGACTCAAAGGCACCTGAGAATTCGTCCTTCTTGATATTGTCGTCTTCGAAGGTATCCTCCGAAGAGTAGTAGCGGTCTATTCTCAACCAGTGCATATCCCTGGACTTTCGCACCTCGCTCTTTCCGACGACAGGGATGTTGTTCTCTGCATGGCAGGCGATCACACAGGCCCCGCAGCCCGTGCAGGCATTGAGGTCTATAGACATGTTGAAGTGGTGCCCGACAGAGCGGTCAAAAGATTCCCACAGGTCGACAGTGGTTGCCGGTACTTCCTGGTGATTAAGGGAGACTTCAGGAACCGGATTCCATTCGTGATGGTCTTCCGTATTGTATTTCTCCAGCGTGGTTTCCTTGATGATCTCACCCCTTCCCATCAGGGTATTTTGCAATTGTATGCAGGCAAATTCATGCATGCCTCCGGCCTTTTCAAGGCTTACGGATTGGATGCTGTTAAAGTCTGTATACAGAGAATAGGCATTGACGCCTGTTTGCATTTCTTCTTTCATTCCCACCTTACGGCCATAGCCAAAAGAGAGGCCGACGGTATTTCTGGCCTGACCTGGTTGTATGACCACTGGAACATTGTTCAGAGTAACCCCGTTTACAGTGACATTCGCGTAGCTACCGTCAAGTCCGCCATTAGCGGCGTATTCATTGACCAACCCCATTTCGTTCGCATCTGCCCTGGAAACGGTGATATAGTTGTCCCAGGAGACCCTGGTGATCGGATCGGGGAATTCCTGAAGCCAGGGGTTGCTGGCCTGCTGGCCATCTCCCATTCCCACCTTGCTGTAGAGGGTGAGTTCCATGCCCTGAGAAGAGGAAGCAGCGAGGTTTCGTACAGCCCCGCTTACCAGGTCGTTCACAACAGGTGCCTCCGCAGTTTCCTCAGAAGTGGCTTCGCCAATGACGGTCGCTGAATATACCCCATCATGCAACGCCTTGTTCCAGGAATCTGGTCCGAGTATGGTTTCTGTCCAGTTGGCTTTGATATAGTCGTAATAGGTTTGGTCACTGCCCATCCAATTGAGCAGAGACTGCTGGAATTGCCTGGTATCGAAAAGCTCCCTTATGGTGGGTTGCATCAGGCTGAAATGCCCTTTCTTCAATTGGGTATCACCCCAAGATTCCAGAAAGTGGTTGGCAGCCGCAGCAAACTGGGTGCGCTCCGTAGTCTCGTTCCAGTTGGTGGAAAAGGCTACTGAAAGGTCTACCTTCTCCAGGCCTTCTGCAAATTCTGCAGCGTTGGGCAGGGTATACATGGGATTCACCCCGTCTGTCACGAGAAGTCCCACATTACCAGCCTTCATATCTGTGATAAGCTGTTTTACTTCAGAAGTGTTCCCCTGCCTGACATATTTAGGCGCAGCGGTGTCCATAGCTTCGCTGGACAGCATTTTGTTGATAGCCAGTACCACGCTTTGTGCATCGACATCGTCGATTCCGGTCACAACAACCGCCTTGCTTCCCTTCCTGCGAATCTCCTCAGCCGTATTTTCGACCATAGAGAGTACAGCCTCACTGAGATCTGTGCTGACGCGACTGTTGTTCAGTCTTCCGTAAAGGGCAGCGAGCGCTTTCTTCTGTTCGGAAGGGGTTAAGGGGATGCGTTTGTCGGCATTGGCACCGCTTAGGGTCATGTTAGCCTCAAACTGTATGTGCCTGGACATCTTTCCGTTCTTCGGTACACGACCTTTGGAATAACCGGCATCATAGCCACCTCCCTGCCAGTCGGAAAGGAAGTCGGCCCCAAAGGACACGATCAGTTCCGCCTTGTCAAAATGGTAGTCAGCCAGCGCCCTCTCCCCATAGGCCATTTCAAAGGCATTCAGGGCAGCATCTTCAGAGATGGCGTCATAGGTGACGTGTTTTGCGTTCGGATAAGCCGCAGTAAAATCGGCAATCAGTTGTTCAGTAGACGGACTCGCATAGGTTTGGGTCAGGAATACGATCTGCCTTCCGGAGTCCTTCAGGGCTCCGAGTTTTGCCTTAACAGAAGCATCCAGAACAGCCCATTCCACAGGTTCACCATTAGAAAGTGGGCCCTGAAGGCGGGTACTGTCATAAAGAGAGAGGACAGATGCCTGTACCCTGGCATTGGCACTCCCGTTGGTGGCTGCTTCTTTGTTGTTCTCGACCTTGATCGGCCTTCCTTCCCTTGTTTTGATAAGGATACTGGCGAAATCAAAACCGTTGGCAATAGTGGTCGCGTAGTAATTAGCCACCCCGGGAACAATGCGCTCGGGCTGTACCACGTAAGGGATAGATTTGATCACAGGGCCTTCACAGGCTGCCAGTGAGGCTGCTGCCGTACTGAATCCGATGTATTTGAGAAAATCACGCCTGTTGGTCTTGGAGTCAGCCAAGCCCTCTTTATCTCCCAGGAATTTATCAACGGGAATTTCCTCAGGAAACTCGTTGTCTCTCAACTTCTGAATATTGGAATCGCCGGGGATCAGATCCGCCTCGTTTTTCCAGTATACTTTATTTGATGCCATACGATCTATCTGTAATTAGCTTCTGTAAATTCTTAATAGTGACATTTTCCACATTCGAGGCCTCCTAGCTGGGCAGCTGTGAGGTTTTCAACCCCGTACTTCTCAGACAGCGCCGCGTGGATCTTCTCGTAATAGGCGTTGTCTTGCAGGTTTACCTCTGTTTCCCGGTGACAGTTGATACACCATCCCATGGTCAGGGGGGCGTACTGATACATGATCTCCATCTCCTCCACGGGACCGTGGCAGGTCTGACATTCTATACCGGCAACTGTAACGTGCTGGGAGTGGTTAAAATAAGCCAGATCGGGTAGGTTGTGAATTCTCACCCATTCCACGGGCTGTGACTCTCCTGTATAGCGCTGTTCTTCTTCGTTCCAGCCCACAGCTTTATAGAGTTTCTTGATCTCCCCTGTATAGAATTCGTTGGTATATCCGTTGGCCAGGTCCTCAGCTGAGGGGCCTTCAGGGTTGCCTTTGTATTCATAAATGGATTTGTGGCAGTTCATACACACATTGAGGGAAGGGATCCCCGAGTGTTTGGACACCCTGGAGGAAGAGTGGCAATATTTACACTCGATCTTATTATCCCCGGCGTGGATCTTGTGAGAGTAATGAATAGGCTGGATGGGCTGATATCCCTGGTCCACCCCAATTTGCATCATCCATCCATAGGCGTAATACGCGCTGGCCAGCAGGAGGAAGATCACCGATACCAGAACCAGAAACTGGTTTTGGGCAAAGGCCTTCCAGATCGGAATCCTCTTTTCCGCCCTGGCTTTTTCGACAACAACCCCATTGGCTTCGGCGATCCTCTTCAGGGTGATGTTCACCAGGATAAGCATCATCACCAGGAGGGCAAAGACCAGGACCAGAGCCCCGAGGATCACCTCGTTGGTGATACCTGATGTAGGAGCTGCTGCACCCGGAACATCAGCCGCAGTGGACACGGCCTGGGCCGGAGCAGGGGGCGGAGCGGCCGTATAGGCCAGAATATTATCGATATCAGCATTGCTGAGGGTAGGGAAGGCGGTCATGGCCGCCTGGTTGTATTCTGCGTAGATTTTATTGGCATAGGCATCTCCGGAAGCGATCATGCCCGCGCTGTTCTTGATCCAGGAGTACAGCCATTCCTTGTCCAGGCCCTCCTCTTCCGCCAGGCGGGTTTCGACGTTGGCTAGAGCAGGCCCCGTCATCTTTCTGTTCAGCGCGTGACAGGCTGCACAGTTCTGATTGAACAACTGTTTCCCTTTGACGGGATCTCCTCCTTCTGCAGGTGCTTCGGCGGTGGCTGCAGCAGTTTCTTCTGCTGTGGCCTGATCCTGGGAAAACACGTTGTGGGAGAAAAGTAGGGAACCTACCAAAAAAATACCGAAAAGAGTGGAAATCTGAGTGCGGTACAGAACCTGTTTCATATTGAAATTGTTTCTATCGAAAACCTGGCACGATAATTTCCTTTTTCTCAGGAAAACAGGACAGTTATCGCCCAATAAATTGGGGTCAAAAATACGACATAGACTTTATTTGGGAAATCATTAACTATCGATAATATATAATTTATAACTATTCTAAATAATCCAAATTTATTCTGTTTAAGCCCTAATAATTTACCTTTGCACACAACGTTTCCTATATCAAACGCCATACCATGAAAAGAGCCTTATACGCACTGTTTTTGCTCGCTTTACCCTTGATGGTGAACGCCCAAAAGGCAGTAGCGACCATTGAACAGGATCCGGACATCACCAGGCTGCTCGAGATCTATAAAAAAATGAATTCCAAAACCGAGTATTTCACCATTCAGATCGGATTTGGCAGCTATTCGGATGCCACTACGCTTAAGGACGATGCCGCCGTTGATTTTCCCCAATACGGGGCGCGTATCATCTTCGATTCCCCCACCTACAGGGTACATTTGGGAAGGTTTTCCAACAGGCTCGAAGTAGAGCGGATCTTTGCTGAGGTCCGAAAAAAATACCCGCAGTCTATCATCCTCAGGCCCCAGTCCGGGAACTGATAAAACTGCTTAACAGATATAAAAAAAACCTGCCAGATGGCAGGTTTTTTATTTTAGTATCCCTTCTCAGAGCGTCTTTTTGACGGCTACTTCCTGGAAGGCCTCAACGATGTCGTTCTCCTTGATATCGTTGTAATTCTTGATCTGCAGACCGCAGTCATATCCTTTGGAAACCTCTTTTACATCGTCCTTGAAACGCTTCAGGGAAGCGAGTTCTCCCGTGTAGATGACCACTCCGTCGCGAATAAGGCGTACGTTGGAGTTCCTGAAGATCTTTCCGCTGGTCACCATACATCCTGCGATGGTACCGACCTTGGAGATCTTGAATGTTTCCCGAATTTCCGCAGTACCTGTGATCTCCTCTTTGATCTCCGGGGACAGCATGCCTTCCATCGCATCCTTGAGGTCGTTGATCGCGTCGTAAATGATGGAGTAGATCCGGATATCGATCTCCTCCTTGTCAGCGATATCCCGGGCATTGCCCATAGGCCTCACGTTAAAGCCGATCACAATGGCGTCCGAAGCCGAAGCCAGCAGGACATCCGACTCTGTGATGGCCCCGACTCCCTTGTGGATGATGTTGACCTGGATCTCATCAGTCGATAGTTTCTGGAAACTGTCTGTAAGAGCTTCCACGGAACCATCCACGTCTCCCTTGAGGATAATGTTGAGTTCTTTGAAGTCGCCCAGAGCGATACGTCTTCCGATCTCGTCCAGGGTGATATGCCTCTGGGTCCTGACCGATTGCTCCCTGAGAAGCTGACTCCTCTTCGCAGCGATCTGCTTGGCCTCTCTTTCGTCTTCCAGGACGTTGAACTTGTCACCTGCCTGGGGTGCTCCGTCCAGTCCGAGAATGGATATGGGTGTTGCGGGACCTGCTTTCTTGACGTTGTTGCCCCTTTCATCCTGCATGGCCTTGATCTTACCGCTATGTGTACCTGCAAGCACGTAATCCCCAATTTTCAGGGTTCCGGCAAGTACGAGCACCGTGGACACATATCCCCTTCCCTTGTCCAGGAAGGCTTCCACCACTGTGCCCGAGGCCAGTCTGTCCGGATTAGCTTCCAGCTCTAGGAGTTCTGCTTCCAGCAGTACTTTTTCCAGGAGTTCTTTTACCCCTTGCCCTGTCTTTGCAGAAATGTCGTGTGACTGTATTTTTCCACCCCAGTCTTCTACCAGGAGGTTCATGCCGGCCAGTCCTTCCTTGATCTTGTCCGGATTGGCGTTCGGCCTGTCAATCTTGTTGATGGCAAAAACGATAGGAACACCGGCTGCCTGAGCGTGGCTGATAGCCTCCTTGGTCTGAGGCATGATATCATCGTCAGCCGCGATCACGATAATGGCGATGTCTGTCACCTGGGCACCCCTGGCACGCATGGCCGTAAAGGCTTCGTGACCGGGAGTATCGAGGAAGGTGATCTTCTGACCGTTATCCAGTTCTACCCCGTAGGCGCCGATATGCTGGGTTATTCCCCCACTTTCACCGGCGATCACGTTCTCATTTCGTATGTAGTCCAGAAGGGAGGTCTTACCGTGGTCTACGTGTCCCATGACCGTCACTATAGGTGCCCTCGGTTTGAGGTCTTCCGGTGCATCCACTTCTTCTTCTATGGCCTCTTCTATATCGGCAGTCACAAATTCCACTTCATAACCGAATTCGTCAGCCACGATGGAAAGGGTCTCTGCATCGAGTCGCTGGTTCATGGTCACCATGATCCCCAAAGACATACAGGCAGAGATGATCTGGGTGGTTGGCACGTCCATCATGGTAGCCACTTCCCCTACCGTCACAAACTCGGTCACCTTGAGTACCTTGTTCTCGAGTTCCTGTTGTTCCATGTCCTTCTCGGACTGCTGGCGGTGCATGTCCCTTTTGTCTCTGCGGTACTTGGCACCTTTGCCTTTCTTGGATTTTCCCTGCAGTTTTTCCAGGGTTTCCCGCACCTGCTTTTGCACTTCTTCTTCCGTGGGCTCTACCTTAGCTCCAGCTCCTGAACGCGATCCACGCCTGTCGTCGAAGCGGCCTCGGCCTCCGCCGCGGGAACCTGAGTCGCTGACGATACGTTTTCTTCGTTTCTTGCGGTCCTTGGAATCTGATTTGGATCCTGATTCTTTTTTCTTCTTGGGTTTCTCGAATTTGGTGAGGTCGATCTTATCGCCCATGATCTTGGGCCCGGAAAGTTTCTGATACTTGGTCTCAATGGCTTCCGGCTCTTCTTTCGCAGGGGTTTCCTCTGCTTTTTCCTCAGCCTTTTTCTCCTTTTTCGCTTTTACGGGCTTGGCAGGGGCAGCTTCTTTTTTGGCCTTGGTCTTTTCATCGGCTGCTGCTGCTGCTTCTTTCTCTTTCTTCTCCTTATCCAGATCGATCTTACCGACCATTTTGGGTCCGGAAAGCTCAGCTTTGGCCTTGACCACCTCAGAGGCGGCATTCTTCTTTTCTCGTGCCAGGCGCTTTTCTTCCTGCTCCTGCTCGAGTTGCTGTCTTATGGCTTCCTTCTCCTTGCGCTTTTCCTCTCCCACCTCGATAGAAGCAACCTTCTTGCTCATATCGGTCTGGAATTCGTCCAAAAGAACCTGATGTACCTCCTCCGTAATTTTGGTGGTAGGTCGTGCGTCTATCTTATGCCCCTGAGAGGCGAGATAGTCGACCGCCCTGTCAAGGGAGATATTGAGTTCTCTCAGAACTTTGTTAAGCCTTATTGTTGAGTTGTCTGCCATAAATACTGTTTACTCTCTTTATTTGCTGCTAATATATAGCTTAATCTTCAAACTCTGCCTTGAGGATACGCATCACATCGAGTATGGTCTCCTCTTCCAGGTCTGTCCGTTTCACCAGATCATTCACTTCCTGTTCCAGGACACTACGGGCAGTATCGAGCCCGATCTTCTTCAGTTCCTCGATGATCCATCCTTCGATTTCGTCTGAGAACTCCGTGAGTTCAACATCCTCTTCCACGCCTTCCCTGAAGACGTCGATCTCGTATCCGGTGAGTTGTCCGGCCAGGCGAATATTGTGTCCTCCCCGCCCGATGGCCTTACTGACTTCCTCGGGCTTCAGGTATACCTGGGCCGTCATGTTCTCGTCGTTGAGCTTTACCGAAGACACCCGTGCAGGACTAAGGGCCCGGGTAACCATAAGCTGGGGGTTGTTGGTCCAGTTGATCACATCGATGTTCTCATTGCCCAGTTCGCGAACAATACCGTGAATACGCGATCCTTTCATCCCCACACAGGCGCCCACGGGGTCAATACGGTCATCATAGGAGTCCACTGCGACCTTGGCTTTTTCCCCCGGGATGCGAACCGCCTTTTTGATGGTGATCAGGCCGTCAAAAACCTCCGGGATCTCCTGGAAAAACAATTGCTCAAGGAAGATGGGAGAGGTACGCGACATGATGATCATGGGTTTGTTCCCCTTGAGTTCCACGCTTTCGATGATGCCCCTGACGTTATCTCCCTTCCTGAAGAAATCAGAAGGGATCTGTTTGTCCTTGGGCAGGATGATCTCGTTCCCCTCGTCATCCAGGAGGATGATCGCCTTGTGCCTGATGTGGTGCACCTCGGCGGTGTAGATCTCTCCTTCGAGATCTTTGAATTGTTTGTATATGGTGGTATTGTCGTGCTCGTGTATCTTGGAAATCAGGTTCTGGCGAAGCGCGAGGATGGCACGCCTTCCCAGATTGATCAGCTTTACTTCCTCGGAAACATCCTCTCCCACCTCAAAGTCGGGCTCTATCTTCCTCGCCTCAGAGAGCGAGATCTGCTCATTGGGCTCTTCCACCTCCCCGTCCGGAACAACCACCCGGTTTCTCCATATCTCCAAATCTCCCTTGTCCGGATTGATGATGATATCAAAATTGTCATCCGATCCAAATTTCTTCTTCAGGGCATTTCGGAATACGTCTTCCAAAATGGCCATAAGGGTTACCCGGTCGATGAACTTGTCATCTTTGAATTCCGAGAACGATTCGATCAATGCGATATTTTCCATGCTGATCCTGATTAAAATTTAAGTACTACGTTCGCTTTAACTATTTCCGAGAAAGGAACAGTCTCTGTTTTGACAACCGTCCTCTTCCCTTTTCCTATGGGTTTGGGTTCCCGGGCCTTCCACTCCAGCCTGATCTCCTCGGGCGTGGCGGAGACCAGGGTCCCGGTTATGGTCGATCCGGAAGTTTTAACTTCCAGTTTTCTACCGATATTCTTCCCGAACTGTCGAGGCATAGAGATGGGTTCTGTGGCCCCCGGGGAGGTCACTTCGAGCGAAAAATCAGCGGCTTCCCTGTCGAGATTGTGCTCTATCGCCCGGCTAACCATCATACAGTCTTCAAGAGAAACCCCCTGGTCCCCGTCGATAACCACTTTGATGTTCGAGGACGGACTCACCGTGTAATCGATCAGAAAAAGGGTGGGATTATCTTTAAAGATCTGATCCAGCCTTGCCTTGACTTCTTCCTTCAACATAAGATATGAGTAACAAAAGAGGGGACTTAACGGTCCCCTCATGAATACTTTACTATCCTTTCAGTGGCGCAAAGATACACAATTTTTATTAATCCAAACCGACTTTGGCGGAGTGTATTTTTCTCGCTCTTACCCAAATACCTGCCTCATTCTGGATTTAGTCGTACTTTTATTTTGCACAATCGTAAACGACAAATATCAGCATGGATATTTTCTCTTCCTACAACCTCATCATTGAGGCCTCTGTGATCCTCATCCTCTCCTTTATTTTCAACGGCATTTCGAAAAGGACGAACATCCCTTCTGTTCTCCTGCTCATCTTCCTTGGGGTGATCCTGCAATTCGTCCTGTCTTACCTAACTTCGGACCAGGTCGACTTCTTTCCTGCCCTTGAGGTGTTGGGGATCATCGGGCTGATCATGATCGTGCTCGAGGCAGCTCTCGAACTGGAACTGAAAAGGGAGAAACTTGTCCCCATCCTCAAATCCATGGCAGTGGCCCTGCTGGGACTCCTGGGATCGGCCTACGTAGCGGCCCTCATCCTTTATCAGTTCGTGCCCGAAATGAGCATGCAGTCGGCCTGGTTGTACGCCACGCCCCTTTCCATCCTCTCGAGTGCCATCATCATCCCAAGTGTAAGCGGCCTCCCGGGGGCCAAGAAAGAATTTCACATCTACGAGAGCACCTTTTCCGATATCATGGGGATCATGATGTTCTATTTCCTGGTAGGGGAACTGAACCCTGCTTCCCAGGGAGGCATGGGTGGCTTCGCTATCAATATCGTACTTACGATCGTGCTTTCTGTTGTGGCGAGCTACGCCATCATCCTGATCTTCCAGGAGATCAAGAGCCAGGCCAAGCTCTTTCTTCTCATTGCTGTCCTCCTGTTGCTCTATGCCATCGGGAAACAGCTGCACCTTTCTTCCCTGCTAATCATTCTGATCTTTGGCCTGGTGATCGCCAACATGAAACTGTTCTTCAGGGGAAGGCTCGCCGATCTGCTGGATGAAGAAAAGGCCCACCGCATCTATCACGAGCTCCATATCGTGACCCTCGAAACGGCCTTTGTGGTCCGCACTTTTTTCTTTGTGATCTTCGGGCTGACGATCGCCATTGCATCCCTGTTCAGCCTGACCGTTGCCCTGATCAGTCTGCTGATCATCGTCTCCGTCTACCTCATCCGGTTCGTACTCCTGAGGACATTCTACGGGAGCGACATCCTGCCCCAGTTATTCATAGCGCCCAGGGGACTGATCACCGTCCTGCTTTTCTACGCTATCCCGGCAGAAGCCCAGGTGGCAACCTTTGAGCCCGGCATCCTGCTTTTTGTGATCATCGGCACCAGTCTGATCATGACCTGGGCGATGATCAGGGACAAGAGAAAGACTAAAACCCTGCTGGACCTGGCCGAGGAAGAACAACTTCTGGTTGCGGAACAGGAAATAGCTAAGAGAAACTCAGAGAGTACCTGGGAAAATTCTGTGGATCAGGAGTCAAAGGGAGAAGACCAAATACCATAAAAAAGGCCCCTTTTCAGGAGCCTTTCTCTAATTGGTTGTCAATGTTTTTTAGTTCACACCGATGGTATCAGCATTTCCGTCCGGATCGCCATTGACTGTTCCCCCATTTCCGATATTGCCCAACAGCAAAATCCCTGCGGCGTGTGGAGAGGCCATGGAAGTACCGCTGATCGTATTGTATCCGCCTCCTTTCCATGTAGATTTGATAGCCACCCCGGGCTCGCAATAGTCTACAGGCGGGTTGCCGTAGTTGGAGAACGAAGCCCAGACGTCTCCCTGAGACATGGCCGAGATCGTGTAAATGTTGGGGCCGTTCGCCGAAGCGGGAGATTTTGTGGCCGCATCGGTACTTTCATTTCCAGCTGCGAGGGCAAAATTGACCCCGGTGCCTGCGGCTGCAATGACAGCGTCATTGACGGCCTGTGAAAAACCACCGCCAAGGCTCATGTTCGCCACGTCACCATTGCTGCCGTTAGCAGCCACGTGATCGATACCGGCGATAACCCCACTGTAAGAGCCGCTACCCCTGGAGTCCAGTACCTTGACCGGAATCACTGTAGCTCCAGCGGCCACGCCGATAACCCCAACCTCATTGTCTATGGCTGCAACGGTGCCGGCAACATGTGTTCCGTGCCCGTTACCGTCCGCAGACAGGTCGGAATCCTTGCCTTTGTTAAAGGCATTAAAGCCACGGCTAACATCCACGTTCAGGTCCTCGTGGCTCGCGTCTATCCCGGAATCGATGATCCAGGCTACAGCACTGCCTGTATAGGTGGTTCCGCCATTGACTCTGGCAATTCCCCAGGGAGTTTCCTCTCCGGTAGAACCGCCTCCACCTCCCCCGCCTCCGGGACCTTTCCCGGGAGGTGGTGCCAGGGTGAACATCTGGTCCCTTTCTACATAGGCTACCCGGTCGTCGGCTTCCAGTTCGGCAGCCTTTTCAGCACTCATTTTTACGGAGACCCCAGTAAGAGCCTTGCTGAAGACGTGCTCAATGGCATCCTCTTTCAGGGACAATCCGCCCAGGATCTTGGTCGCCATTTCGCGTACAGCGTTGTTTGCGGCTTTGTGATCATTGCCAAACCTCGCGCCGACGTCGCCTGTGACCTTGCGGTCAAAGACCACGATATACGATCCTTCGATGACATAACTGCCCTGGTTGAAGACGGCAGGTTCTTCAATTTCCTGCAGTGAATTTTGCAGTTCGAAGTTTTCGTCCTGATTTAGTGCGTCATCCGAACAGGAGAACATCACCATTCCAGCGCCGGCTACAAAGGCCATCCGCTTCCACATAGAGTGCTTCATAAGAGTAAGAATTAGTTTGTTAATTCCGGGAATTTAAGAAAATTTTAAGAAGTTCAATATAAGGGTATAAAAATTTGTGATTTCTGTTGAACATCCATGTACTTTGCCTTAATCAGTATTGAAAAAAGTGTCAATTACCCATGGATTTTGCCCTACCGGCAAATGTCCTCACAAGGGATGATGAAGGGATTCTTCTTGACAGTCTAGGAGGGAGTATTGGAGGTCGATGGCACTCCCTGATGAGTGAGCCTCCAAGGAATCCGATATATTCTGACGAATGGTTTTTGTTTTTAAATGAGAGATCTGACTTTTTTCGACCATCCTTTCCTGGACATGTTACCACGGTAGTCTTCGATTACTAAATGCTGTGCTTTCACTTGTTCAAATTGCTGTCTGGATCCCTTAGGAGCAAGTATTTTACATGACCGTGGTCATTTTTTAGCTCAAGCGACTCTCTTAATTTTAACAGGCTGGAAATACCCTGTCAAATGTCATTAGCAACGCAGACAATAGACAAAACGAAATTGTTCTTTATCGAGATAGGGGACATGTCCTATTTTGCCGGCCGATTTTTCAGGGAGGTAGTCAAACCTCCTTTTGAATTCAAAGAACTCCTTCGCCAGTGCTATCAAATGGGAGTTCGTTCTTTGTTCCTGGTAGGGTTGACCGGTTTTATCATCGGGCTGGTCCTGACATTGCAGTCAAGACCTACCCTTATTGAATTCGGCGCGGTCTCATGGATGCCCAACATGGTTGGGATCTCCATTGTACGGGAGGTAGGCCCGGTGATCACAGCCTTGATCTGCGCAGGCAGGATCGCATCGGGTATCGGGGCCGAACTGGGATCCATGAGGGTTACCGAACAGATTGACGCTATGGAAGTCTCTGGCACGAATCCCTTTAATTATCTGGTCGTCACAAGAATTCTCGCAACGACACTGATGCTGCCGCTACTGGTCGTTTTTGGGGATTTAATAGCTCTGTACGGCTCTGCACTGGTTGAAAACCTCAAGGGAAACGTCTCCTTCCAACTTTATTTCAACACGGTTTTCGATGCCCTGTCCTTCGGGGATCTTATTCCCGCGACGGTAAAGTCCTTTTTTTTTGGTTTTGTGATCGGATTGGTAGGATGTTATAAGGGTTATTTCAGCAAGAAAGGAACTGCGGGAGTCGGGGTGGCTGCTAACACGGCCGTGGTGACGGCATCCCTTCTTTTGTTTATCGTAGATTTTATCGCGGTCTTCGTTTCGGATATATTTTATGAATTATGATGAATACCCAGGACAAAATAGCTGTAGGCAACACTTCTTTGGATGGAAGGGATGTGGTCATCAAAATCAGGGACCTGCGTAAAAGTTTTGGCGACAACCACGTCTTGAACGGCTTTAATATGACCCTGCGCAAAGGCGAAAATCTGGTGGTCATGGGTAAGTCGGGTTCCGGCAAATCGGTCATGATCAAATGTTTGGTGGGTCTGATGATTCCGGATAGTGGGTACGTAGAGGTATTGGGGCAGGAGATCAGTACCTTAAATCAAAAGGACCTGGACAGACTGCGTTCTGATATCGGATTTCTGTTCCAGGGAAGTGCGCTATACGATTCGATGACCGTCAGGGAGAATCTGGAATTCCCGATGCGCAGACACAGGGAGAAGTTAGGCCGGGTAAACGATACCGGAGAACTGGTCATAGAAGCATTGAAGAATGTGGGGTTGGCACATACTACAGAATTGATGCCTGCGGAACTTTCAGGGGGCATGAAAAGGAGGGTCGCTTTGGCAAGAACCATCATCTTGAAACCAAAGGTCATTCTGTATGATGAGCCCACCAGCGGCCTGGATCCGATCACATCCAAAGAGATCATCGAATTGATGCGTACCATCCAAAAAAAATACGGTACTTCTGCTTTGATCATCACCCACGATGTGGATTGTGCCCGTGTCATTTCGGAGCGCATTATACTCCTGGTCGATGGAATCAATTATGCAGAAGGCACCTATGCTGAACTGACGGCCTCCAGGGATCCGAAGGTGGAAGCATTCTTTAAAAAATAGAACCATGGCAAAGACGACATTAGAAAATCTGAAATTGGGCATTTTTGTGGTTTTGGGAACCCTTTTGCTGATCATTGCCGCCTATCTTATCGGCAACAGACAAAATATGTTTACCAGGAACTTTACCATTAGTGCCATCTTTAAAAATGCAAACGGCCTGCAAAATGGTAATAATGTTCGCTTCTCCGGAATCAATGTCGGCACGGTAAACAAAATTGAGATGATCAATGATACGACCATTGAGGTTTTTATGATTATTGAGGAAAAGATGCAGCAGCATATAAAAAAAGATGCCGTTGCCATGATCGGTTCCGACGGTCTTGTTGGCAGCATGCTGGTCAATATCGTACCGGGTACAGGTGATGCGCCGTTGGTCCAGGAAGGTGATGAATTGGAATCCTACAGTAAGATAGCCACACAGGACATGTTGAGTACTCTGAACGTGACAAATGAAAATGCAGCCTTACTCACCGCAGACCTCTTGCAGGTGACCCAATCCCTGATCCATGGTGAAGGAACCCTGGGCAGGTTGCTGAATGACACGGTAATGGCCAATAATCTTGAACAAACTATCGCTAATCTGAGGTTGGTGAGCAGCAGGGCCAATACGGCTATTTCTCAACTCAACGAGACCCTCGACAAAATAGATTTTGAGGAAAGTACCGCAGGAGTGCTGCTCAATGACACACTGGCGGCGGGAAAAATGCGGAATATTATTGAAAATCTGGAAGCATCCAGTGTAGAGATCAATAAGATGACACAAGATCTGAGTTCGGTCGTAGGGGATATCAGGGATAAAGACGGCCTGCTGAATTACCTTTCCAGAGATACAACCGTGGTTGACCAATTGGAACGGACCATGAATAGTATTGAAGAGGGTACGGTAAAGTTTAATGAAAACATGGAGGCACTAAAACACAACTTTCTGACCAGGGGCTATTTCAGAAAGCTCGAAAGGGAACAGCGGAAACTGGAAAGGAACAATCATCCCTGACCACCTTCGCAGTATTCGGAATCTTTACCCCTTTCTCAAACCTTTCCTCAAAGTCGTGCAAAGACTGGTCGGCAACCCGCAAAGAATAATTTTTGTCCCCGATTTTTACCCTACAATTTAGCGATTATGGTTGCTAACCTTGTCTGAAAGATGTTCATTATTCTTATGTATGGAGGGTGTCCAGGTATTTGCTCATCATGGATAAATATCTCTTAACCTCATCCAGGGCGGTGGTCCTCGAAGGATCATCCGTGGCACTCTTTGCCCGGAGGGCGTTGACCTTGGCCCTTACGTTCGCACGGTAGCCTTTGTAATACCTGAATAGTCGTTCCTCCTGATCGGCCCTGATGGCAGGAAAGAAGCGGTTGTACCACTTGATAAACAATACAGAAAGGTCCTCCCTATGCAAAGAATCCAGGTCCATACAGAGAAAGGCCACCTCATCAAGGACATCCATCTCCCGTAAATCACTGTTGAATTCCAGGCAGTCAAAGGGTTGGGGGTATGGCAGCAAAAAGATATTCCGAGTGTGCAGGTCGCCGTGGCAGTCCCTGTAAAATCCGGATTCTAATCTTCCAAGCATCAGTTCCTCGTTTTTCTTTAAAAACGCGTTAGAAATATCTATGGCGCGTTCGATCTGTTTACCGCTGAATATCCCGAGATGCTCACTTAGAAAGGCCTTTACTGAATTGAGGTCCTCAAACAATTCCTGAACATGCAACACATTTTTGCCGTCGATGATCTGGGCGCTTTGATGAAATTCTGCTATTCGACGGGCCAGATTCTCAATATCCTCCTCGCTGACCCTGTTATCAGAAATGAGCACATCCATTTGTCTTTGGGGGTCCAGTTTGCGCATTTTAAGGGCGTAGTCCACTACCCTCCCCTTTTTCCCTCCGATGCCGAATGTTCCATTGAATTCCACAACCGGTAAAACCTCCAGATAGAGATCATCGGACATCCGTCTGTTCAAGATCAGTTCCCGTTCACAGAAGTATTTTCTCAACTCAGGAGTCGAAAAATCCAGGAAGGAATATTTCATCGGTTTTTTGATCTTGTAGACAAATTGGTCGCAAAGGACCACCCATGAGATATGGGTCTCGATCAATTCCCTGTCCTCAGTCGTTTCAGGAAATTCTCCCCTGGAGATCAATGCCTCAATCTGTTCCTGTTTCATCCTTGAGATATTGAACGGCTTTTGACAGCATGGTTTCTACATTTTCATCAGCAGACAGGAGGACCAAATGGTCTTCCTCCATGGGTTCCCATTCGTTCTTAACGAGTTGATAAACCCCAAAGTCGGCTTCGCTGTACGGACGATCCTCCTTTAACCGCTGCTCTATGGTGGCCTCATCAGCCCTTATCTCGATAAAAAATACATTTTGCTCCGTCCCTGATGTGATCAAATCCCTGGCATCCCTTTTATGGAAGGTAGCGTCCAGGACTGCGTTCTTCTTCAGGCGAATGGCATCCTGCATTTTTCGAATCATCTCCCTGTATACCCTGGCCTTTTCTTCTGGTGTATAATGTCGATCCGCGAACATTTCCCTCCGCAACCTGTCACTGCTGATGTATTCACCCCCAAGGATATTGGCAAGTCGTTCTGCAAAATAACTCTTTCCGGAACCGGGAAGTCCGAATACTGCGATAACTACTGCCGATTCGAAATCTTTATTTAACACGTGCATCCTGTTATTGCGTTCGGGGAACAGCTACCGAACCAGAAATAAATGTACTGGAATGGGCGGGCTTTTGAAATGACTTTTATCATCGCTGATCACAGAGTCCTTGACGATGGTCATTTCGGGGTTTTGGAGCTCCGACTAACTTTGACCGATAAACAGGAGGAATCCATACTGCTAGTCAATTACAGAGCTTGTGAGCATGGTTCACAAAATGGCTCGACCCAAAAAGTATCGATCATGTTTAAAAACAGAGAAGACGCAGGAAAGCAATTGTCAGGGAAATTGATGGGATACAAAGGTCAGGACCTTGTGATCCTGGCCGTACCCCGGGGTGGTGTGCCGGTGGCGGCTGTCGTTTCCAAAACATTGAATGCCCCCCTCGATGTGGTACTTTCCAAAAAAATCGGTCACCCTTACAACAGGGAGTACGCCATTGGGGCAGTCACCTTAAACAACCGGATATTGACGGATGCTACAGGCATTACAAAAGCTTTTATCGAAGAAGAAACAGCCAGGATACGAAAAATCCTCAAAAAACGATACGATCGGTACTATCAGGATGCAGAACCTGTGGATCTAAAAGATAAGACAGCGGTCATCATTGACGATGGGGTCGCCACAGGGAATACTATTTTAGTCACGATTTCCCTGGTCGAGGAGCAGAAGCCCAGAAAGATAGTGGTGGGTTTGCCGGTGGCATCTGAATCGGCCCTGAGAAAGATCCAAAACGCAAAACCCGACGTGGAGATCTTCTGTGTGGAAATACCCTTATATTTCAGGGCAGTTGGACAATTTTATCACGATTTCCCACAGATTTCAGATGAAGATACGATCGACATCCTTAATCGGTTGAGAGGGGTTACCCCCTGATCAGCCGGCAAAAGATGGAGCTTTTCCAATTTCTTTGGGGGAGTTTCAAAGGCACTCATCTTTGGAAGCGACTATTTCTGGCTTAAAGCTCATAGGTGTTTCCCGAAAACCAGCCTGCCCTTTGAAAAGATCTCCCGGGTGGACTCTTTTATCTAAACATCAAAGATTATGGCGGTTTCCCATTGTCCCTTGTCATTTCGCCTGATATCGGCTTCATGGCAAGTGACCGAGCTGATTTCCTCGTCAAAGCTGGAGAACCAGGATCCAAAGAGAAAGGCCACCAGATGGTTCCCGGAAAATTCCCAGAAATAGACATAGCAGAATATGGATTTTTGCACGTAAGTCAAGGCGAGAGCTTCAGACAAAAAATTGATCAGCAGACTTGTATTGTCAGGCCCCGTCACCTCCACCCTCATGACACAGTCCGCGTGATCGAACCTTTCGCAAAATCCATCTTTGAGGATACTGTTCATTCCCTTCAGGGCCCTTTGAAAGAGTCGCGGCAGGGTTTTGGCCTTTACACGCATGGCCACATCTGCAGTATGTACATCGAAATGAACACTCATCATTTGTAAACTATTAGGGTCAGAAAAATCACTTCTCCGGAAACAGTCCAGGGAAATCGAATTTCATTGACATCTTCCAGACCACAAAAAGGCATCTGGTTGCTTTCTAAATTTTTAATACCATAGTTCCGGAGCGAATCCAAAATCCGGCTTGCATCTTAGAGACCGGTTATCTTTTTTTCCTGACGGGGCTAGTTGCCACGCCTTACTGACCTGTTACTCCTTCCCCTGTTGAGGTTGTTCTGATCGTGGTACCTTCGTATATCGTCCTCGTCAAAATTTCTGATCCGCTCATACCTCGACCTTCGCAGATCAATCCTCCGATACCTGGGCGGTAAGACATTTCTTCTTACCCAGACACCACCATCGAGATAAATATAGACCCTTGTCGAGAGGTCGTAATACATATTCAGGTCTGGAAAATAAACGTAGCGGACCACTTCCAGTCGATTTGGGTAAAACCATGGAGGAGGCGGATTCCCTATCCTGGAGGTGATCACGACAGGGCCGCAACTCGACGCGGCCATCAGAATGATTACTAGAAATGACCAGAGTTTTGTCTTTTTCATCTTTAAAGTATCTGATCGCAATCTACAGGCGATCGGATCTTTGTCCAATGATCTGGGTCAGTTATCTATACTTCAATTGAGTAGATCTCCGCTGAATTTCAGGGTACTGCAACGGACTACAATGATCTAAGTTGATACGCTATGTTCTTTGAGAGAGAATGAGTAAATTTAGTATGTATAAGCTCTATTACATTCGCTTCATGCCCACCATACTTATTATTGAGGATAATCGCATGCTACTCGAAAATACCGCTGAGTTTTTGGAGATGGAGGGGTATGAGGCTCTGACGGCCATCGATGGAAAGGAAGGGTACGAAAAAATATGCAGTTCCATGCCGGATCTGGTGATATGCGACCTTCTTATGCCTGAAATGGGTGGCCTTGAACTCATGAACCGGATGGCCGCTCATGAAGACCTCAAGAACATTCCCGTGATTATTTACAGTGCCAAAAGTGAAAAGAAAGAGATCTCGAGAATTTTGGAATCAGGTGCTTATGACTACATTATCAAACCCTCAGACCTGGAAGACCTCTTAGCTTCCATCAAGAAAAAATTCGAAGAAGAAGGCTCCGTATAGAGGGTTTGGGAATCTCTACATTCAAATCTTCCTGGCATACCCGAAGACCATTCTTTTGAAATCGTTGAAGTCCTTTGTAAAGACTTCCATCCTGTGTCTTAGTTTCCGGTGATGTTCGCGAAACTCATTATCGGAAAACCTTTTTTCACCTTTCATCAGTTCTGCCAGATTTTCTCCGTGTTCTACTATGTCTTCCGCCAGATACTCAAAAAGGGTCTCGTGAACTTTGTCCATATTCTGGAGGACCCTTCCGTACTCTGAATTTTCTGCTCGCTTATTGGCCAATAGATTTGCAAAAAATTGGGTCTCGTCCTTCCAGAAGGCTACGGTATCTTGCCATGACCTGCTTTCCCGGTGCAGCATTTCCAAACTGGCACCTATAAGGGGTTCTGTTTTCGGTTTTTTTGTTTTTGGTTCCATAGGGCTGTAATTGTCTGTTCGGGTACAAAAATGGCGTTTAAACGTGACCTTAAAAATGATGTAGATCACTTACTGTTCTCAACCTGTTTTCAGGAAATCGCTAGTCTTAATGGAGGCTTCCTCATCTCTACGTTATGCCACCTGCGTGAGATCCTGACAGTGAATTCTATGGTCCGGACGATCAAAATAAACGTATTCCAATTGACCTGGATCATTTTAATCCAGGAATTACCATCGTATATTGTCGTATTGGTTTAAGAGGAGAAAGTTCATTGAAAACAGATTAAAGGTACAGGTGTTTTACCGTAGCAATACGGTGAAAAACCAGAGAAGGTAAGGCAAAGGCCTTAAAACCCGGTGGTTTGCCAGTTTGTCTAGCAATAGGTATTTTGAGTAGAACACCGTAAGCGTAAGAGGCATATGCAATACCTTCTTTGAAACCGGGACATCTAGGTGTTCCGGTTTCTTTGACAATACATATAGCTTTGATTTGTGCACCGAAAGGTTTACGGATCATCGTGAAGGAGGAAATGCAATTGGCAGCAAAATCAGCCTCTACGTCTTTTTAGCAATAAAAAGGCATAAAGGATCGATGGAGAGTGCCGATGAATTTGAATCCTTGACAGGAAACAGGAGGTTTCGGCCTCCTGTTTTTTTTGTGCCAACGGGATAGCCGTATGCGGGGATATTTTAAGGACAAAACCGTTTATCCACGGCCTTTAAATCCCTGAATTTATCAATGGTAAATATCCCCTGGTCCATTGCCCTTCACACTTTTTATAGGAGTCCTGATTCTCGCCAGTTTTTCTCCTTCAATTGACCCAAATCATTTCGTGAAATCCCCCTTCAGGGTATTTTTAAATTGATAATTAAAAGCATTAATAACTTAAAAAATGTAATCATGAAAAGCAACAGTGGAAATATTCTGCTAGCCTTGTTTTCCGGAGCAGCCGTTGGTGCCGGGATCGGGATCCTTTTTGCTCCCGATAAAGGAAGTGAGACCAGACGTAAGATCAAAGAAAAAGTAGAAGACACAAGTCATGACATCGCCGATAGAGTCTCCCACGCCAAGGATGAACTCACGAAAACGGCCAAAGAGAAAAAAGATGATTTTGACAGAAAACTCGACGAAGCCATCTCCATGATGAGCTACAAAGCAGATGACATCATCGCTACTTTAGAACACAAGCTTGAGCAGCTTAAAAAGAAGAATGCCCAGCTTCAAAATTAATGGCATGAAAATCGACGAACTCAAAAAGGACCTCATCGAGGCCCAGACCGACATGAGGTCCTATTTTTCGTATAGCGAAGAATATATTCAGCTTAAAATCTTTAAGATTCTAACGCGACTTTTGACCACTACACTTCAATCGTTGCTCGTAGGCCTGAGTATTGTGTTCGTCTTATTTTTTGTTTCCCTGGGGGTTTCATTTGCCCTGGGAGAAATATACGGAAGCTATGTTGTCGGTTTCTTGATCGTGGCAGCTTTCTATGTATTCGTAGCTCTTTTGCTTTTTGTTTTCAAAAAGCATTTGAGCCGACCAGTCATCAGAACGTTTTCAACCTATTATTTTGACGAGCCATGACCACCAAACAATACAGCACCTTTGAGGAGATAGACCAGCAGCTGAGAATTCTCAGGCTTCAACGCGATATCAGCTCAGAACGCATCAAACTGCAATTCAATGAGTTGATCTCAAATGTTCGTTTATATCCTTTGAGGGTCATTGAAAATATAGGGAATACCCTTCAAAAACTACTACTAGTTTTCGCTATCAAGAAACTTCGGGGGGTATTTGGCAAATAACTGCATTCGAAGCCTAGCCAGACTCTGCAATTCTTCGTAATTCTTCTTTTTTCAGGAGGACTATTCGCCTTCTCCTGTCTGTGGTCAACAGACCTTCATCCTTGAATTCTGAAAGGGTGCGCACAGCAGTTTCGGTGGCGGTGCCGATCATGCCGGCGAAGTCTTCCCTGGCTATGTTCATACTGTCATTTTGTGCTTCCCTGATCACCGAATTTTCAGAAAGTTCGAGCAAGGCCCTGGCAGCGCGCTGCCGCACAGGGGTAAAGGCCATGGCTACTAAATGTTGTTGCACATCAATCAGGTCGTTCGAAACTAATGAGATAAACTTTTCGGATATTTCAGGATTGCCATGAAGCAATTTTATAAAATCCTCCTTGGGGATGGCGACCAGTTCCGCACCCTCCATGACTACAGCATTTTCAACATAGCGTCCTTTCTCATTTAAAAGCGATAACTGCCCAATAAAATCACCCGGACCGTAAAGTCCGGTCACAAATTCCTTCCCGGCCTCTGTGCTTTTGTAGGTCTTCACACTGCCGCTCTCGATGAAATAAAGGGAGTGGGCATAATCACCTTCCCAGTAAATGATCTCTTTTTTCGGATAAGATTTGAGCTCGTGATCCCTGGAAAGACTCTCGAGGTCTGCGTATTCTGAGGCATGCTCCATAAATGAGGAAATGCCTTTAAAGTTCCTCGAAATTTCCTTTTTCAGGAATTCACTTTTTTTGAGTCGGCAGGAAACTGCATCGAGCAACTCTTTTTCTTCAAATGGTTTGGTCAGGTAATCATCGGCCCCCAGGTTCATCCCCAATCGGATATCGGCCCGCTCAATCTTGGCTGTCAGGAATATAAAGGGTATCGTAGCTGTACTGTGATCCCCACTCAGAGCGTGCAGTACTTCATAACCATCCATGCCGGGCATCATGATATCACAGACGATCAGGTCAGGTTTGAATTGTTTGGCCCTGATCACCCCAGTCTGCCCGTCCTCTGCAGTAAACACTTGATAATTAGACAATTCCAGAATATCAGCCAGGTTCTCCCGAACGTCCTCATTATCTTCAATAATCAATATTTTTTTCATTTGCTTCAATTTTTAAGGGCAACTTCAGCGTAAAGGAACTGCCTTTGTCAAGAGTACTCACGCAATTGACCTCGCCCCCCATGATTGTCAAATACTGTTTTACGATATGCAGACCAAGGCCCGTACCCTGAATATTCATGGAATTTGCAGCGCGGAAAAAACGCTCAAATAAATGTTTCTGATCTTCTTCAGGGATTCCTATGCCTTCATCACGGATAGAGATTATGGCTTCTTTTTTATTTCGGGAAATCTCGAAGTATATATCTTGTCCTTCGTCTGAATATTTGATGGCATTGGAGAGGAGATTCATTAAAATATGACTGAGCAATTTAGGGTCGAGATACACAGGGATCTCCTCAACACTCTGCTCAAAGTGAATAACCTGACCGCGCTTTTTGGTAGGATCAATTTCCTTCAGAACCATCTTTGAAAATTGAATGAGTTCAAATTCAATAGGAACTGCCTTGATCTTGCCTTCAGCAAGCTTATCGAGGGATAGGAAGTCATTCAGTATAACTACCAGGTTGTTTACATTAGACCGTATGCGTTCTACGTGTTTCAGTCTTCGATCTTCCTTTCCAGGTTCGTTTAGTCTGCCAATGAGAATTGCCGAGGAAAGTATTACGCTCAAAGGCGTTCTGAATTCATGGGAAGCCATCGCGATAAATCGGGATTTCATTTCATTAAGATGGCGTTCAGACATTAGGGCGTTCTCCAATTGTTGCTGCAGATGTTTTTGTTCCGATACGTTGAAATATACCAACAGTGCAGAGGTGATTTTCTTATCCCTCTTTGAGTAGAGGGGCGTAGAATTAACCGTGTAGATTTGCCCCTGAAATTCCAGTTCGTCTGAAATGGACCTTCCACGAAGCGTTAATCTGATGGCATTTTTTGTTTTTCTCTTTTGTTCTTCCGGCAAAAAATCCAGATCATCCACACAAGAACCCAGAATTTTACATCTATTGAGCCCAAAATGCTTTAACTCCTCACCTTCTATGTAGATGACCTCACAATCCCGATTGAAAACGACTATGGCACCTTTAGGGAAATTTTCCGCTATGGCATTGATCAACACCTGACTTTCCCTATACTTAACCTCAGCCTTTTCAGTGGCTAATATCTGGGCTTCCAGGTTCACGTTGGTCTCTACCAATTTTTGGATGGTACTCTGCAGTTCCCGAGTACGGTTCTTTACCTTTTGTTCAAGATCTTTGGAATAATGCTCCAATTTTTTCTTCCCCTGAGCCAACTCTGTAATGTCCACTCCGGAACTGATAAGCCCCAGTACTTTTCCCCTCCTGTTTTTCAGGAGCGAATTTCGCCATTGGATCAATTTGGGCTTCTGACCCCTGGCCAGGATCCAATTCTCATAAAACTCAGGGGCATCCACTTCTTCATTGAGGACGTCATCAAATAATTTTTTTAACTCTATTCTGTCCTTTTCGGGGATGAAATTCTCAAACCAGTTCTTCCCTTTTATTTCATCACTTTCGTATTCCAGGATTTCGCATCCCTTTCTATTGACCAGTTCTACGGTGTGATCAGGGTTGATGACCAAAAAGATGGAAGCAGCCGTATCCAGATATTTGAACAAAATACTTTTCTCTTCTTCCTTTACCGCATTCATGGCTGAGCTTTGTAGTTCCTCAATGCCAACTGGTATTCCTTCATTCCTGATCACTGGAATATCAATTGTTGTCATCTGAGAGGGAAATATGGATTTGCAATGATTTTCTCTTGTTTAGTTGTAAATGTATCAATTGATTAGAGGGGAAAAAATGATTTAGGTCAGGTATCGACGTCCAGGTCTAGAAGTGATGAAAGCACTCATTTCAGTATGGGGGCGATAGGTCAACTTCCTCTGAACCGGCCAAATTATTGGAATAAATCTCACAGAAAGCCCCTCTGACAATTCCTTTATTCTGGGGTGTAGAAGGCAACTTATCAGAAGGGCTGACTATCAGCAATTGGTTGTTTGTCGTTAAGCAATTTGAACCTTTTTAGGCGGCATTTTTTTGGCTTCTTCCTTTTTCTTCAGGTTGAAACTCAATATACCGTCCTTGTAAGCAGCTTTAATCGCTTCCTGTTTTACACTTTCAGGCAGTTGTAAGGATCGCTCAAAAGCGTTATAACTGAATTCCCTGCGGGTATAGTCCTCTTCTTTTTCTTCTTCACTTCTGGATTTTTCTGCAGAGATATTCAGGCATCCATCCTCAATGGTCACTTCAAAGTCTTTTTTGGTGAAGCCCGGAGCTGCCAATTCAATTTCAAAATGGTCATCGGTTTCCCTGATATTCAGAGCAGGTTCTGATCTTCTGCTATTCCAAAATCCTTCGGGCAGCATATTCTGAACCCACTTGCGGTTGTCAAATAAATCTTCCATATCGAAGAAGTCCTGGGTCAAAAGGTTGCCGAACGGTCTTCTTCTTCTGTATTTTACAAGGGTCATAACATGGTTTTTAAGGTTAAACATCGATTTAATTCCGGTCTTAAAGTAAAGGCCTTTGTTCGGAATCAAAATGACTTAAATCAATGTAAGAGCGTGCCCGATAGATCATACGCTCTCCTTCGCCCAAAATCACGACAAATCATGGGTGTGTCTTCTTTTCTGGTGAAAATCATGTGAGGAGGAACCACTCCCCCTAGCTTCGTACTA